>JANODP010000229.1:0-34059 GCA_031412755.1 Schlesneria sp. | reverse complement strand
GGCGCCGATTGGTGTTGCCGGGGTCCAATCACGATCGGCTGACTTCACGCGGAGCGATGAAGGCTACTTTGAAGCAGAAGAATTTGCGCAAGCCAACAAGAAACGAAACGTTAGTAGTACGGTAGGACACGGAAGGAAAGCCAGAAAGTCAATGTGAATGAGTAGATCGTACCGTTCATTCAGGCTCGACTCGGTGATGGAATTGGCCGCGACGGCTCGTTGCATCCCCACTTCGTCTTTCCGTGAGCTTTCGTACGACTCACGTTTTGTTTCTACGCGAGCCGCGAAGATTTTGAACAGAAGCGAAGGAAGGTCACGAAGGGTGCAGCGATCCTTCAAATTCAGACGGTCTTGCCGAAGCCGCGTGACGAAGGTGTTCCTTTGTTCCCTTCGTTCCCTTCTGTTCCAGATTTTGGTTGCGGCTCAAGGCCGCGCTGGGCATTCCGTGGTTGCTCAGTGTCAGTACCTGGCCACGAATCCGCCGGGCAAGCGCCGGACAAGGCGCCGCATTTCGAGGACCGTCAGCGTGGAGAGGACTCGCGAGGCTTCGATGGCGGCTGTGCGCAGGACTTCATCGACGGGAACCGGCTCCGCCGACACCAGATTGAGAATGAGCCGTTCCTGATCGGAGAGCAGCAACTCGGCGGGCTTGTGGACCGTTTCGGCGGCGGTCCGCTGCACGGGCGAGACCAGCGGGCCGAGGGCTTGCAGCACGTCGTCCACTCCGCGAATCAGGATCGCGCCGTCGCGGATCAGGTCGAGGCAACCGAGGCTCGCCTCGGAGTCGACCCGACCGGGCATCGCGAAGACGTCGCGGTTCTGCTCCATCGCATGCCGGGCGGTGTGCAGGGCACCGCTGTTGCGGCCCGCCTCGATCAGAACGACTCCCAGCGACAAGCCGCTGATGATGCGATTCCGCTGGGGGAACAGGCCCGATTTGGGAGCCTGATCCATCGACGATTCGCTCAACAGACAACCGTGCTGCTTGACGAGTTCGGCCAGCTCGACGTGCTCCGGCGGATAGACCGTGTTGAGTCCCGTTGCGCAGACGGCGATCGTGCGGCCTCCCGCTTCGAGCGTTCCCTTGTGAGCCTCCGCATCGATTCCGCGCGCCAACCCGCTGACGACCGTGATCCCCGCGCGAGCCAGCGCCTGTGCGAGCCGGTTCGCCTGCTGACGGCCATACGCGGTGCAGTGTCTCGACCCGACAATGGCCACCGCCAACTGATCGGATGGCAACAGCGATCCCTGACAGTACAGCACGGTCGGCGGATCGGGGATGCGCGCCAGTGCGGGCGGATATCCGTCCCGCTCGCGCACGAAGAGCGAGACGCCAGCCGCGCGAACCCGTTCGAGTTCCTCGCGCGCCGCCTGCTCTGTCCCGTGCGTGACGACCGACATCGCCAGCTTCGGCCCGACGTTGGAGACCTGCTGCAACTCTGTGACAGTCGCCGCCAGAATTCCCGTCGGCGACCCGAACCGTTCGAGCAGCAGTTGATACGTGCGCGGACCGACTCCCGGCACGAGATTCAACCGGATCACATCGAGCAGTTCACGCTCGGCATCGACCGGCGGAGAGTCATCGTCGGTGGGGAAATGCTCTTCAGGCATGGCAGGCCCGATGTCTCAGACGACAGCGACAATCGAACACGACGGGCCGAGATCGTAGACGATTTTCGCTGTGGTTGCTCGCTCACCCGGATTATTCATGGCCTCGTAGCTGAGTTCGCAAGAACTCAGTTCTTCTTCGTGAGTTGGGCTGAGTTCTTGCGAACTCAGCTACATGCAGGCTGCGACGGTTTCACGAGGAGCCATGAATAATCCAGGCTCGGGGCCAGGCACCGCAGAACTGATGGCACAGCGACCCGGACGCTGAAGCGTCCGGGTCGCTTTTCGGTCTCTCATCGTGCCGGCCGCTACTTCCCGGCAGACTTCTGTTCGAGGTCGACCAGACGCTTGGTCAATGCCGCCAGTGCGGCTTGCTGAGCGGTGAGAAGTTCCTGCTGCTGCGTACTGACCTGCCGCTGCTGGTCCAGTTCTTGTCGTTGTTCGGCGTTCAGCTTGCGTTCGTCCTCCAGCAACTTGTCCTGATCCTGCACAACCTTGGTCAGGACGGCGACGAAGTCCATCGCGGCGAGGCTTTTGCGGTCGCTGGTGGCCACCAACACCGGCACGTCCTCGGCGATGAAGCCGGCGTACGGTTCCTCCGGCTGCACCTTGTAGCGGTAGGTCATCGGTTGGAGTGCTCGCACGGTGTCGCGGGCCTGCTCGCTGGTGATCGGTTCGATGTCCTGTTTCGCGGCGCGGCTGGAGTTATTGGTCCAGACGCCGGCGACAGTCAGATGCGCACCGGTGGACGTGTTCATCGCGTCAGTCACGGGGACGGTGGGAGGCGGGTTGCCAAAGCTCACCTGGCCCGCGGCATTGATCGTCATTTTGGACGAGCCCCCCGCGAGCAGGTTCAGTCCCTTCGTCGAACCGAGCGCACCGAACTGCGCGTCGCCATTCCCCTGAACACCCGATCGGAAGACGCCTTCGGCGTTCTCCACGCGCAGGTAGTGGCCGCTCGACGTGGTACTCTTCAGCAACAGGCCGTTGAGCAGGGTGGACCGAACGTCCAACTGCGAATTCGCGTCCGGGAAAAAATTATTGATCCCCACTTGCCCAGTCGCACCAACTCGGATACTGCCCGTTGGCGCACCACCAGAAATCAAAAACGGGATTGTTTGTGCAGTGATATCTTCGAATCGGAAATCGGCATCGAATCCCAAGAATCGAAAAGTACGCGTATCGGGACCAACATTGTCGATGAACGTAACTTGCGGGGTCGCGCTCGTCAGGGTCACCTGTTCTCCCGTCACATTTTGCGCGTGCGCTGAACCGGTGGCCAGCGAACCGATCAAGACGGCGGCCCCCACAGGGACGACCTGACGCAGAATCCTGAAGCCTGATTCCAACATTTGCAGACAACTCAATTTTCTCACGAAGAACCCTCTTTGATACGAATGGACTATGGGCCTTGGACAACGATCACGACGACGCTGTCGCGCAAAGCCCTCCCCCAATTTAGCGGCTCGCACTGGCATTGGAAATGAACCTCGAAACCGCTTGCGCAAGCCCAAGAATGTCCGAGGCCGCGTCCTGTCTGGCAGGCAGCCAGGCTTTGGTCGGCGCGGTTTTCCGACACCGTCAAAATGGCCCGATCGCAGATTTGCTCTTCAAACGTTCTCTGAAAGTGAAGCGGAAAACCTGCTTCGAATCTCTGTACGGGATCGGCGGAACCGCGCACAACAAAGGCGGGAGATGCCAAGACCTACTTCGCCAGTGACGTGCCGTCGGCACGCTGCTCAAGATCGGCCAAACGCCGCATCAGGGACTCGATCAACCGTTCTTGTTTGTCATTCCGCTGCCGTTCTGCAATCAGTTCTCGGTCCTGATCCTGGACGACCCTGGTGAGGACGGCGGTGATGTCCATTGCGGCGAGGCCCTGGCGGTCGCGCGAGGCGACCAGTTCGGGGACGTCTTCGGCGATGAAGCCGACGTAGCGTTCGTCGAGTTCAGTCTTGTAGCGGTAGCCAACCGGTTGGAGTGCGCGCACGGTGTCGCGCGCCTCTTCGCTGGTGATCGGCTCGATGTCCTGCTTCGCGGCGCGGCTGGAGTTATTGGTCCACACACCGCCTGTGGTGAGATGTGCGCCGGTGCCCGTCATCATCGCATCCGTTGCGGGAACGGTAGGAGGCGGGTTGCCAAAGCTCACCTGACCAGCGGCATTGATCGTCATCTTCGACGAGCCTCCCGCCAGCAGGTTCAGGCCCTTGCCGGGTGAGAGCACACCGAACTGAGCGTCACCGTTTCCCTGAACACCCGCTCGAAAGATACCCGCCGTGTTTTCCACGCGCAGGAAATGGGGACTCGCATCGACGCGCTTCAGCATCAGGCCGTTGGTCAGGCCGGACCGAACGTCCAACCGGGTGTTCGCGTCGGGAGCTCCCGTGCCGATCCCCACATTGCCGGAGTTGGCGAGAAACAGCGTGTTCGACGGCGTGCCCGACTGGACCCCGATCGGAGCCGCATTGCTGTTGCTGACATCAAACAGACTGAAGCCTCCCGCGCTGGCACGCAAATCCCAGATGCGGGATCCACCTGCGTTGGTCGATTGCAGTCGCAGCGAGGGGACGAGGTCATTGGTGGAGACGTGCAGGTTGGCCAGCGGATTCGGCGTGCCGAAGCCGATGCGACCGCCCGCCGCGATGCACAGGCTGTCGGTCAAGGTGGTCGGGCTGATCCGAAACGGGAACCCGCCTCCGACGTTTTGAAGGTCGAGGCCGGCATGGTTGCCGAAGATGTGCCATTCGTGGGTTGTTCCCACAGTGTCCGAGAACGTCAGTGTGGGGCTCGCGCCGTCGAGCGTCAGTAACTCTGCGGCCGAGCTTTGCCTACCCGCGAGGAGGCCGACGACGATCGCCAGCGTCCAACCCGCGCCACGCCACTTGTTTCCACTTCGTCCGTTTGTGGTCGTCATCCTGGCTTCCCCCGGCTCAGTACTCTCAAACCCTTCGACGCGAAGACACTCCGCGCCGGGCCTCGCTGTACATCATTTCCGACAATGAGGCGAGATGACTTGGAGCGAACCAGCGAACCGTGCCTCCGGGCACCGCATCACTGCGGACTGATCTGGACAGTATTTCGATGATCCGATACAGACCGCCCGCCCACTCCCGGTCGCAATTCCTTTCTGTGGCAATTCCACTATTTGGCGACAGTCCGATCCCACGCAGGTCTTTCCCGAGGAGACCTCGGATTCGCGGGACGGGCCGTCGATGAGTCCATCATTTCCCGGTTGTTTCCGACGATGAGCGGTCCGCTCTGCCCGAGACGTCCTTCATGAAGTATCGACTGCTGTACTCGCTGCCGATCTACGCCGTGCTGTATGCGTGCAGTCTGGCGGCGGCGTTTGCCCTGCGGTTCGACCTGCAGCTTTCCGCCGAGTCGCAGTTCGAGTTCCAGACCTGGCTGCCGATCGCCCTGTTGATCAAATGCACCAGCTTCGTGCTGGCGCGCGAGTGGCGCCGGCGGCATCGGTATACTTCGCTCTCCGACATCGTCTATGTGGCCGCGATCGCGCTGGCCGCATCCACCACGATCTATGTGCTGAACTCGCTGGCGGTGATCTCGCCCGGACTGCACCGGTCGATCATTCTGATCGACTGGGTGATGACGGTCCTGGCCACGTCGCTGTTGCGATCGGCGATTCGACTGGGGATCGAACGGACCGACTCGGCCGATCAATCGGAGAAGAAGCTTGCGCTGATCTACGGTGCCGACAAGGACGCGATCGGCCTGTTGCGTTCGATTCGCGTGTCGGTTCCCGAGTTCCAGATCGTGGGGTTGATCGACACCACCGGAGGGATCGCCCGCTCGTTGATCGGCGGTATTCCGGTGGTCTCCAGCTTCAAGGGGGTGCCCCGCATCGCCCAGCGGCTGTCGGCCGGCTATCTGCTCATTCCGAGCAGTGTCCCGGGCACGATCGTCCGCGACCTGTGCCAACTGTGTCACGAGGCGGGGCTGAGGGCCTACGTCATTCCGGCGCTGGGTGAGATCGTCAACGGTCGCGTGAAGCTGACCGTGCGCGACGTCACCATTTCGGACCTGCTGCGCCGCGAGCCGACGCGGCTCGACATGGACGGGATCGCCGGTTACATCACCGATCACACGGTGCTCGTCACGGGTGCGGCGGGAAGCATCGGCTCGGAACTCTGCCGGCAGATCATCGACTTCAAACCGACGAAACTGATTCTCGTCGATCAGTCCGAGTTCGGGATGTTTCAGATCGAGCAGGAATTCGCGTCGCTCGACGCGGTTGGCGTCGAACTGCACTTCGTCATCGCGGACGTCAACGATCAGGTGACGATGGGCCGGGTGCTCGGTCAGCATCTCCCCGAACTGATGTTCCACGCCGCCGCGTACAAGCACGTGCCGCTGATGGAGCACAACGCGCAGATTGCCATCCGCAACAACGTGCTGGGGACCAAATCGGCCGTCGATCTGGCCGACCGGTTCGGCGTCGAGCGGTTCGTGATGATCTCGACCGACAAGGCCGTCCGTCCGACGAGCGTCATGGGTTCGACGAAGCTCGTTGCTGAAAAGTACCTGCAGGCGGTGGCCACTCAATCCAAGACGCAGTTCATCACCGTGCGGTTTGGCAACGTGTTGAACTCGGCGGGCAGCGTCGTGCCGACGTTCCGCCGCCAGATTCTGGAAGGGGGACCGCTGACGGTGACGCACCCCGACATGACGCGCTTCTTCATGACGATTCCCGAAGCGGTGCAGCTCGTCCTGCAGGCGGGGGCCGTGGGTCAGTCGGGCCAGGTGCTGATTCTCGACATGGGCGAACCGGTCAGGATCGTCGATCTGGCGAAGGACATGATCACGCTGTGCGGCCTGAGGTATCCCGAGGACATCGAGATCGCGTTCACGGGCCTGCGTCCGGGCGAAAAGATGTACGAGGAACTCTTCTACGGCAACGAGAAGTGCGCCCGAAAGGTCCACGACAAGATCTTCTGCGCGGAGCGCGAACCGATCCAGCCCGCCGCGGTCAAGCGGCACGTCGCACAACTTGAACGAGCCGTTCACGCGAACCTGCTCGAATCGCGGGCGATCCTCGCCGATGTCGTCGCTCAGTACGTGGCTGCCGACGATTCCGCCGTCGAGGCACCGCCGGTCACCGCGGCGAAGAAGGCCGCCTGACGCGGCGATTCATCCGCTCTGCCGGGCGAGCGCCAGCGCGCCGTGGACCACCACGCTCTCGCCCAGCGCGGCAGGCTCCAAACGGTACGAGTTGGCGAGTGGCGGGAAGACGTACTGCCGGACGGCCGCCCGCAGCGGAGCGAAGAACACCTCTTCGCCCACCAGCGACACGCCGCCTCCCACGATGACGACCTCCGGCGCCACCAGCGTCAACACCTGGGCGATGGCCCAGCCGAGGACGCGCGTCGCCGCGACATACTGTTCGCGGGCGAGCCGATTCCCGGCCACGGCCGCCTCGCCAATCTCCTTCGTCGCCAGCCGATCGAGATCCCCCTGACACCGCGCGAGCAGATCGCGCAGGTCGTTCGAGTGAGGTTCCCGTTCGAGCAACCGGGTCAGACCGGCTCGCGCGGCGAGTGCGATCCCCGGTCCCGCCGCCAGCGACTCGACCGTGTGCGACGAACTCGTCGCGTCGAGACCGGGACGCAGGTGCCCGATCTCGGCCGCGGCCGGTCGATCCGTGCCGTGAATCTGGCGGTTCAAGACCAGGCCGCCTCCGATCCCCGTGCCGACGGTGGTATAGAAGACGCTGCGCGCCGAGCGGCCCGCGCCGAAACAGGCTTCGGCCAGCGCGGCCACATCACAGTCGTTGCCGAGAAACGTCGGCACGCCCAATTCCGACTCGGTCCATTCGACGATCGGGAAGTTGTCCCAGCCCGCCACCTGGTGGCTCTTCTGGACGAGGCCCTTCGCGCCCAGAACCGGTCCGCCAAATCCGTAGGCGATCCGCTCGATGCGATGGGCCGCGAGCAGGTCTCGCCCCACCGAGCGGATCTGCTCGCGAATTCCCTCCCCGCCGCGCGCGATGTCGACCGCCCGCCGCTCAAACGCGACAAACTCCGAGCCGTCGCCCCGGCCCACGCCGAGCTGCAACTTCGTGCCGCCGATTTCAATGCCGAGGAACATGAGAGGGGGTAGTGGGTAGTGGGTAGTGGGCAGTGGGCAGTGGGCAGTGGGTAGTGGGCAGTAGGTAGTGGTCAGCAACGGCGTAGTTTTCATCCTACCCACTGCCCATTGCCCACCACCCACTGCCTTTCATTCCTGACTCCGGAACTCGTTGAAGTGCAGGTACTCCCAGTGGCGGTAGATCGTAGAGAGGTTGACCAGTCTCGACTGCGGTCCGATCGCGGCGACTTTGCCTTCGTGCAACACGACGACCTCGTCGGATCGTCTCACCGTCGAGAGGCGACCGGGCAGGAAGAAGACCGTGCGGTTGACGCAGATCCGGTCGTAGGCATCGGCCAGCAGGGCCTTCGTGTCTTCGTCCAGATTCTCGCGGGGCTCTTCGATGATGAGCACGGCCGGGTCGCGCAGGATCGCGCGGGCCAGTGCCAGCCGGAATCGCTGGCCCGCATCGAGGGAGTCATCGCGCCCCGTCAGCACGGTCTCGTAACCGTTGAACAATTTGACGATGAAGTTGTGCGCATGCGTCGTCTTCGCGGCATCGGTCGCCTGTTGCAGGGTGTACTCGCCACCGCCGCGGAGGTTGTCGAGCACCGAGCCGGCCAACGGCGGATCGTCGGCTCCGATGAAGACCGTCTCGGCCCGCAACGATTCGAGCGTCGCCCACGCAATGTCCTCACCGTCGAACAGAACCCGCCCCTGCTGTGGTTCGATGAAGCGCGGCAGCAGCGACACCAGCGAACGCGCCTCCAGCGGATCGACCGAGATCAGCGAGTACGTGCGCCCCGCTTCGAGCTTGAGGTCGAGTCCGTCGAGCAGCGCGCGACCGTGCGGCAGGCGATAAGTCACGGAATCGAAGTGCAGCGTCCGGGCGAGCGGCTGCAAGAATTTCGCTCCCACCGCCTGACCCACCGCCGGAATCTGTTCGAGATATCTGTGGATGCTCTCGGCCGCGACGGCCGCTTCGTGCCGCGCGGTCAGGCGCTGCCGCAACGCCTTCACCGTGGCGATGGCCAGCACCCAGGCGACGACGAACGTGCCGCCGGTCGCCGCCGTCAATTCGCCCTGCTGCATCAAGACCTTCATGGCCAACAGAAACAACAGAAAGGCCGCGACGATACAAGCCGCGAACACGACCAGTGTGCGGGGATGGGTCGCGACTTCTGTCGCGGAATCCTCCTTCACGGCCAGATCGTGATGACGCAGAAGCTGCGCGGCAAACTGACCGTGCTGGGACTGCTCAATACCCAGGCCGCGCACCAGCCGCGCCGTGCGAAAGTCATCGACCATCACTTGCAGTTCGCTCGCCGCGCGATCGGCCGCCAGACGACGACGCTGTTCCGATTGCCGCCGATTGGTATCGAGGATGTACCACGTCGCTCCGCCGAGCAGCAGCGTCTGCGCCGCCAGCAACGGTTGAATGCTCAGCACGACCGCCACCAGACAGGCCAGTTCGAGCGGATAGCGCGTGTCGCGCTCGATCCACACCGCCAGGCCACGCCGCACGTCCTCGGTCTCGGTGGTGAACAGGCGTTCGGCGAGACTGAGACCCGTCCCGTCCAGATCCTCCGGACCGAGACGCAAGACCTGACGATGCAGGTTGCGCCGCGGAGCCGACACGGCCTCCCGAGCCGCTCGCAGACACTCGCGCCGGTGACGCGCCAGACACCACGCGCGAGCCGTCGCCAGCAACAGTCCGACCACGAGCAGCGAAATCGTCGCCAGCACATTCGACTGCAGCCACTCGCAGCGGCGAAACAGCCACGCTAGACCTGGCCCCCACCAGCGGTCGCGCGAATGCCACACGGCGGGAAGGATGCCGTATTCGGGGAAACTCACATGCACGAAGTTCTCGGGCTCGGCCACCGGATCTGTCGCTGCGACACCCTCCCCGAAACCCCCTTCGCCCCCCGGCGGCCTCAGCGGGACCGGCCTCGTCACGCCGACACCCGCCGGCAAGTCCGTCAATGCGGTAAACCGCGGCACGTCCGCGCGGGGCAGTTCCACGGACAAGTGACCCCGTTCGATCATCAATCCCGCGAAGAGCCCGCAGACCATGACAAATGGCAGCAGCAGCAGCACGGCCAGGATCGACCAGACCCACGCCAGTCGCGCGGGGCCTCGAAACAGATCGCGCCGGGAATAGATTTTGTCGAGGGAACTGGGTGCGCTGGTCGCCACGATGATCGCCGATGCGAAAGAGAAAGCGGGCTCGGCGTCCGTGCGCGAATCGGTGGAATCCGGAATACGGTTTCGTCAGGCATCGGCATCCACCCCGAGGGGATTGAATTGAAGCCGACGCCACGTCGCGGCTTGCCGGACCCGCACGGATTCACGACCGGAACTGTATCGCGCCGCAGTCACCTGGCGAAACGAAAAAATCGATCGAGCGGACGCTGCGGGTCGGCGGGGAACATCGTCGCCCGGCCCATCAGGCCAGGTCGCGTTCCTCGAACAGAATGAATGCGAACAGGATTGCCGCCGCGCAGTAGCAGCCGCAATACAAGGCCGAGTAACCGATGTAATCGGGCGGGGCCATGGAGCCCGTTGCCACCGCCGCCGTGATGTTGAAAAACTCCAGCCCCGGTAGCGCCGTGGCGATCAGTCGCGCCCAGAACAACACGAACTCATTCTTCACCACGCTGGTCTGCACCAGAATCCCGGTCAGGTGCGCGACCACGAAAATCGCGAAGCAACTCGTCAGGTTCACGACCATCGGCAGCCGGGTCGAAATCGCCACGCTCACCGCCGCCAGAACCGCGATCTCCAGAAACAGGAGAATCAGTCCGGGGAGCACCTGAACCACCTCGCCCATGCGCTTGGCGAAGTCGGGCGCTTCCTGGCTCCCCTCTTTCGCGTCATAGGCCACCTTGTAGTAGATCAGCAGCAGGAAGACGATCGTGATCGGCAGCATGTACCACAACACCGCCTGCACGATGCCGAGATACTTGCCGAGCACGAACTGACGGCGGTTGATCGGCTTGGAGAGGAGCGTCATCGCCGTCTTGCCTTCGATTTCGTCGGCCACGCTGGTGCTGGCAGTCCAGACGGCGATCAGCAGTCCCGAGATCAGGATCGTCGCCAGGCCGCAGTCCTTGAGCATCTTCACGTCGTCGCCGAGCGAAAAGAACGGCAGCACGGTGTTGATCGCCAGAATCACCAGGGCGAGGGCCATGCACAGCAGAAACACCGGCTGGCGAACCGCCTCTTTCGTCGTCGCCCGGGCAATGATCCCGGTCTTCGTCGTGTAGGTGAACACAATCAGACCCAGCAGCAGCAGCAGCCCCACCCCCACCACAGCCATCCACTGACCGGGAGTCCCCGAAATGGTCGTTTCGTCGGCCGCCAGGACCAGCGGCATCAGATTCTGTACGGAGATCATGCAAACCTCAAAAACGGCGGGACATCATCAGGAACGGATCATCTCTGTGGAACCGGGAAACCGGCGGGCAGCCTACGCCGCTCCCGCACGTTTTGTTGGACACGCCACCCCGGTTTTCGGGCAGGACTGTATCGGGAGCCGCACGCGAAGAAAACCGAAGAGAACCCGAGCACGGACGATTCACCACGGAAAACACGGAAGGAATGGTATGAGCAGAGCTTGCACGAACGCCGATGGACGTTGATCTTCGCTGATTCCGATGAGTGAAGTTCAGCGAAAATCAGTGTTCTGCTCGCAAACGCCAAGCCTCACTTCGCCGCGACTTCACCTTTCCCGGAAACGTGCAGCCTGACCTCGGGAGACGCCTGGTTCCCCTGAACCTGAGCCACCGCGTGAATCCAGCGGCTGGTCGCGGGAACCCACGGCCGGGCGGTCAGAAAGATCTGCCGTTCGGTTTCCATCGCGCGGACCAGGACGCCCGACAGTCCGATGTTGTCGACGATGACTCCGTGAGGCAGGTTGTCCACGTCGAACTTCACGTCGCCGTCGAAACCGTTCCGCTCGATCACGATCTTCGCCGTGATGGTCGTTCCCGGTTCGATGACCAGTCCGCCGTCGGCCGCCGTGTATTGGGGATTGTCCGGCAACACGATCACCCGGATTTGCGGGGGCTTTTCGAGTTTGATCTCACCCAGCGAACCGATGGTCTTCGTGACCAGCCGACCATCGACGAGGCCGGTCGCCAGGACGGTCGCCCGTTCCCAATCCTCCTTCTTCGGTTCGGGGGCCTCCTTCGCCGCGGTCAGCACACTGTTCGTCTCCACGTGTCCCGCCGCGATGACCACCGGCGACGAGGCCGAGAACCCGGAAGGGAGTCCGGCGATGTCGATCCGCACATCTCCCTCAAAGTTGTCGATCCGGCTGAGCGTGAACTTCAGTCGCTGGCCGCTGCCGGCCGGAACCTTCGGATTCAGGGTGTTGATGGTCAGACCGAAGTCGGGCCTGGGCGGACGAACGGTCAGTGTGTAGTGGTGCTTGTCGCCGGTGAACCCCCGCACGTCGCTCACCTTCACGAGGTACGTCCCGTCGGCCGGGATCGTGAACGCCAGACGCGAGTCCTTGTCCAGCTTCCGCTCCGCGTCGTCATCGTTCGAGTAGTAGAGCGGAAAGACGGGCAGGCCGTTGTCCACGATCTTCGAGCCGGGTGGATACGCCTCGACGATGTAGCACGGCTCTTCCTTCGCGTGAGCCGTCGCACTGGTGTCGAAGTAATCGCGCCGCTTGCCGCCGAGCGCATACAGTTGATAACCCGAGTCCGGTCCCTGCGGAGCCCGAAACGTCTTGCAGACCTCACCCTGCATGTAGAGGTACTGGTTGAGATCCATCTCCTCCCAGAACTCGAGCCGCACATCGGCCGACGACGAATCGATCGGCCGGAAGTTGATCCACGAGTCGCGCACCGCCTGCAGCAGCGCGCGCAGAACCGGCTGCCCGTCGGCGTGCAGCACTTCGAGCTTGGTGTCGGCCAGCGAGCCGCTACGTCCCGCATTCGTCTCGATGATCCAGACCTGCCCCGCCCTGGCTTCGATCCGATAAAAGTCGGGATCGGAACCTTTGTCGTTCGCCGGACGCTGGAACTCCCCCTTCACGATGCCGGGCAGCGCGAGCGGCGTTGCCGTCGCCGGTCCGTCGTTCGGTTCGACCTCGCTCAGCGAGACGCTCTTCTCACCCGCGCGATCGTTCGTCGAGGCGACTGTCTCACTCAGCGGTTCCAACTCCACCGCCGAATCGCCCCACTTCGGATCGAGCGGATAAACCGTCAGCGCCCCGTTCATTCTTCCCGCAAGCAGTTGCCGGCTGTCCGACGTGAACGCGATCGCGGCGGCCCAGTCCTGTTGTCGTTCGAGCACGGCGACCTGGGTGAACGTCTTCGTCTCCCACAGCTTGATCCGCCGATCCTCCGACGACGAAGCGAGCAGCCGTCCATCGGGCGAGAAGGCGACTTTGAGGATCGGTCCCTCGTGCGCGAAGCGGGCATACAGAATCGGGTTCGTCCCCTCTTTGGCCGATTCGCTCACCTGCCAGATGCGCACGCGACAGTCCACTCCTCCAGCCGCCACAAACCGGCCGTTCGGGCTGAACGCGACCGTGCTCTGATCCTTGGACGGCTGCGAGAACGTATCGAGTCTTTGGCCCGTCGCCACGTCCCACAGTTTGACCGTTCGATCCCCGCTGGCCGTCGCCAGCAGCTTGCCATTCGGCGCGAAGGCCAGTCCGTACACGGCGTCGTTGTGTCCGACAAACGTTTTCAGCAACTGACCGCTCGCCACGTCCCACGTTGCCGCATCGCGGTCATAGCTGGCGGTCGCGAGCGTCGCTGCATCGGGGCTGAGCTGCGCGGCATAGATCGAGTCGCGATGCCCCTGCACCACTCGGCCCCGCGACCAGTCAGCCGTCGTCCACAACGTCGCTTCGCCGACGAGACCCGTTTCCCCCGAGGCAACACACAACCACTCGCCATTCGCCGAGAAGCTGACATCGTTGATCGTCCCGGTCTGCCCGGTCAGCGTCTTCGCGATCGCTCGATCCGCCGCGTTCAAAACTTCGACCGCATGCGGCCGCGCGACGGCGATCCACTTTCCATTCGGCGACGCCGCCACCGACGTGATCGGCTCGCGAACCTTTCCCTGCGCTTCGATCTTCGGCGTGACGAGTCCCGTCGCCGCCAGTCCTCCCGCCGGAGCCTTCGCCCCGGCATCGATCCACGCCTTGATGATCGCCAACTCGGCCGGCGTCGGTTGAGCGGCCGTTTCGGGCGGCATCTTGGGATCGTCCTGACCGCTCACCTGCTTCCAGAGCCGACTCTCGCCGCTCTTGCCCGCGACAATCGCCGCTCCGTTCTCGCCCCCCTTCATCGCGCGGGCGTAATCCTCCAGCACGAGCCCCCCCTCGGCCTCCTTCGTGTTGTGGCACCCGTTGCAGTACTTGCGAAACAATGGCAGCACCTGACCGTTGAAGTCCGGCACCTCGGCCGCCGAGACAGCCGTTCCCATCAAGACCACGCTTACCAATAGAACACGTTGCAGAAGTCGATTCATCGCAGCAAATCCTCTTGATAAAGGTTGATGGTTGAAGGTCGAGCGTTGATGGTCAGAGAAGACGCCCCCGTTCTGACCCTCAACCTTCAACCTTCAACCTTCGACCATCAACCCGTCACCACCGGCGAGCCCCAGCCTTCGTACTGGCCGTTGTGTTCGCCGGCCAGCTCGAACAGCGTGAACGTCATTTCATCGACGGTATCCCAATCGACGGCGTGGTCGCGTTGCAGAGTGACGGTGAACGGAAGCTCGTCCTCGTCATCATCGCTTTGTTCCTCGGATAACTTGCTGAATCCGGCGGTTTCGGCGGCGGAGACGAACGCCGCGCGATCCTCTTCATTCGCGAAGTTCGCGTAGTGATCGACCGTCCGCGATGACGTGAGCGGATCGCCCGACTCGGACAACTGTTCGATCACACGCAGGTTGAAGATCTCCTGCATGTTCTCGGGTTCGGGGTAGAGGACGTCCGTGTAGTGCGCCCACTCCTCGTCCTCCTGCTCGCCGGTTTCGTATTCGTATCCGTCATCGGTGAAGGCTTCCATCGCCTCGGCCACCGAGTCTTCAAACCCCTCGGACGACTTGGCGTAGAAGTAGAACTCGCGCCGGCCGCAGGTCGTGATCCTTCCGACGAGCAACGCCCCGGTCGTCAGTTCGACCGCATCGATGAACGAGTCCTCGATCTCGACCAGCCGCGGCTCTTCCTCGTCGCCGGCGAATCCCTCGTCGCTCGGCGACTTCAAGTGCAGCCACATCCACAGCAGCATCGGCCGCTCCGGATCGGGAACCGTCGGTGCGATTCCCAGATCGACCAGCATCGCCGCCGGGGCATCGTCCACGTTCGTAAAGTACATCTCCCAGTTGTCGGACATTGGGCGTGGCTTTCGTGTTGATGGAAAACTTGATTCGGGAGGGAGACGGAGGAGAGTGAAGTCAAAAGTGAACGGGCAGAGGACAGTGACGCGGCTGGTGACGCGGTGGCTTCAATTCGTGTGACGGTCCTTCCCGACGATGCGATCGGTGATGCAGACCGCGGTCCACGCGACGACGCAGACGGACGCGAACCCGTACAGCCACGGTGAGACGGATGTGGTCACTCCCAACAGCACCACCGCCACGCCCGACAGCGACTCCACCGGAGCCAACAGCGCGGACAGATCCCGCGGGTAAAGCACGAAGTACACCAGAACCAGACCGAACCACAGCAGAGCCTGCGGGGTGAGCCGGCAGCAAGCATTGGTCATGGCTGAGGACTCCGGTTCTCGGGGGAAGGGGGGCAACACTTCGTCGAGCAGGCCAAACCCACTCCCGCCAACACCAGGACCACACCGAGCCGCATCAACATGTCGGCCGGAGCTCCGCCCGAAACGTGGGTCGAGATCCCCATCTGCCCCGAGATTTCCCGCGTGGCCACCTGTATTCCCAGATCGCCGACCAGGCTTCCGTAGGCCACGGCCGCAACCGCCGTCAGCAATCCCATCACGATCAGTTTCGACTCCAACCGCCGGGCGATGTACGCCACGAAGAGCACCAGACCGACATACACGATGGAGATTCCGAACACGGTCAAAATCAAAGTCTCGAAGCGCATCGGGCGATCCCCCACCAGAGACAATCAAAAGATCCAGCTTTCACGCCATGACCGCCGACACCCGTCGACCAATTTCCCGGACGCGAGTCTACATTCGCAGCCCGGCCAACGGCAACGAGGCGGACAGCGTCGGCGGCAGGATTGCGGCGGGTCGCCTAGTTGGACCTTGTGCTCAGCGACACGGCAGACTGGCATCCGAACCGACAAGTGGCCTCCGATCGACCAACGAAAAGACCTCAAATTGCGACCTGTTCTGCAACAGTTGGAGCCTTCCGCTGCACTTCAAACCGGACCATTCCCGCGGCGCAAGAGTTACCAAGCGGTGGTCCTCCAAATTGGCTGAATCTCCTGTCAAAAGCTAACCGAATGGGATTGACGATGGCTTTCCATGACGTTTAGATTCGGGCCGGTCACCATTCATTTCTTTTGAAGGGCATTCGATCATGACCACACACAGTGCAATGGGACGACGAGAATTCGTGACACGAGTCGCAGCGACGGCGGCGACATCGGCTTTCGCGGTGAGCGCTCTCAAGCAGGCCGCCGCGTCTGAGGAGGTCACGACCGCTCTTGAGGTCAAGACGGCCTCCGCCGAGACCTTTCGGCCCTGCATTGGTCAGACGTTTGAAGTCGGGGGAAAAAAGCTGGTGCTGGATAAGGTGCATATCGTCAGCGACCGCCATCAGGCCAAACGTCCGCGCGGCATTCGGCAGGAGTCGTTCTCGCTCATCTTCTCGGCGCCCCTCGGCACTCGTCTCAACACCGGTATCTGGACCTTTTCCAACGCAGATCTCGGCCGGTTCACCGTCTACTTCAACGAGGTCCGGCTCCCCACCAACTTCTCGACAAACAGCGCGCTCGGCCAGGCGGAGGTCTTTCTGAACCGCGTGACCACAAACGTGGAAGCGACAACCCCGAAGGTCTACTACGAAGTCCCGTTCAACTGAACGCTGACTCGCTCAGTGCCTCACCCCTCATAGAGGTCGCTTGTTCGGCGCGGGTCTTGTTCGGCGCGGGTCTCCCGACCCCGCCGAAATGCCCGACCGAAGGTCTCCTCTTTTCTCATTGAACAGAGAAACCTGCGGCAGGGGTGAGGTCTCAAAGCTCTGCGGAAGGCTCGGAAGACTAGGGCAGGCTTCCGTTGGGGCTGCCCAGGGAGTCGAAGACTTCCACGGTCCCTCCCTGCTCCGTGGAGGCGAGGCGGACGGTGGGGTTTTCGTTCGAGCCGAACAGAGTGAACTGACCTCCGTCCGAGTCGACGTTGATCACTGCCAGCGGCAGACTGTCGCGGTAAATGATCAGGCCCCCTCCCTGTTGCCGGTCGGCGAGGACGCTCTTCGCGACTCCCTCCGCATCGAAGACGCCGACGCCGCTGCCCTCCTCCATGACCCACAGTGCGGCGCGGCGCTTGCCGTCGGTCGCGTTGACGCACACATTTCCGCCGAAGGCTCCGACGTTCATCACGGACTGCGCGGTCCCCTCGTGATCATAGGCCACGAACGCACCCCCCTTGGGATCGCCCGTCATGGCGGTCAGCATCGCGCCGTCAATCCCCGTCGTTCCGACGAGTCCGCCGTTCTCGGTGACATGCAGCACCACGCCAGACGTCTGGTCCTCGCCGAAGATCGTCAGCGAACCGCCCGAAGGTTTGGTGCCGAACGTCCCCCGCGGCTTCCCCTCGTTCGAGTAGAGATGAACATGTCCGCCGTCGGCTCCAATGCCGGCGGAAATGTTCATGACGCCCTCGTTTGATGTGACGGAGAGATTGCCACCGTGCTTGTCGACTCCCATCGTGCAACAGGTTTTGCCCGCCGCATTCGCGACATCGACGTTTCCACCCGAAGCGGTGGCCAGCAGACTCACCGCATCCAGGCCCAGTGCGTTGTGAACCGTCACGGTTCCGCCCGATTGAGTCGCCAGAATCGTGACCGAATGGGTGTCGCCATCCTTGGCCATGATCGCCATGGCACCTCCGTTCGGCAGCGCGTTCAGTGTGACTCGCGGTTCGGCGTCACCCGTGGCGATCAGAACCATGCCCCCTTCAAAATCGGCTCCGATCGCGGCCAGCGTCTTGCCATCGCGGCCCACCACCAACCCCGCCCCCATCGGGTTGACGCCGAGCTGTCCCTTGTTGCTCTGAGCCATGTCGGAGACTTCAACATAGCCGCCAAGTTCGCCGCACCGCAGGATCACATGCGGCCGGAAGTCGGTTCCCTGGAGACCCAGGAATCCGCCCTGGGGACCGGACCTCATGAAGGTTGTTGGACGTCCCTGATTGTCGCAGTTGGCGATCACCCCGCCGCCCGCCTCGCACCACAGCGTGGCGTGAGTTTCCCCATTGTTGCCGTAGACCTGAATCAGCCCACCCTCGGCATTCGTCCTCAGACTGAGGCGTGCCTTTTCGTCGGCCCCCATGACGGAGATCACTCCACCGTTCTCCGTGGCCTCCATGCGGACGCCGGTCAGGCCAGGCTTCGTGATCACTTCGAGGCTGCGGCAGAAGACAACCCCTTCGGACATCATGTTCCCAACCTGCTGACACTCGGAGGCGCGCTTGTCCTTCAGGCCGAGCAACTGCCGCACGGCAGCCATTTCGCTCATCAGCTCCCGATTGTCCGCTTCCAGTTTCTCGATTCGTGCTTCCATGCCAGCGATGTCGTCTGCCACGATGGTGAACTCCCAAGAGAGGGGACGATGTGAGGGGCCTGCCAAGCAGCCTATCGGGGAGTTTCCCACATCGCCACGGAGAGCACGTCGAGTCCGGTGGCCATTCGCGAGTTATCATGGGGAGCCTTCACCTGGGCATGGCGTGAAGAGGTGGCTTGTCTTCCGTATGCGAAAGCATGAGTAACAAGACGCTTGCCGCCGACAACACAAGAATGAGCACGACGCAAAGAATCCGCATCGTCACGATACTTTGAACGCCTACGCGCGACATGGCCCGTCGTCCTCGCGGATCCTTTCGGAAGAAGGCCGCGGGCATTGCCAGGTATCCGACGCATTGGACCGTGAAAAACATCGCTGGAAAAGTTATCAGTGTGCAAACGAAGGGGATGTTCATCGGTCTCCCTTGACCGGAGAGGATGATCAGATTCAACGCTGAGACCGCCGATGGAACGATCCAACACAGCCACTGAATTATCTTCCATCGTTCGGCAGCATTCGATTCGCCGATCCCGAGAGCACGGTCCAGAATGATTTCCATCGAGGCCACACACTCGTCGATGCAATCGCCGAGTTGCACGCCCCCGGCACCGTGACCAAACGGATTCTGATCGCCATCCCTCGTGACACTGACCGCTTTGGCAACCGTCAGGGAAAGCACAAGGCCGGTAAGGTTGTGTGCCCTTCCGGTACCTCGCTTCTGCCGAAACGTCTTATTGATTGTTTGCCCGTTCAGACGACCCTCCAGGCGGGTCTTCAGGAACGCCTGTCCGCTCAGCGAATCAATCTCACAGGAGAGGACACTCAGGCACAGATCGCACTGCTGAATCTTCTCGCCGCGTTTTTTCAAATACCGTTGGATTCGTCTGTTCAGAATCTCTTTCAGAACAACGGGAGCGACGTTCTCGTACTTGCCTTGTTTCTCGACGGTGAAGCTGCGATTCGACATCAAAACCTCTCGATCGGGCGTCACTGGCGCATCAAACAGGCACCCCGCCACAACACTAAGACACTGACCGTTCACCGCAGCGTCGTGAGGTTTCGTCGCATGAAGTAGTACATCCAATTGTCGAAGTTCGTGGTGGGGTCGTTGGGAACATTCACAGGCCCGAATTCCCAGATTGTCGCCTCGTCGAACATGAGCTTGCCGGTGTCGGCCGTCATCCGCGAGTGAGCGTGGTGCCATGCGACGGTGCCATCCTTGTTGGGACGCGCTTCGATGACGATGAAGATCGCCGGGTTGGTGCCGTTGTCAGCGAGGCCGAAGATGGCTCCCCGCGGCAGCTTTGTCTCGAGATCGGAGTACTCGAAGATCGGCTTGGGGAGCAGACGCATCGGGATGTTGCTGTTCTGCACACTCGAGTAGACGCTGCCGGAGAATCGACGCGACAGGGCACGCATCTGCAGCGACCGGGCCGCCGACTTTTCAGCGGGAGGATCGGCTGCAGGAATCGCCTCGAACGTCCACCCCGGTTTCGTGGTCTTGAACGTCTGACCATACGGCCACTTCGCTTCGACCAGCTCTTCCGACAACGCGGCAAAGCAAACCGTCCACAGCGGTGTCGCCGTCGTGTCATTCACCTCGACCTTCTGAATCGCGACCGGCCGTGCGTTGTGAGTCCACACCCACAACGTGCCATCCGCGATGAAGCGCGGCTGATCCACATACCGCATCACCGGCTCGGCCCGCAGTTCGGCGGCGGCGCTGTCTTTGTTCAGCACGGTGATGCGGGTGTCCTGCGCAAACTTCCGAGTCCACTGGAGCAGCGCCTCGGTCCGCTCCTTCTGAGCCGCCGTCTGATTGTCCGCATCCGTCCGTTTCTCGGCCTCAGCCTGACCGAACGCGGCCGACCGGACGAGAACACTCGTGAGCAGGACCAGAACCAGTCTTCGAATACTGAGGGACACGATGACATTCCTTACGAGGGGGGAATCGACATGAACAGAAACAGCTTGCCGAAGGGTCGTCGGCATTGTGCGTCGCGCAGAGCCTCGACGGCACCTGCCTCACCCCTCAATGCTGGAACAAGAATTCCTTCGACGTGAGGATGCTCCAGAAGAGGTCTTCGATGACCTGGCGTTTTTCGGCGGCGGGGGTTTCGGTGAGGAGACTCAGTAGCCGTTGCTTCTCGCTGTCGTTGGGGAAGCGCGAGAGGGCGGACAGGTAGGCGGTGTCGATGATCTCGGCGTCGGGGGTGCTGGCTTCGATGAACTTGGCAATGCGGCTCTCCTTGGCCTCCAGCTTCTCCTGAATCGTCTTGCCGTTGGTGAGGTGCAAGACCTGCGTCATGGTCGGTTCGTCGGAGCGTTCGCAGGTGCAGGTGAGGATGCGATCGGGACGGCCGAACGTGTCGAGGAAGTACGAGGCCACGCTGGCATCGGGGAGCTGCATCGCTCGCGTCCCCGCCGGTTGGTCCTTGAACGTCGTGGGAACCGCCGTCACCTGAGAGATCGCGTCGAGTAGCGCTTCGGCCTTGAGCCGCCTGGGATAACTGTGAGCGTAGAACCGCTGGTCGGCTTCGTTCTCCTTGAGCACGGCGTGCGACCGCTGGTACGTCTCGGATTGCAGGATCGTGCGCATCAGGCTCTTGAGGTCGTACTTGTTCCGCACAAGTTCCTCGGCCAGCCGAACGAGCAGCTTGTCGTTGCTGGCCGGATTGGTGAGGCGGATGTCATCGACGGCCTCGACCAGACCTCGACCCATGTAGTTCGCCCAGACTCGATTGACGATGGCCTTCGCGAAGTACGGGTTCTGCGGCGAGGTGAGCCACTTGGCGAGATGCTCGCGCCGGTCGGCCGGATCGTCGAACGAAATCGCCTCCCCATCGAGCGGCTTCGGCGGTTGAGGCCGCGCGGTGCGGGGCTGCAAGACCTCGCCCCGATCCGCGAGGAAGATCGTGCGGTTGCCGTCTCCGCTGCGGAAGTCGCCCCCCCAGCCCTTGCCGCGCACGCGGGCGAACAGGCTGACCATGCCGTAGTAGTCGTCGTTGGTCCACTTCTCGTTCGGGTGATCGTGGCAGTGGGCACATTGAACCGACGTCCCCATGAAGGCCATCGCGACGGTCTCAACCATGTCCTGCGGGTCCTGATGCAGCGCGTAGAAGTTGGCCGCCCCGTTTTCGATCGTGCTCCCCTTGGCGAGGACGATCCCGCGGGCGAACTCATCCCACGGCGCGTTCTCGGCGACGCGATCGCGAATCCATTTGTAGTACGACTTCAACGCCTCGGGCCGCAGCCGGCTCCCCGACAGCAGCAGCACGTCGGACCACTGTTAGGCCCAGTAATCGACAAACTCGGGGCGAGACAAAAGCTGCTCGATCAGCTTGGCCCGCTTGTCGGGATCGGTGTCGGCGAGGAAGGCTTTCGTTTCGTCCACGGTCGGCAGCAGGCCAATCGTGTCGAGGAAGACTCGCCGCAGAAACTCGCTGTCGTCTGACCTGGGCGACGGCGGCATGTTGAGCGCGACCAGCTTCTCCAGCACGAGATCGTCAATGAAGTTGGCCCGCATCGCCTGGGCAAATGTCTCGGGCGAGACGGGCTGAGAATACGGAACCGTCACGGTCGCCGTCGTGTTCTGTGCGAGATACCACGCGACGATGGCTCCCTCGCCACTCCCCAGAACCTTCACCAACCCCCGATCGTCGACCGAACAGACCGTGTGGTTGGTCGAGGTGTACTTGGCCCAGCGCGTGACATCTTCTACATGGCCGTCGCTGAAATGGGCGAGCACGACCATCGACTGTTCGACGCCCGCCTTCAACCGCGAGGCTTCCGGCAGAATTTCGAGCCGCTTGATCCGGGCATCGTCCGCCGCCGGAGCGACCTGTCCCTGCGCGATCCATTCGGAGACGACGCGGTACTCATGCGAGTCTTCCGTGAACCGCAGCCCGCCCTTGTGCGGAATGGCTCCCGTCGGCTTGGTGAGGACCAGGCTGCGACCCGGATCGTGAGGCACTACGCGCCGTCCACGCGATTGCCGGGTGATCGCGAAGAAGTCCGCCTCGGGATCGTATCCTCGCAGCGACAGCTTGAAGCCGCTCTTCCCGGCGGCCGCTCCATGACACGCGCCGCCGTTGCATCCCGTCTTCGACAGCACCGACTGCACGTGATTGCGAAAGCTCCACTGATGAGCGACGTCAAACTTCTCGACGATCACCTTCGTCGTCGCCGTCTGCCCGTTCGCCGAAACCTTGATTGTCGTCGAGCCGTTTCCCACCGGAACAACTCGCCCCTCGACGATCTTCGCCACTCGCTCGTCCTCAGACACGAACGAAAGCCCGTCTCGCACCGGCCCCGTGACGAGTGGCCCATCGGCCATCTCAACCAGCAGCGATTGCCGAGCCTCCGGCCCGGTCAGCTTCACTTCGCGAGGCAGCACAATGAGCGAGTCGGCTGCTCGAACCAGCGTCGTTGTCAGGCTGAGTGTGATGATCGTCAGGGAAATCGCGCGGAGAGACATCGAGAATGTTCCTCGTCAGAGAGTCGCAGGACATCAGAAGCCCACGAGTGCATCCCGTGGGCTTCTGTATGGAGTTGGCAGATCGAGACGAGACTCAGGCAAACAGTTCCGTAATCGGCTTCGTTCCGAAGTCGGCCAGCGGGAACGGGCGTCCGGCGGGACCGGGGAGATGGTCCTCCACGTTGAAGCCGAGGCTGTGGAAGATGGTCGCCACGATTTCGGGCGGCGTGACCGGACGTTCTGCCGGATAGCCTCCGACCGGATCGCTGCGGCCGATGGAGCGGCCGCCCTTCACGCCGCCACCCGCGAAGTAGACCGTCCAGCACTGCGGCCAGTGATCGCGTCCGCCGGCCGGGTTGACTCGCGGCGTGCGGCCGAACTCGGACAGGTTGCAGACCAGCGTGTTGCCGAGCAGACCCCGCTGGACGAGGTCTTCGATGAGGGCGCTGTATGCCTGGTCGTACATCGGCGCGACGATGTTCTTCATCCCTTCGATCGACGTGAACGGCAACGTGCCGTGGATGTCCCACGTCACTTCATTGAACACGGTCAGGAACGTGTTGATCGTGACGAACCGAACACCCGCCTCAACCAACCGCCGCGCGAGTAGGCAGCACTGGCCGAATCGGTTCATTCCGTAACGCTCGCGCACGGCCATCGGTTCCTTCGTGAGGTCGAACGCCTCGCGAGCCTGAGTACTGGTGATGATGCGGAAGGCCGACTGGAAGCTGCTGTCGAGAAGTTGCGCGTTCTCGCTTTTCTCGAACCCCGCGACCGTTCCATCGACGACATCGCGCAGCTTGCGGCGTCGGTCGAGACGTGCCTCGCCGATCTGCTTGGGAGGCAGTAAGTCGGGAACCACGAAGTCGGGCTTGGAAGGATCGGCGTTGAGGACGAACGGATCGTGAGCCTTGCCGAGGAACCCGCCTGCCTGACCATTGGGGAGGCCGCCGCCGCCCGACCCCATCAGTTCCGGCAGGACGACAAACGGTGGCAGGTCCGTCTTGCGACCCATCAAGTACGCCGCAACGCTTCCCGCGTGAGGGGTGTTCACCCCGCCGGTGAAGAACCGCCCGGTCTGCATCATCTGCCAGCCGGCATCATGAACGGCCGGTGCGCCGTGATTGCAGCTTCGCACGAATGAGATGTGGTCGGCGAGAGCCGCGTGCTTCGGAAAGATCTCGCTGATCCGAAGCTCGGGTGACTTGGTCGCGATCGACTGGAAGGGGCCTCGAATTTCGAGCGGCGCCTCGGGCTTGGGGTCAAATGTGTCGAGCTGACTCGGCGCACCGAGGTTGAAGATCATGATGCAGGCTCGATCGTCCTTCCCGGGTTTCTTGCCAGCTTCCGCCGCGCGGGCCTCCATCGCGGCAAGGTCCGCCAGCGTGAGACCCATGGCCCCCAGCGACCCCACCTGCATGAAGTCTCTCCGCGTAATGCCGTCGCACGTGTGGGCCGTCCCTCGTCCAGTCAGATTGAGCATGAGTCGATTCTCCAGGTCAGAACGTCCGGTTTGCGGCGACCGCCGATCACGAGGTCACACGCCGAGCCAATCCCATTCGATCCGCGCGAACGAAGTTGTTCGTTTTGATGGATTCTATGCGACGCGGAAACGCTGCCTCAAGGGCCGAGTCAAACATCAGCCTCACAATCAGGCAACAGATGTCGGTGGCAGACCAAAAGAAAAACGGTGACCGCCCAGGCAAATGGGCCGCCACCGTTTTTGTTGTGTTGGTCTGCGAGACTCGTCCGGGCTGACGTCCGACTAGAGCAGATCGTCGTCTCCCAGCCGGCTGTCGAGAGGGCTCTCGCACGAACCGGCAGGCTCACAAAGTTCTTCGCGAACGATGTTCATGTTCCGCGGGGCTTCGATGCCGATACGAACCGTATTGGGACCGATGCGGACGATCGTCACGGACACGTTGTCGCCGATCAAAATCTTCTCACCGGGCTTTCGAGAGAGCACGAGCATTCGACTACCCCTTTCTTGGTCCAATAACCATCCCTGTTTTGTGAGCGGCCGACCAGCCCAGTCAACCGCCATACTTGACCCACCATTCCAGTTGTCGTCGCCACTCGGCAAACCCGTTCACAAGGCAAGACGCCGCATGAACAGCCTCTGTACAGTGTCGTCAACCGGAAGATGTGGTCAGGAAGATAACAACCGCATACGCAGAAAATCCAGTGCAAAATGTCAAAGTGTCAGATTTCTTAACGCCGCGTAGCATGCGGCACATTCAGCGATCTGTTGATGCGGCAACAAGCCGAGATCATGAAATCGGCCATTTAGGCAGGAATCGCGACTGTTGCTACCTGCCTGAAAAACAGGCACCTCGAGTGTGCGCGGTTTCCGGGCAGCTATCGTGAGCTGGTCGTCAACGCGCACGTCGAATTCGGGCGTCCTGAAAATACGAAACGTCGAAAGTCCCTTGCTGACTTGATTCTCCAGCCGGTCGACTGGATGCTAGGCCGCCGTGTTTGGTGTCGGTCGGGTACCAAGTTGGACCGGCGGTAAGGGGAGTCTTGGAATATGGTGAGAATTGGTATCGCTGGGATCGGATTCATGGGTTGGGCTCACTTCGCGGGGGCGACCAAGATTTCGGGGAAGGGGAAGATCTCGGGGTCGAAGCTGAAGGGCGCGGCCGTCACCACAATCTGCTCACGAAGTTTGGAGAAGCTGATCGGGGATTGGACCTCGATTCAGGGGAACTTCGGCCCGCGCGGTCCCGTGCTGGACCTAACCAAGATCGCGGCCTACGACAATTTCAAGGAGCTGCTCGCTGATCCGGAAGTTGATCTGGTGGACATCTGCCTCCCCAACGACCGGCATGAAGACGCCGTGATCATGGCACTCGAGGCCGGCAAGCACGTCCTGGTCGAGAAGCCGATTGCCATCGATCCGAAGGCGGCAGACCGGATGGTTGCCACCGCTCAGAAGACGGGCCGGATTCTGATGGTCGCGCAGGTGCTCCCGTTCTTTCCCGAGTTCAAATTTGCGGCCGAGGCGATCGCGTCAGGCAGGTACGGCAAGTTGCGAGCGGCTCATTTCCGTCGGGTCATCTCGCCGCCAAAGTGGTCGGGCGACATGTCCGACTTTCGCAAACTGGGCGGCTGGGGGATCGACCTGCACATTCACGACAATCACTTCATCAGCCTGGTCTGCGGAGTACCTCAGCAAGTTTTCTCGCGTGGGATTTTGGAAGAGGGATTCGTGAACCATGTTCACACTCAGTACCTCTATGACGATGCCTCCGTGGCGGTGAGTGCCGTCAGTGGCGGAATCGCCGCGGAGGGACTGGCGTTTGGCCACGGCTTCGAGATCTTTCTCGAAAAGGCCACGCTGATGTACAGCGCCGGGACGGTTGGCGGCGAGTGGTGTCCGGATCGTCCGCTGACGGTGATCGAGGGGGGCAAGGCCAAGCAGCCGAAGTTGAAGGGGGGCGGCGAATGGTGCTCGGCGTTCACTGCCGAGTTGCAGACGGCGGTCGATGCCGTGAGGACCGGCGAGGTTCCGAGGCTGTTGTCCGCCGAGTTGGCTCGCGACGCACTCAAGCTGTGTCATGCCGAGGCCAAGAGCATCGCCACGGGCAAGCCGGTCAAGGTGTGAAGGATGCGGGATGAAAGATGAAAGTTAAGGAGAGAACACCTCCGCCCCCGATCCTTCATCGCTCATCCTTCATCCTTTTCCAACCGGCAAGAAAAAATGCTCGACAATCTTCCAGTCCTCTCCCACAAGCACGGCGATCTGACGATTGAGGGTTATTCGCGCGCGGCCGTGCAAAGTTATTGGCGGATTCCCGAATTGAAGCTGGGCTTTGATCTGGGCGGCAGTCCGTGGGACTTCATCGGAACGCCGACGGTCTTCATCACGCATGCCCATCTCGACCACATGGCCGCGCTGCCGGTGTTCGTCGCGCGGCGGCGGATGATGAAAATGGAGCCTCCGACGGTTTACATCCCCGCCGAAGTCGTCGAACCCGTCGACCGGATGCTCAAGTCATGGCAGAAGCTGGACCGGGGCCGCATGCTCTGCAACCTGATTGGCGTCGAGCCGGGGCAGGAAATTGAACTGTCGCGCGAGCACGTCGTCACGGCGTTCCCCACGACGCATACGGTTCCCTCGGTGGGATATCTCGTCTGGCAGCGGCGGCGGAAACTGAAGCCCGATTATCAGGCTCTGACCAGCGATCAGATTCGCGATCTGCGACTGGGCGGGACGGAGGTGACGCACGAGCTGCGCACGCCGCTCGTGTGTTACACGGGCGACACGTCGCCGAAGGGGTTGGACGATTACCCACCGGCGTTTGCGGCCAAAATCCTCATCACCGAGCTGACGTTCTTTCGGCCGGACCACCGCCGGGAGAAGATTCACAAATACGGTCACCTGCATCTGGAAGACTTTCTCGAACGAGCCGACCGGTTCAAGAACGAGTTGATCATCGCGATGCACTTCAGCGCGCGCTATCCGACTCACCAGATCGAGAAGGCGGTGCTGCGGCGATTCCCGCCCCAGTTGCGAGACCGGATCAAGCTCTGGCTGTGAGCGACTCTGGCCGTGACCGACCGGCATTCCCGCCACGATCGCTGCCGTTGCGAGCGTCGTCACAACCGGCACGCGGGGAGTTATCGGGCGGGCTCCGTCGAGCGGGTCGGCGTGTTGTCAAATGTCAACGCCATCGTGCGGTCCGATTTTGACCGTGTTGATTTTGCGAAGTATATGCCTAGATGAGTCTCGTTGCGCCTGCTCATCGCCGCTCTGGGCGAGAGGGAGGGACGCAGCCAATGCTCGCCGCGCCCCCCGCGACGCTCACAGGAAGTTCTCGGCATGAAAACCACGTTTGCGAAGTCACCCCTCCGCAGTCCGTCGTACACCAAGTTCGCCACGCCGTTGGTGCTCGACCCACCACCGTACTGCGACCTCGCCACCATCCTGCTCGGTTGGGGAAAGCACCTGCTTGGCACAGCGCCCGACTGTGCGGTGCGGGTCCGGGCCGACGGTGTGGAACCGCGCCACGCGATGATCGTGGTGAGCGAACATCGCACGGTTGTGAAGGCTCTCGACCCGCGAACGTGGGTCAATGAAGGACCCGTGTCGGAGATGGCATTGCGGCCGGGAGACCGACTGAGCATCGGCCCGCTGACCTTTCGGGTTCGCGCCGCAGATTCGGACGAACTGGCGGCCATCGCCGCGGCGAACGAACAATCGTTTGATGACGGCACCAGGCACAACGTCACCACGTTTGTGGAGCGTCCCGTTAAGCCGACCTCATCGGCAGAAGGCATCAAGCAAACTTCGCAGTCCGCTCAGATCACATCGGTTCCATGCGCGATGCCACCGGTGCTCGATTCGGTTTCGAACGAATTCGTTGGTTCCGCGGTCGCGACACCGTTCGAGTTGCCAAACGCCGTTGAAGACGGGATGACGACGAAGCCCGCACCATCGGGCCATGTCGTGCCGCAGTCGCCCGCCGTGGTGCGGCCCGCTCCGTCGGCGGACGGACCGACGGTCAAGCCGGCTCGCAACCACGACACTCCCCCAAAAACGCCCACTCCGACGGCGACGCTGGATCTCCGGCTGGACGAAATCGAACAGAAGCTGGCCGAGCTTCAACGTCCGGTCAGCGTGCGATCCACGGCGACGGAGGATGTCGCGTCGCAGGCCGAGGTTTCGGTGGCCGAGCGTCGCCAGCTCGTCTTGCGGCAGGACGAGCTGCAGCAGCGCGCCGATGAACTCGTCCATCAGTCGCAGCAGCTTCACGAGCGGGTCGCCCGCGTGGCGGAACGCGAAGCCGAGATCGAGCGAAGTCAGGCTCGGTTGACCCTCGAATACGAGCAACTCAGCGCGGCGGCCGAAGTCACGCGCAAAGAACTCGACGACGAGTACGCTCGCCACAGAGCCCTGTGGCGGGAATGGGACACCGCCTATCGCCGCACGTCGGGCGAACTGAACGGTCAACTTCAGTCGATGGAACAGCGGCGGACCGCACTCCTGGCCGAAGCCGATCATTTGGCCGGTGAGCGATCCGAACTTCAACGCCTTCAGGCCGAGCATGAGCGTGACCGCCGCGTCCACGCCGCCGAGCGCGTGCAACTGACGACCGACCGCGCCGCGCTGCAATCGCTGCGTGCCGAATTCGACACCGAACGACAACAGCATCTGGTCGCCGTGCAGGAACGCGAAGCCCGGGTCGCCGCCGAACGCCGGGCGTTGTCCGTCACGCAGGAAGAATTGCTCGGTCTGCGGCAGCAGTTCGAGCAAGATCGCTCGGAGTTTCTCGCCGCGCGTTCGACCGAGGTCCTGCGCCGAGGTTTGGAGCTGCGCGAACATGTCGAGCTGCGCGAACAACTCGATCTGGACCACGTCCGGATTCAGGTTCAACAACGGGAGGTGGATGAACTGCGTCGCGCCGTCGAAGCGGAGCGAATGGCCTTCGCGTCCGAACGAGACGGTTTCGACTCGCAGTTGGCGGCCGTCGCCGCCGATCGAGCCGAATTGGTCCGGCTGCGCGAGCGGCTTCAGCAGGCCGAGGCTGGTCTGGCCGAGCGGAAACAGACTCGTGAGTCCGAGCCTTCCGTCTCAACCGAGGTTGCGAACAGCGCGACCACACTGCCGTCCGCGTCGCTCGACTGGCTCATCGAACCGTACCGGAACATCCACACTCCACCTCCGATTCCAGACAACTGGAGCCACGAGTCGTCATTCGAGGACAACGCGACCGAAGACGCGGTTGTCGCTTCGAGTCCGGTCGATGTTCTGCCGTTGACGCCTGCCATCCCGGCCACGTGCGACGTTCCGCAAGTGATGGAATCACGAGACGACGAGCCGCGTCGAACGGCCACCGAAACCGAATTCTCGCTCAGCGACATCGTTCGAGGTGATCGGGATGTGCCCGAGATCGGCACCGCTTCGCGCGTGACGGCTCCCGCCGCCGCCAGCCATCGCTTCTGGGAAGACAACACGCTCTACGACACGTCGGTCTCGGCGCATTCGCAGCAGCCGGTTCCGTCGGCGTTCGTGGCCAGTTCCAACTTGATGATGAGCGCCTCGGCCGCCACCCCGAACGTCGCGCAGCCACTGGAGGCCGTGGCCGCGATCGACGACCTCGCTCGATTCGCGGCCAGCACCAGTTTCAGTGACTCATCGGAGGACGGCTCTGTCGCCGTGTGGAGCCAGTCACTCAACGCCGTGACTCCCGACGTGGTCAACCCGTTGGAGACAGTCGGTTCGACCGCCACAGTCATGACGGACGACTTCCTGACCGTCGATGAAACGCTGGCCGATGTCAATCAGCGATTTGGCGTTCCCCTGCCGACTCATGAGGTCTCCCCGACCGCGGACGCTGTCGCCGTCTTTCCAAACTGGTGGAGTGCCTCCGATGCGGCTGCCGTCACGGTCAGCGAGGATCATCGCATCCTGGGCGATATGTCGAATGACGCCGCATCGGGCCTGTTCAGCCAGACCGTCGACAGGGCTGCGACGTGGTCCCCGGATGTGCCCCATCCGTCTTCACCCGCGCAGATCGATTCGACCGACCCGCTTTCCAGTCTGCGGGCCCAGTTGGCGCAGATGTTCGATCTGCCCGCTCAAACAACTGTCCCGCGCCACGAGACCGCGGAATCGGAGGAGGCTTCCGCCCAGGACGAGGACGGGTCCGCAGACCGGGATTGCCCTGCTGACCACGATGTCATGGAACTGACACTCATTCCGACAGGCATTGCCTGTGCGAGTGAATCGCGGCCCGAGGTCGATTCGAACAACGAGCCCGACTCCGGTGCGACGTCACACTCTGACAGCGAGACGACGGATTCGAGCCGTTCGGTCTCACCGACGAACACAGCGGGTTCTGAAACGACGAGCGGACCTGAAAATGAAATCGAGGCCGAGGATTCGATCGAGGCCTGCATGGCCAAGCTTCTCTCCCGCACGCGCGGTACCGAGGTCTCGGCCGGCGAAGTGAAGTCGCTCGCCGCGGCCGCCGCGGCCGCAACCGCGGCTTCACGCCAGACCGATGTCTCGAACAGCGCATCGACGGTCGCGGACACCCCGTTCGACCCTGCCGATCGCTCGCACCTCACGGCCGAACCGAAGCACAAGCAGGACCGCCAGGCCGCGCGTGAGGACTTGCATTCGTTCCGTCAGGTGGCCCATTTGTCGGCGCGATCCGCACTGGCTCGACACACGACCAAGAACCTGTTGTCGGCGGTGGTTGCCAAGTCGATGCTGCTGGGTGTGTCGGCACTGGCGACCGCCGCATTCCTCGGTGCACCACTCGTGGGAATGTCACCTCAGATTTGGAAGGGGGGGGCCTGCTCACTGGCGCTGTTGCTGAGTGCCATCGAGGTCTATCGCTCGTGGCGGCAACTCCGAAGCTGGAAATTAGTGGGTGAGCTGTCCAGAAAGAACAACGCGAAACCAGCGGCCACTTCGACACCGGCTTCTGAAGCGGCGGAGCCGGCGACAGCGGCCGAATCCCTGCCGACGGCAACTGCCAAGTAGGCGGTTGAAATGCAGACGTCAACGAGACGGGGACGAATCGCCATCGATTCGTCCCCGTTTCGTTGACTGGGGGAGCGATTGAGCGCGCGCTTGTCAGTGCGGCGGCTTCTTCAACGATCACTCAACTGTCACCGGCGATCTCGTCCGAGATGTAATACTCGTAGAAGAATCGGCCGATTTGCTCGCTGAGTCGCGTCAGGTAGCGTGCTTTGAAGTTGGAGAATGACTCTTCCGAGGTGCTGACGGGTTGCTGGGCGGGATACCTCGAGATTTTCTCGGCGCTGAAGATCTTCTCGGCTTCACCGCTGTCGTCCATCTTCCAGACGCTGACGATGGCCTCGGCCTGTCCCCGGTACAGGCTCGCGCTTCCCTCTTCGTACAGCGAGAACTTGTTGAGGTCGATGTAGACCACATAGGTCGCCTTGAACGCGGCACCGATTTCTTCGGGCTTGTCCCAGTCCCGGTTCTCTTCCAGCCAGGCCTTCACGTAGTCGTGGGGCACGATGTTGATCTTGTGCTGGGCGAGCCGATACGTGACGTACTTGGCCAGTTCATGATGGACGTTCTCGAAGCCGTAGAGCACCTCGTTGGGCGCGAAGCAGACGACGGCCACCGTCACGTCCTTGTCGGTCATCGACTCCTTCGTCTGGGCATCAAAATCGGGTTCCACGGAGGGGGGCCCGCCGATCAGATACCCCAGCAGCAGCACGTAGCTGCAGCCGCTGAGCGACGCACAAATCAGCAGGGCCGCCAGGACGAGTTGCCCCCGCCGAGTGAATCGTTGGAATATGGAGTCGATACGCATGTGAACGCCTTCCGTGATTCGCTGCTGAAGGGGGAGGGTCGAAAGTTGATGGTTGAGGGTTGATGGTTGATGGTTGATGGTTGATGGTTGAGGGTCAGAACAGGAATGTCTTCTCCGTCCTTCAACCTTCAACCTTCGACCATCAACCTTTCGACTCAGAACTCCGTCCCGGGTCGATGGTCGTAGAACTTTTTAGCCAACTGATCGCACACGCGATCGACATAATCTTTCTGGAAGGTGAGTGCCGTCCGCCCCTGTTCCGAAATCGGCTGATGTGTCGGATAGCTCGAGGCGAACTCGTTGCTGTAGACGTTGTGGGCGATGCGCTGCGGGCCGGCCTCTTCGACCTTGAAGACGCGCACGAATCCCGACGACTGGCCGCGCAGCAACTTGGGGCTGCTCGGCTCGCGCAGGCCAAACGACTCCACGTCGATCTGGATGATGTAGTCCACCTCAAAGTCGCGGGCCAGGTCGGAGGGGTTCGGGCCGGCATCGCCGTGTTCGTCAATCCAAGTCGCCACGAGATCCGGGTTGATCACCTTCACTCCGTTGAGCTTCATGCGGCGGGAGACGCCGTCGATCAGATCGAACTTCAACGTCGCCAGTTCCGACTCCACCGACGTGGGAGTCGTGCAAACGACGAGCACGGTGTGCTTTCCCTTGGCGAGATCCACGCGAGTCCGCGATTTGAACTCGGCCGGAATCATCGGGTCGCCGGTCAACATTTTGCTGAACATGACGCCGAGCGAACAGCCGGGCAACACGCAGAGTGCAGCGCCGCAAATCACACACCCGGCGGTCCTCAGCCACAGCCGCCGCGATAAATTGGTAGTCGTCTCAACCATGACGGCGATCCTTCGCCTAAGGTCACCGGAGCCTGCCGCCCCGTCACTCTCACGCCACCAGCCACTGCCGCCACACCCACAGCGCCACCGCGATCCCGCCGAGAACAATCGTCAATCCGGCGAGCACCCGCAGGGGATCTTCGACAAACCACAGGCGGCCCCGCGCCGCGCTCGACAAACTCCACGGAATCATGATCGCGGAGAGGATCGCCAGCAGCAGTCCCGTTTCATTGGCTCGGGCCGCCGCCGCGAACTCGCCGCGAACGAAGTGCGAAAAACTGGTCGTCATCCCGCAACCCGGACACGACCGCGAGAACAAAACGCGAAAGGAACATTCGGGCAGGCCCATTTGCTGGTGCGTTCCAAACCCGCGCGAGTCCGGTTCCAGCGACCGGGCCAACGCAAAGCCTGCCACGAGAAACATGGCCCAGGCGATCAGAACCGCCCGGCCCACGCGCCCCACGGCTGCGCCATCAAACTGCCGGAAATCTGTCATGAGAAAACGGGGGAGACCGGGTGATAGTGACTGAAGAAAACGGCGACAAGACCGCCCGCAGAGAATCTACCAATCCGCGACTCACTTCGCAGCGAATGGCACTTGTCCCGGCCGGTCTCTGGCGAGAACTGCCGATGCGGCACCGGATTCCCCGGCGCGCAGTCCTCAATAATGCGGCGGCTGCTCCTCACCCGGATCGCGAATTTCCGGCGGTTCGCCCAGCGAGACCACGCGCCGCTCCAGCCGTGCAATCTCCTGCCGGTACGACTTCAACTCGGCATGCAGACCGAGCAGCACCTGGTGCATCTGTTCCAGGTCGTGCTGGGTGTGAGCCAGCGCCGTTTCGAGGCGGATCAATCGGTCTTCGGTCGGTGGGGGTGTCATGGGGACTCGATGGCGCGAGAGACTGTGGAGTGTACTCGTCAATTGGTGGTCGTTTCGCGGGATCTTGACTCTTGTCCCCCTCGCCCCTTTGGGGAGAGGGGTTAGGGGCGAATGTGGTACGCGGCTGGATC
>JANODP010000228.1:0-17210 GCA_031412755.1 Schlesneria sp. | reverse complement strand
GCGATCGCGTCGAGCGTCGCTCGTACCTGCGCGAAGAGCGGTTCGAGATGCTCTTCTTCCAAGCTGCGACTGACGGCATCGCGCCACACCTCGCGCGCGGCCGCCCACGTTTCCTCGAGCTGGTCGGCCGCCGCCTTCAGTTGCCCCGACCCGTCAATCAAACTGCCCATGGCCATGATCTTGTTTCCCTGTTCAGCAGCCCGACGCGCAAGCGAGGGGTGGACGCCCAAGCGAGGGGTGGACGCGTATCAACGCTCACCCCTCGCTTGCGCGTCGGGCTGGTAAGCATCTGTCACTCGCCAATCCCCTCTGCCGGTTGCGCAGTCTCGTTCGACGAGTCTGCATTTCCCTTCGGTGCTCCCGTCACCACGATGGCTTCCGATGTCGGCTCCGAAGCACCGGCGCTCAACCGGACGGTGGCCGAATCGTCCGGCAGGACGCCGACCGCGGCATACGCCTCGATCGCGTCGATCATTCGCGACAGCATCGCCAGCACATTCGGAATGTCTTCGTCGAGGCTTCGTTGCAGCGGTCCCGAGCGGCCCCGGTAATCGTCGGACTGCTGACCCATCTCCACATTCACGCGCCGAACGAGGTCCACCTTCTGCTGACAGAACTCAAGTCGCGCCCGCGCCCGCTGCAGGGCAATCTTCTCTTCGATGCACTCGGGATGCCGGCCGCCGACCGTCTGCAGGCGGCGCGTGTCATACGCGACGCGCGCCGTGGCCACGCCGTCATAGGCCCGCCGCTCCTGGTCCCGCCAATACAACGGCCGATCCTGTTCGAGCCACGCGCGCGTCCGATCGATCTTCGTCCGCAAGCTCCCCATCGCCGAGACCGCCTTCTCCTGAAACAAGACCAACGCCAGACGCAGATCCCGCAGGGCGTCGAGTGATTGCACGTTGGCGTTGCCGGGGGCGGGCATGGTGGGCCTATGTGGTGATGAATTGGCGACAGGAGTGGGGGACAGGGAGACAAGGGGAATGGGGGATGAGGAGATAGCGTCTTTCTGATCCCCCACTCCCCTTGTCCCCCGTTCCCCTTGTCCCGCTTCACTACCTCTGATTCATATATTCTTCAATCCGCTCCGCCTTGCGGAGCAGATACGGGACGTGGCGTTCGTTGGCTTCGACGAACCGGCTGAGCAGTTTCAGATGCTGAGTGAACTCCTCGGCAAACTTGATGTGTTCCTGGTCGCGCCAGGTTTGGTTGAGCGAATTGAGCTGCCCCGAGACGGTGCCCAGTCGCGCTTGCAGATCGGTGTTGAACTCGCGCAGCATCCCCGCGAACCGTCTGAGTTCGCCGGGATCAACGATGGCTTGAGACATGCTGGATTCCTCGATCGATGACGTCCCGGGCAGAGTTGCCGGTTTGCCCTTCAAGATAGCCCCGCCGCTCTGGGACAAGAAGCGTGATGGCTCAAAGTCCCGTTGGTCCGTGATTTTCGCCAGTTCTGTGGGCGAAAGGTCTCCTGTCGTAAGGAGACGAGACCGCCTGGGGCAACGCACAATTCCCCCTCCAATAGAAACGCGACTCCCCCGGCCGATTCAACAGATTGGATCGGGAATTCCCCGTTGATCAGGGCCAGTCGTCAATTGGTGGCCGCTGTTTCTTGTCCCCTCTCCCGCCCGTCTCTCCCGCCCGTCTTCGGGGAGAGGGTGGCCTGATGAAACGGTCTTTCAACCACCGAGTCCTGTCTTGCGCCGTTTGTCATGATTCATCCGTGCTCTGGCCCTCCCATCCGTGCTTTTTTTCCTTTTGATCGGCTTCGCACGTTTGGCAGTGCCGGGGCACGGATGGCAGAGGAAACCAGAGGGGACCGGAAGGCGACCACCAATTGACGACTTCACCGCCCCCTGCTCGCGCAGAGCTCGGTCACCGGTACTGATCGCCGACTTTGTGTAGACTCTCTCGCTCGACCGACCGTCTCTCGCCAACACGGACTCACCCCCAACATGTCAGCCACCATTTCGCCTCGCGCCGCGAAGAGTCTGTTTGCGGTCACCGTCTTCCTGGGTGCGGCGCTGGTGTTCCAGATCCAGCCGTTGATGAGCAAACTGGTCCTGCCGTGGTTCGGCGGCAGCCCGAGTGTCTGGACCGTCTGCCTGTTGTTCTTTCAGTCGCTGTTGTTTGCCGGCTACCTGTACGCGCACGGCCTCGTCCGCTGGTGCGGCCTGCGCGGTCAGTGGCTGATTCAAGCGACGCTGCTGGCCGTCGCCCTCTTCTCGCCCGTTCTCCCGGCCGCGATCTGGAAGCCGATCGGCGAGGGCGATCCCACCGGCGAAATCCTGGTGCTGCTGACGTGGCACGTGGGGCTTCCCTATCTGTTGCTCAGCGCCACCGGCCCGCTGCTGCAGGTCTGGTTTGCGAGAGCCTTTCCGGGCGAGTCCCCCTATCGGCTGTATGCCCTCTCCAACCTCGGCTCGCTGCTGGGGCTGGTGACGTATCCGTTCGTGGTCGATGTCTGGCTGGCGGCTGGGCAGCAGGTGAGCCTGTGGTTCGGAGGCTTCGTCGGGTACAGCCTGCTGTGCGTGGCTTGCGGTTGGATCGCTCACACGCGCGCCGCGCGCGACCCGGTCGTGACGACCCGGCCGGCGGTCGAGGGTGCGTCGCGAGGTGTCTGTCTGTTGTGGTTCGGACTGGCGATGGTTCCGTCGGTGCTGCTGTCCGCCGTGACCAACAAACTGTCGGTCGATATCAGCCCGATCCCGTTCCTCTGGGTGGTGCCGCTGACGCTGTACCTGATCTCGCTGATCGTCTGCTTCTCGATCGAGTCGTGGGCGAACCGCTGGCTGTGGGGGGCGGCCTCGGCCTATCTGCTGATCATGAGCGGCTTCGTGATCGGCCTGCAGCGCGGAACGGGTTCTTACGGATCGCTGCCGTTTCAATTTGCCGTTCACCTCGGGACGCTGTTTTGCCTCTGCATGGCCTGTCACGGCGAACTGGTCCGTTGGAAGCCCTCTGTCAGCGGTGCCTCATCCCCGCGCGGGCAGTCGCTGACCGAGTTCTATCTGATCATGTCGGCGGGAGGCGCGGCGGGAGGACTGTTCGTGGCGGTGATCGCGCCGGCGCTGTTCCCGCTCTTCGTCGAGCATCATCTCGGGTTGCTGGCGGCGGCGTTGTTGATGCCGGTGGCGTGGATGTGCGAGGCGCGACGCGGTTGGTTTCACGTGAGCAACGCCTGGGTCTGGCTCGGTCTGACGTGCGTCCTCCTCCCCCTCGCGGTCGGCCTGACGATCGATGTGACCGCGACGTTGAGAAACGTCCACCTCATCTCCCGCAACTTCTACGGCGTGTTGCGGGTGATCGGACACCGCCAGGAAACTCCCGCGGCCGCGTACTACGAGCTGGCTCACGGAGGGACTCGCCACGGCCTGCAACTTCTCAATCCCAAGCTGGCCGGATTGCCCACGACGTACTACGGGCTGACATCGGGTGTGGGGTTGGCGTTGAGTTCGCATCACGCCGGCAGTCCTCGTCGAGTCGGCCTGGTCGGGCTGGGAGTCGGAACGCTCGCCGCGTACGGACGGAAGGGGGACGTCTACGACTTCTACGAGATCGACCCGGTCGTGCGCGACCTGGCCACGAATTTCTTTCGGTATCTCGGCGACTCGCCCGCGGAAACTCATCTGATCCCCGGCGACGCACGGCTCGCGCTCGAACGGCGCGAGCCGCAGCAGTACGACATCCTGGTCCTCGACGCCTTCTCCAGCGATGCCATTCCGATTCATCTGCTGACCGCCGAAGCGTTCGAGGTCTACCGCCGACACCTCGCCCCCGACGGCATCATCGCGGTGCATGTGTCGAACCAATACTTCAATCTGCGTCCGGTCGTGGCGGGACACGCGCAGCGGCTCGGCTGGTCCGTGCTGGGGATCGCCGAACGTCACGATGATCCGGAATTGTTCACGGTGGCCTCAATGTGGATCCTGCTGTCTCCCACCGCCGCAAGCCTCGAAGAGGGCCCCCTGGGTCGAGCCAAGCGGGAAAATCTCGGCCATCCGCTCAACTGGACCGACGCCCGACACAGCCTGTTCGAAGTCCTCGGAGACAGCCAACAGTGAGAAAGGATGAGGGGGGAGGGGCGAGGGATGAGGAATGACGCTGTACCGCAGTGTTTGCTCTTAGCTTTCCATCCTTCATCCTTCATCCTTCATCCTTCATCCTTCATCCTCCTGTCTTCATCCGTCTGCCTCTATCGTTCTGCCCTCATCGTTCTGCCAGTCTCTTTCCAAGGAAGCTGCCATGCGGTCTATCACCCGAGCCTGTCTGTGTGCCGTCATTCTGTCGTCGGCGAGCCTGCCCCGCGTCTGGGCTCAAGCCGGCAGGGAGCCGTCGACATTCACCGGAGAAATCACGCGCATCGAGCGCAAGGGAAAAACCACGACGGTCACCGTCAAGGGCGAGACCGACGAACAGTCGTTCGACCTGGCGGCGAAGGTCGCGGTCGAAATCTCGTCCGGCGGCGATGACGGCTTTCTCGCCCCCGGCCTGTTCGTGAAGATCGAGGCCGTCGAGACCAACAAGAAACTCTTCGGCAGCAGCTTCGAAGTCTTCCCGCAAACGACGGGCAAGCTTCCCCCCGCCTCGGCCATCAAGCCCCCCGCTCAACCCGGCCAGAGCGTCACCCGCCACATCGTCAGCGGCGAAATCGTCAAACACACTCCGCCCGCCAAGGACGAAAAGTACGCCCACCTGGAACTCCGTCAGGCGGGCAAGGCCACGCTCACGGTCCTCGTCGAACCGAAACACACGGTGAGCGTCGTCGTCTCCGACCCCACCAAGTTGGAAGAGGGCCAGTCAGCCACCGTAACCGGCGTCAAATCGGGCAACAAATTCCTCACCCAGAAACTCGCCGTCACCACCACCAAAAAACTAAAGGCCGAAGAATCCCTCGACGACCTCACCGGCAAGAAGAAAAAGAAATAGACGCGATGCCGAACAATCTCACGAACGAAAATGACGAACCGGTTTTTCCGACAGAGAAGGACTTTGATCCGACTGGCCGGGATCCTGATGCGCGCTGGGCATGGGCCAACTTCGGTAATCTGACGATCAAAGATGCGGAGCAGAAGCTGCGCGAGCGTGCAGACATTTATTGCGAGGCGTTTGAATCGATGGGTGGAAAGGCTTTCGTGTTTTACTTCCCTGCCATCGATGGCCATCTCCGTAACGTGCCCGTTGAACACGATGAGGACGCCGATCTCCGCGGTGCTTTTATCGGTTGCGATTATGGAGCACTGGATTTCTCCCGTTGTATCCAGCGGCAGTTTGAGAGAGACAATTACGTAAGACAGCTTGCACCTCAGGTGATTGAACTGTCGCGTTTCATTCGACAGAACATCGAGCGATTCGGCTGTGACATCGACGAGCAAAAGCAAGTTGCTGTTGCTTGGATGGAATTGGAGCATTACATCGAAACGACGCCGCAATAATGAAGAAGGGGTCGCTACTTCACGGCGTTGTTGAAGAGCGATTCGGCCGACGAACGGTCCTCTATCTGGCGGTCGATCAGCGGCAGATCCTGGGCGTTGACGAGTTGGCGGATGAGGTCTCCACGCGGCACGGCGGCATCGGGCGTGACGACGGACGGATGGACGACGACGCAGTCCCATTCCTGGTGGCCGAAGCTGAGTGACCAGTTCATGATCCACGAGTACGAGCGGACGAACTGCTCGTCGTCCGTCGCGGCGGCAGTCGCGGGGACGGCGAGAATGACGAGATCGGGCTTCAGCGGTCGCACGAGCTTGTTCGCCGCCTGCTCCAGTTCGACGAGTGACTTGCCTTCCGTCGGCCACGGGGTGACTTCGATGGTCGCCTGCGGATGAAGCCGTTTGAGCGAGGGGCCGACGAGCGCGTCGAATGGCGGCATCGCGAGCACCTTCACCGGCTTCCCCTGCTTCAGCAGCTCGGTCGTCCTGGTGAGAAAATTCTGCGGCGGACCGGCATCCGCCAGCGAGATTTTTTTACCGGTGATCGTGTCGCAGAGTTCCTGGGCCATCAGCTTGTGGCCGTCCATGTTCGGATGGATCTCGTCGCTGAGTGTCAGTCGCCATGACCAGGCATCCCGCGCGCGAAACGCCTCGCCCGCCGCGAACTGATCGCAGATGGGGACCTTCAAGGCGCGACCCGTCTCGCGAATCTTCTCGCAGTAACGGACGAGCTTTTCCACCGGCCGCCCGCCCGTGGTGATGACGGCGTTCGGAGTACACAGCACGACTGGAGCGTTGGCCTCCCGACACCGTGCGACGAGCGTTTCCAGGTTCTTGCCGAATTGTTCCTCCGACAGGCGCGTCATGTCGTTCAGGCCGAAGCTGATCGTGACCAGATCGGGCTTGTGTTGCAGGACGTCGCGGTCCAGCCGGGCCAAGCCCTCGGTCGTCGAATGTCCGCTGATGCCGGCGTTGATGACCTTCACGTTGGCCGCCGGCACGGCCTTGCGAATCGCGATCTCCAGCATCTCCGGATACGCCCGCCGCCCGCCCGTGTGGTAGTAGACTCCCGTCACGCTGTCGCCGAGACAAACGATCGTCTTCGGAGACTCACCGAATTCGAGCAGCGGCGACGTGGCCGCGAGTTGCGCGAAGACGAACTCGAACGCGACCATCGCGTCGGCGTACTTCGTGTCGTGGCCACCGTCCGGTCGGTGAATCGACCGCACTCGGCGATTCTGTTTCTTCAAGACGTCGGCCAGACGAAGCACGCTGTCGGGCGGAACGAGCCGGTCTTGGCCGCCGGTCGTCATGGCGATCGGCATCGTCAGTCGCATGGCATTCAACTCGGCCGACCGCTGGCGGTACTCGTCCGGCTTCTCCTGCTTGGAGCCGCCAAAGGAGGCCGCGATCGCGTCCTGAAACTGGTCGTACTCGACCAGATTCGCCGTGCCGTTCATCGAGATGACGCCATCCACGTGATCGGGATGCAATGCGGCGAACGTCAACGCGGCGGTCCCGCCCATCGAGCCGCCGCTGATGACGACCTTGCCGACACGGTACTTGCTCCGCAGCTCGGCCAGAATCTGGAGCAGATCCGCTTCGGCCGCCGGCCCCATCCACGATGTCTTGGCCCGGTAATCGGGTGACACGAAGATCATCTTCTTTCCCGCCGCCGCATCGCGGACCGCCCGGCATTCGTCGCGACCGTCCTTCACAAACTGCCACCGATCCGAACCGTGACCGTGCAACGCGACGAGGACCGAGTGCGTCGCCTGCGGATCGAATCCCTCCGGCAACACGACCACATACCGCTGCTCGGTCCGATCAAGCGTCGCGGTGAAGGCCACATCCAGCGGCTCACCGGCGGCGGCAAACGCCCCGTTCAGAACCAGCAAGACGGACGGAACCAACACAGTCTGAATTCGATTTCGCAGGGAAAAATGCATTGCACTCTCTCTTTCTGGATGAGAGGCATCATCGACGGGATGACCGACTCTGGCGCGCGAAGACTCGGCCATTCGCGCGTTACTCGTTTTGGCGAGCACGATATCTTGGCTCGCAGTTCGGCGAGGGCCTAGCGATCCTCGGCCGGTGAGATTTCCTTGGTGAAGCCTTCCTGCTGCTTGTTGGCGGTCCAAGTGGCGATGTGCTTGGCCTGATCGTAGCCGGCAGGAACTTTGTAGGCGATCTCGGGAAAGAAGCGGACGCGTTCGCCGGTGGCGGGATTCTCCAGGATCTTGATCGGTTGGGGTATCCCCGGCGAACCACAACCAACGAGGGCCAAGATGCAGGCGAGTGACACGACGAGAGGACGGATCAGTTTCATGGCGGCATCCTTTGTGGACGAGGGACGGGTCCAATGTTCAAGGCGTCATGCAACGAGAGATGTCACACAGGATAACCGCTCAACACTCAATTCGGGTGCTGCCGTCGGTCTCTCCTATTTTCGAACTCCTTTGCCCAAGTGGACTCCTCCAAATTGACGGCTCCCCGCAGCGCTCCCTATCATGCTCCATCAGTCCTGCCCGATGACTTGCCTGCCGCGTTTGACCCACCCACTTTTGAATTCGCTCCGGGAGCCTCCCCGCATGTTGCCACGAGCTTTTCTCCGACGTGTCGCCGTGTCGTTTACTGCTCTCCTGCTCTGCCCTACCAGTCTGGTCGTCTTCGGGCAGGAGCCCGCTGCAAACTCGACGACGCCCGGTGCCGTGGCCCCCGGCGCGACGACGAACCTGCAAATCAATGGCGGCAATCTCGGGGTGGCCAAATCGCTGTGGACGAGCTTTCCCTGTGAAAGCGGTCTCGCCGAGGGGATCGACAAGAACGGCGAGAACCCGGCCCAGGTGACGTTCAAGCTGAACGTTCCGGCCAACACGCCCTGCGGCGTTCATGCCCTGCGAGTCCTCACCGATAAGGGTGTTTCGCCGCTGAAGTTTCTCGTGATCGATGACCTGCCGTCGGTCGCTTCGGTCGGAAACAATGTCAACTTCGCGGCGGCTCAGGCCATCACCGTGCCAACCGCCGTCGATGGAGCGGTCGCCGGGCTGAACTGGCAGTTTTTCAAGTTCACGGCGGCGGCGGGACAGAAACTGTCGATCGAGGTGCTCGCGCGGCGGATCGGTTCCTCGCTCGACCCGATGGTGCGGCTGCTCGACGCGAAGGGGCGGGAACTCGCCTACAACGACGACACGCCGGGGCTGAGCGGTGATGCGTCGATCATCCACACGTTCAAAGACGCGGGGGAATACGTCCTCGAACTGCGCGACATCAAGTACGGAACCGGTGCCTATCGTCTGCGCATCGGCGACTTCCCGGTGGCGACGGTCGCGTACCCGCTCGCCATCCAAAAGGGGACGACCGCGAACGTGACTCTGGCGGGGTTCGGCGTTGACGGACTTGCTCCCGTGGCACTGGCTGTCGCAGCGGATCAGGCGGCCGAATGGCTGCCCGTCAGTGCGAAGCGGCCGAATGGCGCGAGCGGCTTCAGTACCGTGGCAGTGGTCTCGACGCCGCAATTCGTCGAAACCGAACCCAACAACGCGCCCGAACAAGCCAACAGAATCGAGTTCGGGCACGACGTGAACGGCCGGCTCGAACAGCCCGGCGACGTGGACCGCTTCGTCTTCACCGCGAAGAAGGATCAGTCGGCCACGTTTGTCGGCATCACCCGCCAGCAAGGTTCACCGACCGACTTGAACTTCAAGATCGTCAACAAGGACGGCGGACAGGTTGTCGCCGCCGAGGACACCGGCACGAGCGAAGGTTCCGTCGCGTTCAAAGCTCCGGCCGATGGCGATTACACGCTGGTCGTCGAAGATCTGAACCATCGCGGCGGGAGCGAACATGCGTACCGCATCGCCGTTCAGACAAATCCCGCTCCCTTCTCGCTGGCCGCCTCGCTCGACACGTTCAACGTTCCGGCAGGTGGTTCGGTATTGGCGACCATCACCACGGTGCGAACCGGCCACGCGGGCCCGATCGAACTGAGCCTGCTCAATCCGCCGCCGGGTCTCACGGCAAGCCGCTCCGTCATCGGAGCCGGTCGCAACGACGCCGTGCTGACGATTCATGCCGCTCCCGATTTTGCGGCTGGTTCACTGCACGGCATCTCGATCGTCGGGACGGCTCGCATCGGCGAGGCCGACGTTGTCATCCGGGCTGAAATCGGCGGAGTCCTCAAGACTCGCAACAACAACATGCGCTGGGCTCCTTCCTCATTGAGCAAATTCATCGCGGCATCGTCCGCTCCCGCTCCCGGCTTTGCGTGGCGGGTCGAACCGGCCGAGATCGTCTTCGGCAAAGACCTCTCTGCCAAAGCAAAACTCATCGCCACGCGAGCCGCCGATTTTGACGAGGCGGTCACCGTTGCCATCACTCCCCCTCAGAACGGCCTTCCGGCTGGCGTCACCATCGCCGTCAAGAATATCGACAAGGGACAGACCGAAGCCGAGATCACGATCACCGGCAACAACCAAGCCCCGCTCGGCGACTTCACTGCCGGCCTGACGGGGACGCTCAAGCAGAAAGACAAGACCGCGGTCCAAGGCGTGGCTCTGCGGCTGAAGCTCGCCGCGCCGATGACCATCAAGCTCGATCCGGCCGGCGGCAAGATCGCGAAGAGTGGCGAGTTGGTCATCAAGGCCATCGTCGAACGCAACCCGGCCTTCGCTGGTCCGGTCAACGTCACGCTGCAAAACCTGCCCGCCGGAGTCACCGCCGCTCCAGCCCCCGCCGTGATTGCGGCCGACCAAACATCCATCGACATTAAGCTCACAGCCACTGCCGACGCGGCAGCGGCCAACGTCGCCAACCTCACCGCCAAAGCCGACGGCATGGCGGGAGCCGCCAAACTCGAAGCCACCTCGGCCGCCGTGACGCTGGCCGTGGAGTAGAGTACTGTGATGACGAGTTCTTTCTGTTGAGGACTCGACCCACCTGACCAGAGATTCACAATTATCCGCTGTCCCAAATCGGAGACGACGACCATGAGATTTGTTCGACACTCAAGTTTGATTCTGGTGACTGTGGTGGGCCTGTGTTCGACGCTGGCTTTCGCAGCAGATCCACCCTCGGCGGCCGAGATCGGTCAGCCGGCGAGCGTGATCATCGAGCCGGGGCGGTTCGAGTTGCAGACCAATCGCTCGCAACAGCAGTTGCTCGTGACGGGCAAGTATGCGGGCGAGGACGTTCGCGATTTGACGGCGGCGGCGGCCTTCGCCTCGTCGAACGCCGCGGTTGTGAAGATCGAAGGCTCGATCGTGCTACCGGTCGGCAACGGCGAGGCCATCGTGACGGCGACCGTGGCCGGGCAGACGGCGACTGTTCCCGTCCTCGTCAAGAACTTCGAGGCCCCTGCCCCGGTCAGCTTCAAGAATGAAACGCAGATGGCGCTGACCAAGGCCGGCTGCAACGCGGGAGCCTGCCACGGCTCCCCCTCCGGCAAGGGCGGCTTCCGATTGTCGCTGCGGGCGTACGACCCGGAGCTCGACATCATGACGGTTCGCTCCGAGTTCTTCGGGCGCCGCACCAACATCATGGAGCCGGCCCAGAGTCTGCTGCTTCGCAAGCCGCTCATGGAAGTGGCCCACGGCGGCGGAAAGCGGATCAAGAAGGGAGACCCCGCTCACAGGGTTCTCGAACAATGGATCGCGGAAGGATTGCGGCTCGGTCAGCCGACCGAACCCGACCTCGTGAAGATCGAGACCGTGCCGTCGAAGCGCGTGCTTCGCCAGCCCGCCTCGCGCCAGCAGATCATGGTGCTCGGCCACTTCAGTGATGGATCGGTTCGCGATGTGACCGCCCTCACCGACTTCAGCTCCTCCAACGAATCGGTCGGCTCGGTCAACGTCCAGGGCCTCGTCACCAAGAATGGACGCGGCGAGACCGCCGTCCTCGCTCGCTATCTCACGGGGATGTCGACCACGTACCTGACGTTCCTCGAAGATGTCCCCGGTTTCGCGTGGAACAATCCCGCCGAGCAGAACTTCGTGGACAGCGCCGTTTTCGAAAAGCTCAAGCAACTTCAGATCCTGCCGTCGGACGTCTGCTCCGATGATGAGTTCCTCCGCCGGGTCACGCTCGACCTGACCGGACGACTCCCTTCAGCCGACGAAGCCAAGGCTCTGATCGCCGACGTCGCCAACCCCAACCGCCGCGCCGTCGTCGTGGATCGACTGCTCGACAGCAACGAATTCGCGTCGTTCTGGGCACTCAAGTGGGGCGATGTCCTGCGCTCGAACAGCAAAAAGTTGAAGGCGGCCGGCGTTCACAAGTTCCGCGAATGGATTTACGAGTCCGTCCGTAGTGACAAGCCGCTCGACCAGTTTGCCCGCGAACTCATGACGGCCAATGGCAGCGTGTTCGAGAACCCGCCCGCCAACTTCTGGCGCGCCAGCCGCGATCCACTCGACGCGACCGAAACGACGGCTCAGTTGTTCCTCGGCGTGCGCATTCAATGCGCGAAGTGCCACAATCATCCGTTCGAGCGCTGGACGCAGGACAACTACTACGGCATCGCCGCCGCCTTCGCCCGCGTCGGCCGGAAGAACTCGGTCGATGCCGATGAAGAAGTGATCTTCACGCAGGCCGGGGGCGAGGTCACGCAGCCGCGCACCAACAAGCAGATGAAAGTTCACCTGCTGCTCAAGGGCGACGTCGATATCCCGGCCGAACAAGACCGCCGAGTCGTCTTCGCACAGTGGCTCACGTCGCCCGAGAACCCGTTCTTCGCGAAGAGCGTCACCAACCGCATCTGGGGCCACCTGATGGGCCGCGGCATCGTCGAGCCGGTCGATGACTTCCGCGACTCGAACCCGCCATCCAACGCCCGGCTGATCGATGAACTGTCGCGACAGTTCGTCTCGAACGGCTTCAGCCAGAAATGGGCGATCCGCACCATCTGCAACAGCCGCACGTATCAACTTAGTTCGCGCAAGAACGGCTTCAACAAGGACGACGAAATCTACTGCTCGCATGCCAACACACGGCTGCTGTCCGCCGAACAACTTCTCGACGGCATCTGCGCCGTGACAAACGTCCCCGAACAATTCCCCGGCATGCCGCTCGGCACGCGAGCCTGCGAACTGGCCGATCCCCCAACCGACCACTACTTCCTGAAAGTCTTCGGCCAGCCCCAGCGCGAAATGGCCTGCCAGTGCGAGCGGTCAAGCGAATCGAACCTGTCACAGGCCCTGCAAATGATCAACGGCCCGGTCGTCCACAACAAGCTGCGCGCCGACAACGGTCGCATCGCTACGATGATCAAGGAAAACAAACCCGATGAAGAAATCATCGCCGCCCTCTACCTGGCCGCCCTCGCCCGCACCCCCTCACCCGAAGAACTGACCGCCTCTAAAACCCACATCGCCGCCCAAACCGACCGCCGCCAAGCCCTCGAAGACGTCGGCTGGGCCATCCTGAACTCGAAAGAGTTCCTGTTCCAACACTGAGCCGCCGTTGGAAGTGCGAGCGTGCCCATGCTCTACAATGAGCATCGGCACGCTGGTCAACGCCTTCAAGGAGCGAGGCCTCGTCAGGACGTGCTGGCCAAAGTTCTTGGCGAAGTTCAGTCGCACTCCGAAGATTTCGCCGCTCGGGCCACACTGAGCCGACGCCACCTGCGCGCTGTTCTTCGGCGACGACCTGACAATGGGCCGGGGCATCAGTGAAACCGACTCGCGCGCCGAGCGCTCGAACAACGGCCAGATCAGCTTCCAAAACATCATGTGTATGGATCGACCATGTGCCCGGGATCGACCTTGATGTAATTACTCCCGAACTTCAACGGCCCGCCCTCCAATACCCCCTCAGCCGATTCCAAAACGATCGCCAGTAGCACCTGGCGCAATTCCTCAAAGCCCAAGCTTCTTTCGCAGCGGTGTCAGATCGATCTTGCCTTTACCGTACGAATTGGATTTCCATCGTTCCGCATGGCCTGGTAGCCACCATGTTTCGACGACTTGGTTGTTCTCTTTGAGGGCGTACACTTCAAGTAACACTTCCGTCTCGGCGCGTTCACAAAGTTCGCGGGGCGTAACCGAATGCACAACGCCATCCTGTTGAAATCTAACGGTGATGCTGTCCTGAATCATGCGGAAGACGTGGTCAGCGTTTTCGCAAGCACCGGCCAATGCTTTGTCATTCCAGCAAGACAGAAAGTTGCGAAACCAACGCTGCCAGTCTGCGGAGTCCGAAGGGGATTTGCGCAGTGAATCGGCATGCAGCAGGAACGCACGGGTCACGCTGTCCCGGATGGTACAAGAGCGTTCGTAGGGCACAAATAGCCGACTTGCCGCCGGCTGTGGCGCGAGACTTCCATACGCATCGACGCACAGGCTGAGGCCACCCGGCAGCCACTCGTGACGTTGGGCTGTGCCTTGAGCTGGCAACCACGTCTGGAATCCTCCCGGCGCTTCAATGCCAAACAACGCGAACAGATAGCGCGGAGTAAAATCGGCCTCGCCGTTTTGGCGAATTCCGTGTTTCCTCCACGCCGCGAGAAGACGTGGACGGTCCGAAGCGATCAACGCGGCGACTTCATTTTGATTCTGCGTCCAAGACACTTTTGACTTTGATGCTATGAGTTGAGGTAAGAGCGATGCTCCGCCCGCCAACCAGTCGATGTCCGCCTGGGACCGCCAACCCAACATTTTTAGGTCTACTTCACGCCGAAAATTATTGGTACCGACTTTCCGTTCTTGCAGTTCAGCGTCGAGTGCGTGCATTGCAGTGTCAATGTCTGACGAAAGTTGTTCGAGGGCGATCCGGACCCTTTTCGACTGCTTCTGATCACACCCTGCAAATGCTCGGAAAAGCTCTCGAACGACCCTAATATAAGGGTTGGTGTCGATTGCCAGCCCCGAATAGGTCTTCACAACCTCCAAATCACCTTTGCGCAATACGGGCTCACCGTTCTCCGACAGAAACCAAATCGTGCCTGTGCCACGAAGCTGGGGCACGAAGGCTTCCAATGCGAACACCGAGGGAGCGAGATGTTCAGGAGACAAAGCTCTGGCCTGATTGTGCCATCCGCAAAACACTGGCGCTTCCGTGTTCCATCGTCGAGCCTTCAATTCCCGGCGCTGATTTCCGCGAGTGACGCTGATGTCGAATTCTTGATTGACGGCGAACGAATTCAGCGTGTTGAAGACCAGGTCGTCCTCTTCTTTCCCATCGGAAGCATGCCAGCCATCGCGAAGATGCACGATGATTTTCGTCCCGGAATGATGCGGCGGGGAATCCGCGAGCGGATCTTCGGGTGAGTTGAAGCGGACTTCGTTGTCGGGCCGGGACAGCCGCTCGATGACGAAGTATTTGCTCGGTCCTTCGATCGTGATGCGTAGCGGGTCGCTGCCGTTGCGGTAGGTTTCGACCTCGATCCGATCCCCGCCTAGAAAACAGGACAGAAACCCGATGCCAAACTGCGAGCAGGCATCCAGGTGGATTCCTTTCGCCTGCAGCCGCTCTTGCTCGGCGTGGAATTCTGGCGAGCGATAGAAACTCTTGCCGACTCGCATGAAGAAGTTTTCGACCTGCCGCTGCGACATTCCAATGCCGTTGTCGCGAAAGATGATCCTTGGCCCTTCCTCGGGTTTGGCCGGATTGCGCGGCAGGCCGCTGTAATCCTCCACCTGAATGCGCGGGACGTATTTGTCCCCCATCCGGGCCTCTTCCGCGAGCGCCTTCTGGTACCGACAGGCATCGAGCGCGTTCTGCAACAACTCGCGCAGGAACAACGCGGAGTCGGGATACAGACTCTGGTCCATCAGCAACCGCATGATCTGGTCGTATTCGAGCTGAAAGCGGAAGGCCCCGGCGACGTAATTCGGGTTCTCCATCCGAATCTGCAGGCGGTCCACGACGGGGGACAGGTTGAGTTGGTAACGCTCCGCGTCTTCTGCGGGAAATTCACGCACAAGCCGGGTGCATTCCTGAATCTCCCGATCCACCCAGTTCAGGAACTGATGTACCGCGACAAAATCCGCCGGATGTTTGCACTTCGCGTCGTACCTCACGAGGTGCTCGGTGACCAGTACTCCTTCAATGCTGAGGTGCTTCTGCCATTCCTGCACCGATTGATCTTCTGTGAAATGGATCTCATGAAACGCGGAAAGAGGCGTGCGTGTCCGATCAAAATCTAGGATATCGCCCAGCCGCAAACAGCATCCGAGATAAGAGAGGTTGACCCTCGTTGCCCCGATCAGCTTCGATGTCCCCAACTCCTTGACGCAGTTCTTTTGCTGGCGTGGATCATTCGATTCGCGCACTCCCCAGCCGTGGCTTTCACACAGACGACCAACATCGCCCTCCAAATTGGCACCTCGAAAGCACAACTTGTCCTTGAGATGCTTTTCGATGTAGCCATGCACTCGCTCCGCATGACGGCGGCGAATGAACTCGGCCAACAGCGCATCTCGAATGGCCTGTGCCTTGACGACCAGCCCGGCTTCCTCGGCCTTGCGCGCGGCTTCCTGCCGATCCCGCGTGCACTGCAGGAATGTCGCGTACTCCGGAGAATCGAGCAACGACTGCTTTTCATGGACGTCGGAAACAAACATGCCGACATCGTGCAGCAGGATGGCCAGCCAGAGATAAGTCAGTTCAATCGCGTTGAGCTGGAAAGCTCCGGCCAAGCGAGGTTCCGAGTGCTTCGGAAGAAAACCAGCAATGTGATCTGCGATGTTGAGCAAATGCCGCAGATCATGCTCAGTGTACTGTATGAACGTTTCTCGAATGCGATCCAGATGCGGCCCAATCGTCTCCGCTACCTCTAGGACTATCGCTTTCAAGACAGCAATGTCAGCTGGCGACACGTGCTCAAACTCGGCGAGCCGATCATAAACACTGAACAATGCACTTTGAGCCAGCATGTCCCGATACGTCGGCATGAGTACCCTCACCGGCTGCGGAGATTCATTAGTCCATCAGTCCTCACAGTAGTGTCTGGATTTTCGACAGATCAAGCAAACGATCCAAAAAAATAACGTTGTTAACGAAAAAAGCGGCTTGCATTTCTGCAAGCCGCCAAAAACCCGGCAACAACCTACTTTCGCGCTGTTTTGCACTATCATCGGCCTCGTGAGCTTAACGGTCGTGTTCGGAATGGGAACGTGTGTTTCCTCACGAGTAGCATCACCGGATATATCTCAATACGGTACAACAACGCAAACTGAATTTGACAAGCGAATCGTAAATCAAAGTGGCCAAGTATTCGTCCATTAGTATCGGTCAACTGAAGCGGTTACCCGCCTTACATCTCCGACCTATCAACCTGGTCGTCTTCCAGGGGACTTCAGGACTTGCGTCCAACGAAACCTAATCTTGGGATGGGCTTCGCGCTTATATGCTTTCAGCGCTTATCCCGACCGGACTTAGCTACCCTGCGCTGCCACTAGCGTGACAACAGGAACACCAGCGGTCCGTCCCTCCAAATCCTCTCGTACTAAAGAGAAAACCCCTCAAGTTTCGTACGCCCACAGCAGATAGGGACCAACCTGTCTCACGACGGTTTAAACCCAGCTCACGTACCACTTTAATCGGCGAACAGCCGAACCCTTGGGAGCTTCTCCACCCCCAGGATGTGATGAGCCGACATCGAGGTGCCAAACCACGCCGCCGCTATGGACGCTCGGGCGTGATCAGCCTGTTATCCCCAGAGTACCTTTTATCTGTTGAGCGACGGCCCTTCCATTCGGAACCGCCGGATCACTAAGTCCAACTTTCGTTTCTGCTCGACTTATAGGTCTCGCAGTCAAGCACCCTTCTACCTTTACGCTC
>JANODP010000227.1:0-5935 GCA_031412755.1 Schlesneria sp. | reverse complement strand
CGCTTCGCCGCGCCGGCCCACCAGCAATTCTCGAAGTTTCTTCATGGTGGGCCGGCGCTCGAAGCGAGCTGGTCCCACCCTACGTTGAAACAGGCGATGGCCCTGCCTCGTTCCGGTCAACCGGCGGCCTTGGTGTGGTCGCCGTTGAGCTTGTTGTAGAGCGTCTTCAGCGCGATGCCGAGTTCAATCGCGGCCTTTGGCTTGTCGCCCTGATGCTTGTCGAGCACTTGATAGATGACATCCATCTCGATCTCGCGGAGCGTCTTGGCATGAGCGGGCAGTTCCAACGTCGCCGGTTTGACGAACCCCGCTCCCGCGTGGCGCAGAACGCCGGCCGGAAGATCCTGCGGTTGGATGACCCCTCCGTCGGACATGATGACCGCATGTTCCAGGGCGTTCGCGAGCTCTCGCAAGTTGCCCGACCAGTCGTGCAGCTTGAGCAACTGCACCGTCTCGGGCGACAGCACGTTTTCGGGGACGTCGCGCCGCTTCAGATAGCGGGCGATCAGCGTGCGCGCCAATTCGGGGATGTCGTCTTTGCGCTCGCGCAGCGGAGGCAGATGGATCTCGAACGTGTTCACGCGGAAGAACAGATCCTCGCGGAAGGTCCCCTCGACGACCATGTGCTGCAGATCGCGGTTCGTGGCGCAGACGACGCGCACATCAACATGGAAGGCGTCGTTCTCGCCCACGCGCCGGACCTCGCCCGACTCCAGAAACCGCAGCATCTTGACCTGCATCGACTTGTCGAGCTCACCCAACTCGTCGAGGAACAGCGTGCCGCCGTTGGCGACTTCGAGCAGTCCCTTGCGCGGCGTGTCGGCTCCCGTGAATGCCCCCTTGCGATGCCCAAACAGCTCGCTCTCGACGAGATTCTCGGGCAGCGCGCCGCAGTTCACGGCGACGAACGGCATCGCCACGCGGGGACTCAGATCGTGAATGCGTCGTGCGACAAGTTCCTTTCCGGTGCCGGTCTCCCCAAGAATGAGGACACTCGAATCGGTCGGGGCGATTTTCTCGCACAGCTTCTTGACGCGCAGCATCCCCGGCGTGCGGCCGATCAGATCGGGTGAGCCTTCGACCGCCTTCAGTCTCGATTCGAGGGCGATCGTCTTGTTGGTCAGCGTCCGTTTGTCGGCGACCCGCTTCAGCGAGGCGTTGATGTCGATCAGCTTGCACGGCTTGCGGAGGAAATCGTAGGCCCCGGCACGGACCGCCTGAATCGCGGCGTCGACGTCTCCGTGAGCGGTGCTGATGATGACTTCGGTCTCGGGCGAGACCTTCTTGATGTGCTGGATCACGTCCCAGCCGCTGAGGCCGGGCATGCGCAGATCGACGATCGCGGCGTCGAAGGTTTGCAGTTCGAGTGCCTTCAGGGCAGCCTGCCCGTCCTCGCACAAGACCAGGTCGTGGCCCATGCGCGGCAGTTCGATCTTCATCACGTCGCGAATCAGTTGCTCGTCATCGACGAACAGGACTCGTAGTTTGTTGGTCGCGGCGGCAGTCAACGGGCGGTCTCCTTGCCCCTCTCGTGACATCGCTGTCAGCGAGCCGACGATCGTCGGACGGCATCTGTTGCCGAATGGTCTGGATTGAGCGGGCGGGTAATATCAGAAGAGGAAAAATCGAGCAACGTCCGTTCGTCACGCGGCATGAGATGCCCCCATCGCCCGTCGCGGCAGGTGGACTCGAAAGGTGCTGCCCGTTCCGGGCCCATCACTGAGAGCTTCGATCCGGCCGCCATGTTCGCCCACGATGCGATCGACGATCGACAGGCCGAGTCCCGTTCCCTTGCCGGACGGCTTCTCGGTGAAGAAGGGCTTGTAGAGTTGCGACAGGACGTGCGGCGTCATTCCGTAGCCGGTGTCCCTCACGCTGAGAATGACCTCGTCGACTGACTCGTCGAGCGAAATCGTGACGGTTCCCGACTTCATCCCCTCCATCGCTTCGAGGGCGTTCATCACGAGGTTTTGCACCACCTGAACGATTTCACCGGTGTTCACGTCCGCGGGGTGTGACTTGTTGCGATCGAACTCGATCGTGATGTGATCGTGGCCTTTGACGTACTTGAGCCGGTCGAGCACCTCCACGACGATCTTGGTCAGGTCGTAGCGGACGCGCGGGCCGTTGTTGCCCCGCGCGATGTCGAGCGTCCGCCGCGTGATGGCCTGGCAGCGGTCGGCCGCCTGCGCGATCATCGGCAGGTACGCGCGCAGCAGTTCGCGGTCGGCGTCGTCGCGTCCGAACTGCCCGTTTGATTCGTGCAGCCGCTGCAACAGCGAGTCCGAGGCCAGCAGGATCGAATTCAGCGGATTGTTGATCTCGTGCGCGATGCCCGACGCCATCTGGCCGAGGTCCACCAGATTCTTGTTCCGCACGATCTGCTCGCCGCGACACTGAGCCTCGCGGTCGGACTCCGACTTGTCGCGCTGGAAGCGGTCGATCATGCGGTTGAAGCTGTCGGCCAGATCGACCATCTCGTCACGACCGGGCAGCTTCAGTCGATGGCGGAAGTCTCCGTTGGCCACTCGCGACGCGGCGGCGTGCAGTTTGCGAACGGGCACAAACACCCAGTCGTAACCGCAACGGAACAGGCCGAACAGCAGCGCGACCACGACCACCGAACTCCCGCTGATCAACCAGATGCGCCAGCGGAAGGCGGTGTCGGCCTCCTGCAACCGTTCGGCCAGTTTTCGCTCGGAGAACGGCAGGTTCTGAATGATCGACTGCAACAGCGCGACATCGCGCAGTTTGGCATCGAGGATGGCTTCGCGTTTCGGCGTCGGCTCGGTCGGTACGGGGACTCGCTCCAGACGATTCAGCGCCCCCTCAATCAGATCGAGCTGACTTTGGAGAACGGGCTGCCGTTGCCGGACCTCCAGCGACGGATGTTGCTTGTGAAGCCTGTCCAGTCGGACTCGAAACTCACGCAGCTCTTCCTGGGCGTGCCGGATTCGCTGCGGCCAGAGGTCGAGATCGAGATCCAACTCCTGTCGCCAGCCGATCTCGGGATTGGGCGGGGACTTGAACAGCAGCGGATCGAACAACCCGGCACACGCGATGGCCAACGCCGTGGGAGACGGCTCTGACTCCATCGCCTGCAGGTCGAGTACGAAGCTGCGGTACGACAGCAGTCCCGACAGGCCCGCGGCACCCAGAAAGAACAGCATCAGCAAGACCAGTCCCAGCCCGATGACCAGCTTGCGGCGAATGGATCGCGTCAGGAACACTCGACATCCTTGTCGTGCGAATCTCAGGGCCTTCGGGAATCGAAGGGTTGCAAACCTTACAAGGGATGCCCAATTCCCTCAACCCCGGTTCGAGAACTGCATCGCGTTCAAGGGTGCGGTCGTTAATTGGTGGTCACATCTTCCGGCCCGAAGGGCCATCCGTTCGCCAAGCCAGGGCCAACGGCCCTGGAATCAAGCCGTCTCTCGCACAAGAGGCCCAACGGGCCGGCAATTCTCCTGTCCTTCGGGTAACGTCGAACTGGATTCGAGAAGTGCCTGCGGAATGGGGTGATGAACTGTCGGCCCGTTGGGCCTCAGATCTTCCAGCGACACCTTTCCCAGGGCCGATGGCCCTGGCTGGGCGAACGGATGGCCCTTCGGGCCGAGCCCTTCGGGCCGAAAACCAAGGACCACCAATTACCGACTGCACCTGGCGTTCAATCCTGCTTCTCGTTCGCGTCTCGATGTCCGTGTATACTGCCGCCGCATTCGCATCCGTGGCCGCGCCGACGAACGAGGCACTCATGACCGAACAGACCAGGCCCGCGAACCAGATCCGCGTCCTCGCGATTCATGCTCACCCCGACGACATCGAGATCCAGTGCGCGGGGGCGTTGCTGAGACTCAAGCAGTTGGGTTGCACCGTCTCGATGGCGACGATGACTCCCGGCGACTGCGGCAGTGCGGAGTTGTCTGGCGACGAGATCGCCTCCGTCCGACGTGCCGAGGCACAACGTTCGGCTGACCTGATCGGAGCCGATTACACCTGCCTGGAGTTTCGAGACCTGAGCATCACTCACGACAACGACAGCCGCCGCCGGGTGACCGAGGTGATTCGACGAACTCGCCCCGATCTCGTGCTCACCGCACCGCCGATCGACTACATGAGCGACCACGAAGTGACGAGCCGCCTCGTCCGCGACGCCTGTTTCAACGCGAGCTGCCCCAACTACACGACGCAGCAGTGGAACCCCGCTCCCGCCACACAAAAGATTCCCCACCTGTACTATGTGGACGCGATCGAGGGAATCGACTGGTACGGCCAGCCGCAGCCAACCGATTTCATTGTGGATATCTCGACGACATTCGAACGAAAACTAGAGATGCTGGCCTGTCACGCCAGTCAGCGCGAGTGGCTGCGGCGTCAGCACGGCTTGGATGAGTATCTCGACGGCTGCCGCCGCTGGTCGGCTCAACGCGGAAAGGAAATCGGCGTGGCTTATGGGGAAGCCTACACACAGCACTGCGGTCATCCGTATCCGCACGATAATCTGTTGAAGCAATTGTTGAGTTGAATCGAACCAAGCGCACGTTCGCATTTCCGGTCCCCTCTCCCGCCCGCTTCGGGGGGAGAGGGTTAGGGTGAGGGGGGCTTCGGATGAGGTGGAGAACACCGTGATAGAAGTGATTTCCACATGGGGTATCGATTCCACCGACGGCCCCCTCACCCTAGCCCTCTCCCCCACAAAGCCGGGGGAGAGGGGACAAGAGTACCAATGCGCGCCGTAGTACTCATCGTTTGAAAAGGCATCACGTGTTGCGAGCAACCCACGAACGTCGGGCAGGGCGGGGCGGTCGGCCGCGTTGGCTGCGGATCGTCGGTTCGTTTGCGTTCTCGACGCTGTTGCATCTGGTCCTGATCGTGATCACGGCCCTGTTCGTCATCCGGCAGGTCCGGCCTCCGTCACGCGGCACGTTCGACACCATTTGGTTGGACGGTCCGACTGAGGAAATCGAGATCGAGATTCCCGTCGCTCCGGCCCTCGGACCCCAGGCCGGAGGCGATTCGCTCAATCCGGGCGGAACTTCGCTGGGGATCGAGTTCGACCCGACGATGATCGCGTCCGTCGGCGACGACCTCTCGCTCGACGTCTCGTCGCCAATCGTGAGCGGCCCCGGCGGGCGGGTCGCCTCGACCAACGTGAAGTCTTCTTCGTCGGCAGCCAACTCGAAGAAGGGCTCGATCAAACCGGGACGCGGTCGCGGGCTGGGTGAAGGGGACGGCGCGGGCAACGGCAGCGGGCCGGGCTTCTTCGGTTCGGTGCCGGGAGCCAAACGGATCGTCTTCGTGGTCGACAGCTCGCGCAGCATGAACCATGTCCACGACAGTCCTTCCAAAACACGGTTTCGCCGTCTGAAAGTGGAACTCATCAAGGCGATTCTCGAACTTCCTCCCGAGAGCCAGTTCTTTGTGATCTTCTTCGCCAACGAGATGCTCGCGATGCCGGCCGAGTCCCTGCAGCTGGCGACTCCCCAGTCCAAGGACCACTATCTCCGCTGGGTGGCCCAGGTCGATCCGGGTGGCGGGCCGACCGATCCCCTCGATGCGATGGCGGCGGCGATCCGGTTGCAACCCGACATCATCTACTTTCTGACGGACGGCGAGTTCAAGAAGGGTGTCAACCTGAGACTCCGTTCCCTCAAGCTCCCGCGCACGGCCATTCACACCTTCGCCTTCGGCGAGACGCTGGGCGAGGAGTTGCTCAAAGACCTCGCGCGGAACAACGGCGGCGAATACAAATTCGTGCCGTGACCAGCGTGATACTCGCGATCGCCGCTCCGCCTCGCGGGTGCCGTCGTCAATTGGTGGTCTTCTTCCGGTTGGTGGTCCTCTTCCGGTTGGTGGTCCTCTTCCGGTTGGTGGTCCTCTTCCGGTTGGTGGTCCTCTTCCGGTCCCCTCTCCCCCGTCGTCGGGGGAGAGGGTT
>JANODP010000226.1:0-63581 GCA_031412755.1 Schlesneria sp. | reverse complement strand
CGCGGAGTGCGGAGCGAAGGATGGGGAAATGCCTGTTCGCCGGCTGGTGTTTTCGCTCCGCACTCCGCGCTCCGAGTTCCGCGCTCGTGTTGCTGGCGCTGCTCGTCGCACCCGCCTTCGCCCAGGACAAGCCCGTCAGGGAGAAGCGGATCGAGATCGAACAGTCCGGGATGCAGCCGACGATTCAGACGGGGCGGCCGATTCCGTCGTGGTGGGATGTGAAGATCCAGGGCTCGGCGATGGTGGAGGGCCGGTTCGAGTTTGTGCTGATGCACGAAGGGCGGGTGCTGGCCAGCCTGACGACGGAAGAGTTGGCGCTGACCGGGCCGCAACAACGGATTCGCGTGTTGCTGCCGCCGGTGGACGACCGGTACGGCATCGACCAGTTGCAGGTGCAGGCGACGTTTCGCGGAACCCGATTCACCGAGAAACTGGGCCAGCACATCCTGCGCGTCGCGATGGCGCGGTCGCGCACCTTCATGATGCTCACCTCGACGTCGCGGCTGGCCTCGAAGCGTTCGGCGGAGCGCGATCGCGTGATGAAGCGTCTGGCGTTCGAGTCGATGACGACGGCGAACCTCGAAGACACCGTGCGGACAGTTTCTGCGCTGCTGGAACCGAACGACCTGCCCCAGGAACCGATGGCCTACTGCGCGTATGACCTGGTGGTGTTTTTCGGCGACGAGTTCCGGGCGATCAAGAAGCCGCAACTCGACGCACTGACCGCGTGGATTCGCGCGGGAGGCAGTTTCTACGTCGAGCCGACGGGCGTGCTCGAACCGTATCACATCGAATTTCTGCGCGGGTTGACCGCGGGCGACTCGCGCGGACTGATCTTTCAACCCAGTTCGTCGGGCAAGCTGATGCCCGGCACGGTGTGGGAGGATGAGCGAATTGTCACGACGATGGCGGGGCTGGGCCGGGTCGCGATTCGCGTCGAGGAAGACGAAGCTGCGCCGAAATTGGAGAGCGAAGCCTGGCGTCGGGCGACGGCGTTCTTGTGGCGGTTGCGCACCGAACAAATCGAGGGTGTCGCCGAACTGGGCCGGTTCGATCTGAGCAAACTGACCCTGACCGAAGTCGCCCAGCCAATGTTCGACTCCGATGGTGATGGAGTCCCGGACAAACCGATTCCGCGCAGCAACAATCAACCCCGGCAGAGGCAGTTCGTCGTGCCAGCCGGCTGGTTGTCGTTGAAGTTGCCGACATCGACGGGCGAACTGCTCGACCGGCTGATGCCCGAGGGGGTGCGGATGGTGCCGTTGTGGTTGTTGGGTTTCATCCTGCTGGGCTTTGTCGTGATGATCGGCCCGGTCGATTACATCGGCCTCGGCTGGCTGAAGGCCCGCAAGTACACGTGGCTCACGTTCCCTCTGGCCACGGTCGCCGTGACGGCCCTGACCGTGTGGGTCTCCAACTCTTACATGACGTCGGCCGAGGCGCGTCGCGGGCTGGTGATCCGTGACGTGGGCGAAAACGGCTCCATCGTCCGGACGAACCGGTTCGAGTTGTTGTTCGTCGCCTCGTCCCATGCGGTATCGACCGATGTGCAGAAGGGAGTCTTCTCGCCCCTGGGAGTGGGTGGATCGATGACCGGAAATTCGCGGGTGCTCTACCAGCAGCAGCTCGCGATGCAGCAGCAGATGATGAACCAACAGGGGCGAACCGGTTTCAGAACGTCCACCGGGGAGGATGGTTTGTTGGGCGAGAAGACACCGCCACGGATGTCGGGCCGCATCCCGACGCAGTTCGAGGTGACGCAGGATCTGGCCAAGTGGACTCCGCAATTGAACCGGATGTTCTGGATCCCCGGCCCGGCCGAGGAACAGACGGTCGATTGGCAGGCCATGACCGGGGGCCAGATCACAACCGCGATGCTTGACTCGCACGGCGTCTCGGCCGAACTGGCATCGCGCGTGCGCAGTCAGTTTGGCGCAGACGCGCTCGTCGCTTGTCTGGGTCCAAAGGGACGCTGGGCTTACGATCGCAATCAGGCCTGGTGGACTCACCGCAGTCCGAACGACCAGAACGCCAATCCACAATCTCAAGCGATGATGTTCGACGACGACTTTGGCTCTCAACTGCCGCCCGACATTCTTTACCAGGGCGAACTGTTCCGTTGGATCTACCAGCACTCGGTTGCTCAGCCGCGCGGGCTGTTCGCGCTGGCTTCACAGATCGCTCCAAAGGGAGGACCGGAACTCGACGATCTGCCCGTTTACGACCCTTCCGATTCCGGGCACGCCCTCATGATCGTCGTCGTTCCCAAGGGCGACGACCTGATCGTCTATCGCCAGCGGGTGGCCCTCGGCAGGTAGCCCGGATTATTCATGGCCTCGTAGCGGAGTTCGCAAGAACTCAGCTCTTCATCGTGAGTCGGGCTGAGTTCTTGCGAACTCAGCTACATGCAGGCCGCGCCTGTTCCACGGGGAGCCATGAATAATCCAGGGTAGTTCGCCGGGAACCGATGGATGAACGGGCTGGAGCGGGTGACTTTCCGGAACTCGGCCGGATGGAATCTCGGCCATCAGAAGACGCCGAGTCACCACGAAACGAAACAGCCCGCAGGCGATTGCCCGGCGGGCTGTTTGAAAACTCTCAGAATCGATGGCCACGGTCAGCGGGCTACGATGCGACCGCACCTTCGGCCGGCTTGGGAGCCGTCAGCTTGTTGATGAGCTTGGTCAGCCGCGACTTGTCGCGGGCGGCCTTGTTCCGGTGAATCAGGTGCTTGGCGGCCGACTGATCGATCTTCTTGATCGCCAGTTGCAGTGCCGACTTGGCGTCATCGACCGACTTTTCACCGGCGGGGACGGCGGCCGCGGTGGCTCGCACTTTCTTGACGGTCGTTCGCAGCGCGGATCGCTGTTGCTTGTTGCGGACGCGACGACGTTCGTCTTTTCGCAGGGCACGACGGGCACTGTCAGTGTTCGGCATAAGTGGGCAACCAGAAGACTGTTCGGTGAAGGAGTCCGGCGGAATTCTCACGGTCCACGCGAGCCGCCGTCTCGCGCAGGGGCGGGAGTATAGCCGCCGTCTGGGGGAGTCGCCAGTCAGCCGCGTCGAGTTGGAAAAAATACCGCCGGGCTACTCGTTTGAGTCTCCCAGATCGACATCACCCGACTTGCCGAGTTCACCCTGAATCTTCTCCAGCCGGGCTGCCACGTCCTTGTAGGCGTAGTCGATCCCCAGGATTTCGAGGTAGTGGGCTTCGGCGTCGGCGAGATTGCCCGCCTCTTCCGCCAATCGGCCCAGCCAGTAGTGGCAGTCCTTGAACGGCTGGGGGTGTTCGCCAGCGGTCAGTTTTTCGACGGCCTTCTTGAACTGACGGGCTGCCAGCGGGTTCTGCTTCTGCTTGAGGAAACAGAGTCCCAGATTGACCAGCACCTGCGCTTCGAGCCGCGAGTCCTTGGAGGCCTGCTGCAGCAGCGGGATCGCCAGCGCGGGCTTGTTGGCCTGCATGAACCGCTGGGCCAGTTCGTTCTTCAGTTTCATGTCGTTCGGGTAGCGTTCGGTCCGGCGGCTGTAGATTTCGATTTCTTGGTCGAGCAGTTCCTTGGCGAGGTCGATCTTGTTCTGCTTCGCGACGGCATCGGTTGGATTCTGGTTGGACGCTTCCTTGGCGAAGAGCAGGTTTTTGCGAACCATCTCCAGTTGGACGTCTTCCATCTGCTCGCGCACGTTCGGGTCGCCGCTGACGTCGAGCGCCTGTTGGAAGGCCCCGACGGCTTTCTCCAGATCGCCCTCGCGCTTGTAGTAGTCGGCCAGCTTGAGATAGTTCGCGAGGCTGCCCGGATCCTTCTTGATGGCGCGCAGCAGATCGTTCTCGGCCGACTCGCCGGGGGCCAGCACGTCCTTCGGATTCTTCGCGCCACCCTTCACCGACTCTTCATAGCCCTGCTTGATCTCGGTCTTCACTTCCTGGGTATTCTTCGCGCCGTCATAGCCGCCGCGGTCGATGACCTCGTCCGCACCGAGGGCCTGAATTTTCGAGCGGATCGCGCCGTTGAGCGGGTCGAGCCGCATGACTCGTTCCAGCGTCTTGACGGCGTTGGTGTAGTCGCGCTTCAACTCGTACATGTGCGCCAGCGCGATCAGCATGTCCTTGTTCTCGGGTGCATTCTCGACCGCCGTTTCATACGCAAACGTCGCCACTTCGTAGCAGCCCCGCTCGCGGCACGCCTCACCGAGATCGGCATTGAAGTGCGCGTCCCACGGGTTGACGGTCAGGCCCTCTTCGGCGGCGGTGTCCATCTCGGCCCAGTTCTTCGCGTTGCGGGCCTTCTTGATTTTCGAGCGGATGCTGTTGACCGTCAGGAACGCCATGCTCTTGCCGGTCTTGTTGTCCTTGTACTTTTTCCGCTCGACGCCGCGCAGCGACTGCCGGTACATCAGGTTGTCCGGGGCCATCTTGATCGCCACCGAGAACATCTCGACCGCGTAGTCCCAGTTCTGCTTGGCCATGGCTTCCGTGGCCTTCTTGAAGCAGTCCGAGGCGAACTTGCGCTTGCGCTGTTCTTCGGGAGAGTTGCCGTCCGTCGACATGGTCAGATTCTCGTGAGGCGTCAGGGTTGGAAGGCTGGATGAACCTGTGATCCCCGAGCGGGGCCGGTTCGGTCGTCGGGCAGGAGTTTAGCAAATGGCGAAGACTCTCGACACCGGGGCGGCGACGGAGCGATCTCGCGGGACGGACGCTGCTGTTCGTCCTATGCGTTGAACCCGTAACCGGACCAATGGGCCGGCAGCGGGGCCTCGATCCAAAGTGGCTCGTAGCGGACCGGGTGGTAGAGACCGAGGCGAAAGGCGTGGAGGGCGATCGCCGACGATTGCGGATCGTAGGCAGCGGCCGTCTCGGGCGAGAGCGTTGCGCCGTATTGCCGGTCTCCCATGACGGGCCAGCCGCGCGCGGCGAGTTGCACGCGGATCTGGTGCATGCGGCCGGTGTGCAGTTCGATCTCGATCAGGGCACGGCCGTCTCGGACCGCGAGGACTTCGTAGTCGAGCACCGCCTCCTTCGCGTCGACCGTTCCCGGCGCAACGATCGTCACGTGCGCGGCGACGGCGTCCTTGAGCAGCCAGTCGGTCAGACGGCCCGCGCGCGGCGAGGGGACGCGCTCCGTCACCGCCAGGTACATCTTGCTGACGGTTCGTTCGCGAAACTGCTCGGCCAGTCGCGCCGCCGCCTTTGAGTTCTTCGCGAACACGACGACTCCCGACGCGGGACGGTCCAGCCGGTGAGGCACTCCCAGATAGACATTGCCCGGCTTGGCGAGCCGTTCGCGCAGGTACTGCTTCACCAGACCTTCGAGCGTCGGGTGTCCCTCGGGCACGCCCTGTGTGAGCAGACCCACCGGCTTGTTGACCGCGATCAACGGCCCGTCCTCGCAGAGGATTTCCAGGGGAGCGGGCTGCGGAACGTTTGGTGCCGCGATGTCGGTGACGCGGTGGTTTGCGGCGATGTCGTCTGTCACTTGGCGTCCACCTGGGTCAGCAGCGGCGAGGTGTTGATCCCCTTCTTCCACTGGCCATAGTTGAAGTCTTCGCGGTACCGGCTGAAGCCGTCGCCCGCCCCGACGATGGCCGGCTGAATTCCGGGCCGCTTGAGCTGCAATGCCAGCTCGGACTTCTCGGAAATGTCCCAGTCCTGCGGGCTCATGGCATGTCCGAAGGTTCCGTTCTTGCGGGGCACCGCGTAGGCGAGGGTCAGTTTTGACCCTTCCTTGTCGGTGTTGCCCCAGAACTTGTTGAAGGACTTGACGTCCGTGACCTGCAGATTCTTCTTGCCGCCCGAGCCGATCCAATTGGTCACGTTGTAGCAGTTGTTGGTCCCCTTCCACGCGCGGTCTGTGCTGTTGGAAGCGGTCGCCAGCATTGACAGGCCGACCGCGTCGCACTTGTAGGCGGACTGAACGCTGTCGATCCGCAACTCGCCCGTCAGGTTCGGGCAGGCGAAGGCTTCCGTCCCCTGAAAGATCGTCTGGTAGGCGTGCAGATCGAGGTTGGCGGGCTGCTTTGTCTGCGGGTCGTTGATGACCGAGATGCAGGTGTTCGAGTACAGGAGGCTGTTGTCGATCGTCACGTCCTGTTTGCCGTTCGCCACGATCTCGACCGCCGCGCGGCCGCCGACGAAGATGCAATTCCGCAGCACGGCCTGACCTTCGCCCGACAGCGTCAGCGCCGTCATCCCCTTGCGATTCCCTTCCGACACCGCGCAGTTCAGCATCCGCAGCGTGCCGCCCGTCACCTGGAGGCATTTCCACGGGATGGTCGCGGTGGTCACGGGAGCATCCATCTGCAATCGCAGTCCCTCCAGGGTCACCGTCCCGCCCGTGACATTCAGCATCGTGTGCGACTCCTTGTCCTTTTCGGCCCGGTAGCGCAGACCTGTGGGTGAGAAGCCGATCTGGAACTCGAACACCGGGTCGTATCCGAAGCCCGCTTGAATCGTCAGATCCTTGTCGAGCGCATCGTGACTCAGTTTGAACGGCCCGTTCCCCTCGACGCGAATCACGTCGCCGGGCTGGGCCACCTTGAGCAGGTCCTGCAGCGAGTCGCCCCGCGCCGCATCGGGCCGGTTGACGATGACGAACGCCTTGTCGGGCTTGCCCTGCAACAGGCGCGAGATGTCGCTGCCGAGGTTCGCCTTGCGGAGGAACAGCGAGGCGAAGCAGGTGTCGGCCAGACTGTTCTCGGGCTTGTCACTCGGCCATGAGCCGTCTTCCTTCTGCGACTTGATCAGGGCATCGGCCCCTAGTTTGAACCAGTCGACTTTGTCCTCGAACTTCTCGATCCCGAGCAGCACTCCGACACGCTCGACGGTCCAAACGAAGTACCTCGCCGAGCCGGGGTTCATCGACCCGGCAAACGCGGTGACTCGGGTCAGTCCCTTGGCGAAGATCGGATCGGAGAGCAGCGTGTCTTTCTCGCCCGTTCGTACCGGGGTCTTGTTGTCGCGCTGTTGTTGACGGATTTTTGCGGCGCGCGCCACGGTGAGACAGAACAGTCCGGCACACGTCATGGAGGGACCGGAGACGGCCGACTCACCCTCCTTCTTCGTGTACGGCCAACCGCCGTCCTCGCCCTGCCAACTGACGAAACGGCTGCCGACCTCTTTCATGGCATCCTCGATCGGGACGCCGTAGCGAGACGCCACCCACAATCCGAGGACTCCAAATTGAGTGTTGCTGTTGCAGCCGGCACCCTCCTTGCGCTTGATCTTCTTCAAGTCTTGCAGGATCGAGGAATCCACATCGGGACAGGTATACGTCCAACCACCCGTGGCCAGTTGTCCGGCGAGCAGCTTGGCTCCGAGTGTGCGGATCAACGGCCGATCCTGGCGGTCGCCGACGCGGGCCAGCAGCAGGATGCTGAGTGCGATGTCATACGTTTCCTTGCGCTCGGGGCCGTGCTTCTTGACATAGCGATAGCCCTTCTCGACGACGGGATCGTAAATCGCCGTGCCGTTCTCGATCAGAGCCAGCGTGCACAGGGCCGTGATGCCGGTGGGGTGACCGGTGTACTCCCAATTCCCTTCGGCTGTTTGCTGCTTGCGGATGTAGTCGATCGCCTTGAGCCGCGCGGCATCGACCTGCTCGTCCGTCTGTGAGTACGCCCGCGGGGCGTTCGAGAACAGGGCGACCGTCAACACCGTCAAACCGATGACCGAACAACGACAGAGCTGGAACATGGTGGCCTCCGAGGGGAAGAGAGCGATCCCGAATCCGAGTGGCCCGGCTGCGAACTGAACCGACGGCGACTGGCCGAACAGTGACGGCAGTCTACTCGTCCACCCGCGCGGCCTCAATCTGCCTCGCCGATTCGCCACGAATGAGTTGCCGCCGTCGCAAGGCGGGCCGCTTCCGGTTCCTGTTCCCCAAACGCGGCGTGGTGACGTTGCCGATCGGAAACCGATCGTCGTTACCACCGGTGTCTTATCCGGGTGGAATGGAAAACTGCGGCAGTGCCCGCTCAAACCGCTGGCGCCACGTGCGGAGTCGTCCCATGTTCACAATGGACAGTTCTTACCCTCGTTCCAGCACGGCTGGCAGGGTGTCCGATTCACAGCCGATCCGGGGCTCGGTGCACACCCGCGTGTCCGGTGGGCAACGGGGAGTACCGGTAAAACCGCTACGAACCGGAACGTCGGTATCGATTGCACGGCCTTTCAGGAAAATGCTTGTCATTTCGGTTCCGTGGACCCCACAATATGGGCCACGTCGGCTGGGCCAGGCGACAAGTCTGCATACGGCAGTCCCGTTGAATCGAAACGTAACTTGAAGGTTTGTGACAGTTTGCTCGCGCAGGCCGTGTGCAGGGGCCAACTGAAACCAGATGAGGCCCATTGAATGCCGAGTTCAACGACCAATCTCAGACCGTGGTTTGCCAAGGTGTTGGCTCTGGCAATTTCGGGGGCCGCGCTGGCTCACGGAGCCGACGGAGATCCGCCGCGTCGGATCGCGCCGCCCAACGATGTCGTCTTGCAGTTTCCGGCGCCCCGGCTGGCGATCGGGCAAGTGACGACCATGCTGCATGTGTCCGAGGCTCGTTCGCAGTTCAATGTGGATGGCACCGGACTGACGGCCGCCGTGATCGACACCGGTTTGCGGACGACGCACAAGGACTTCGCGGGCAAGGTGGCCGCGCAGAAGAACTACACCTCGGACAACGGCGGCAACGCCAACAACGCCGCCGATGGCGAGGGACACGGAACCAACGTGGCGGGCATCATCTGCGCGAAGGGCATTCACACGGGAATGGCTCCCGGCGCGAAGGTCATTCCGCTCAAGGTGCTCAGCAACAGCGGGAGCGGCACCTTTGACGACGTCGTGGCGGCGCTCGATTGGGTGATCGCGAACCGTTCGACCTACAACATCAGCGTCGTGAACATGTCGCTCGGCGATTCGGGCAACTACTCATCCGACGGCGCGTTCTCCGGCGATACCGTCCGTCAACGGATCGCGACGTTGCGAACGAACAAGGTGGCGGTCTGCGTCGCGGCGGGGAATGACTTCTACGAGAACGGCAGTCGGGAAGGGATGTCGTATCCCGCGATCTGCCGCGAGTCGATCAGCGTCGGTGCCACGTTCGACGCGAATCTGGGACGGGTCAGCTACTACGGGCCGATCGCCTACACGACAGCGGCCGGTCGCATCACGCCCTTCTCGCAGCGATTGCACACGACGACGAACAGCGTGACGAGAACCGACATCCTCGCGCCGGGAGCGGCCCTGACCTCCGCCGGCATCCAGAGCGATCAGGGGGAATCGACGGCGCACGGAACCAGTCAGGCCACACCCGTCACCGCCGGTCTCGTCCTGCTCGCCCAGCAGTACTGGCTGCGTGAAAAAGGATCGCTGCCGACGGTCGATCAACTGGAGACGTGGTTGAGGAAGTCGAAGTACACGAACATTGACGGCGATGATGAGGACGACAACGTCAGCCACAACAACAAGTCCTACATCAACGCGGATGCGCTCGAACTGTTGAAGGCGGTCCAGGCGGATGTCGGGGGTAATCCTCCGCCTCCGCCTCCGCCTCCACCACCTCCACCTCCTTCCACCAACAATGTTCTCGTCACCTACAATGCGACGTCCAGGCTGTTGACGCTCACCGGCGATGCCAGCGCGAACGCTGTGACGGTGGCCTACCAGGACGGACGCGTGTCGGTGAAGGGGGGCACGGGAACGACCGTCAACTCCAAGACCACGGCCTACACCGTCTCGGCTCCGAGTCAATTGAGCATCCGGATTGACACCCTGGCCGGTAACGACATGGTGGTCATCACGGGGGCGCCGGTATTGGCGCTGACGGTCAACCTCGGTGACGGAAACGACCTGCTGCAATTGCGGTATTGCACCGTCTCGACTCTGACGCTGAATGGCGGGACCGGAACGGACTCTTACACCACGATCAGCAGCGCGGTGACGCGCAAGACCGTAAGTGGTGTTCCTTAGTCGGCCTCGCTTCCACTGCAATTCCCCTCGAACCCCGCCGTGATCCGGTCGGGGTTCGTTTGTTTTCTGGGAGGCACACGGCCGGTTCAACTCGCCCGGATGATTCATGGTCCTTCGCGGAACAGTCGCAGCCTGTCTGTAGCTGAGTTCGCAAGAACTCAGCCGAACTCACCTTCACCACTGAGTTCTTGCGAACTCAGCTACAGCACCATGAATAATCCGGGCTCGATGGCGACGACACCCGCAGCGGTTCACCGGGTCTCGTCTGCGTCCCGACTACTTTGCCTTCACGATCGGGTTCGTCAGCATGCCAATGCTGGTGATGGCGATGCTGACCTCGTCGCCGTCTTCCAGGGTGAAGTTGTCGGGTGGAACGACGCCGGTGCCGGTGAGCAGGAACGCACCGTGGGACATGTCGTTCTCGCGAACCAGCCAGCCGATCAGTTCTTCAAACCCCCGTTTCATCTGGTCGAGATCGGTCTCGCCGGTGAAGGCGATGGCGCCGCCGCGCGTGATCGTCAGGCGAATTTTCGTCGCGGGGCGATCGACCTCTCCCTCGGGCAGCCAGACGTACGGGCCGAGACCGCAGCACTGGTTGTAAACCTTGGCTTGAGGCAGATAGAGCGGGTTCTCCCCCTCAATGTCACGCGCCGACATGTCGTTGCCGACGGTGAAACCGACCAGCTTGCCGCTCGCTGAAATGACGAGGGCCAGTTCCGGCTCGGGGACCGACCAGTTGCTGTCGGCCCGCACGCGCAGTGGCTGGCCGGGGCCGGAGACACGGCTCGCGGTCGCCTTGAAAAAGATCTCGGGTCGCGGCGCGGTGTAGACCTTGTCGTAATGCGACGCCCCCGCCTTCGACTCCTCCATGCGGGCGACCTGGCTCCGCTTGTACGTCACGCCCGCCGCCCACACCTCCTGTTCGTCGATCGGCGCGAGGACTGTCACCAGCCGCGCATCGAGCGCCGGCGAGTTCTTGTCGATGAGGAACAGCGTCAACCCCACGGGATCGGGCGAGTTCAACACGTCCATCAAACTGCGGACACCCGCCACCTGCGTCGTGTCGAGCACCCGAAACCGCCCGTCGTCCTCGACGAGAGCCACCCGAACAGAGTCATCCGCCAGCTTCAACTTTGCCAATCGCATGATGAACCTTTTCTGAGGATTGTATTACTTTGGTCCTTTTCGTCCCTTCATCGAAAGGGACGAAAAGGACCGAAGAGACCTAAATGATCGGACAACTATGCCAGCAACTGACGGATGCGCGCCACCGCTTCCTCGACGTTGGCTCGGCTGTTGAAAGCGCTCAAACGAAAATAGCCTTCGCCGGCGGCGCCGAAGCCGCTGCCGGGGGTGCCGACGAGGTTGGCCTTCGACAGCAGATGGTCGAAGAACTGCCAGCTCGTCATGCCGCCCGGGGTCTTCAGCCAGACATACGGTGCGTTCACGCCGCCGTGCACGGTGAGACCCGCCTCGCGCAGACCCTGGCACAGGATCGCCGCATTTTCCAGATAGAAGCCGATCAACGCGCGAACCTGAGACCGCCCGGTGTCGCTGTACACCGCTTCGGCTCCGCGCTGCACGATGTAGCTGACGCCGTTGAACTTCGTCGTGTGTCGGCGGTTCCACAAGCCGTGCAGTTCGACGGATTCGCCGCCCGGCGTCCTGGCCTGCAGTCCCTTCGGCACGACCGTGAACGCACAGCGAGTCCCCGTGAAGCCCGCCGTCTTGCTGAAGCTGCGGAACTCGATCGCCACGTCGCGCGCCCCGTCAATCTCGTAGATCGAATGCGGGATCGTCGGGTCGGTGATGTACGCTTCGTAGGCGGCGTCGAAGAAAATGATCGTGTCGTTGGCCTTAGCGTAATCGACGAACGTCTTCAGCGTCTCCTTCGTCGCGACGGTCCCCGTCGGATTGTTGGGGTAGCAAAGATAGAGCAGGTCCACTTTGCCCGTCGGCAGCGCGGGGGTGAAGTTGTTTTCGGCGGTGACCGGCAGATACACGAGTCCCGCGTAGCGCCCCGCTTCATCGGCGGCGCCCGTTCGTCCGGCCATCACGTTCGTGTCGACATAGACCGGGTAGACGGGATCGGTCACGGCGACGACGTTCCCCGCGCCGAAGATGTCGAGAATGTTTCCCGTGTCGCACTTCGAGCCGTCCGACACGAAGATCTCGTCGGCAGCGACGTTGGCTCCACGACTGGCGAAGTCGTGTTTGGCAATCGCCTCGCGCAGGAAGTCGAACCCCTGCTCGGGGCCGTACCCGCGGAAGGTCGAGCGGTTGCCCATTTCATCGACCGCCTTGTGCATCGCCTCGATGCAAGCGGCAGGCAGCGGCTCGGTCACGTCGCCGATTCCCATGCGAATGATCTTCGCGTTCGGATTCCCGGCCGCAAACTTTGCGACCCGACGTCCGATCTCCGGAAAGAGGTATCCCGCCTTGAGCTTCAAGTAGTTGTCATTGACGAGGGCCATCGGGGTCTCCGTGAGGCGGCGTGTGTTATGGAAAGCGTCGTGGTCAAGCAATCGAACGAGGCGGCATTCTATCGGCCGCGCGTCGCGGCGTGAAACGTCTTGGACGATTGTCTCGCTCGCGGACATGGCCTATCGTGGCGTCTCACTTCGAGGAGGATCGCGCTCATGCCCACTGTTGCCATCAAACCGGTTGTCCGACGCATGCCTTGTAGGATGGGCACTCTTGCCCGTCCGCTCTTCAAGACCAACACCGGACGGGCAAGAGTGCCCATCCTACAAGTCGCCATTTTTTCGTTGCTCTTCGCGGCCACCGCAGCGAGGGCGACGGAACCTTGGGCCGATGTGAAGTTCTCGCCCAAAGACGGTCTGGAACTGTGGCTCGATGCGAGTCGAGAGGCTGCCGCGCGCGAGGCGGCCGGGTTGAGCAAGCTCAAGAGCGGCGATCGGCTTTCTGAATGGCACGATGCGTCCGGAGTTAAGCGTCACGCCACGCAAGGCGATCCGAAGAAGCAGCCAAAATTGGTGCAGGTTGGCTCGGCGGACGCGGCCTCTTCGTCGCCAGAGGCCGGGTGGGTCGTGCGGTTTGATGGTGAGGACGACCATCTGCGTGCCCTTGGTGTGAATCGGAAGCTGACCGACTTCACGTTGTTCCTCGTAGCGGCACCTCATTCCAACTTCGGAGATTTTCGCGGATTCTTCGCATTCAACCAGCGGGATCGTCGCGATTACGAAACGGGGTTCACGCTCGACCTGAACGCGCCGGGTTCGCCCGCGCTGCAAGACCTCAATCTGGAGGGGCGCGGCTTCGGTGGCGCTCGCAACTTGATGAAGACGGCCGTGCCGTTTGGGACGCTGCGCGTCATCGAATGCGCGGCGGACTCGAAAACGAAGCAGGTGCGGCTGGCCTTCGATGGAGCAGCGGCGGGGATGCGAGAGTTCGCACCCACCGAACTGATCGCGGACGAGATCACCGTCGGGTCAAGGTTTTACACCAACGGGCCGGGCGCTCAGGAAGCGCGAGGCTTCCTGCACGGCGACATTGCCGAGGTGCTGCTCTTCAACCGCGTCCTCTCCGATGCCGAAACGAAGTCGCTGCGAATGTATCTCGAACAGAAGCACTCGAAGTTGAAGGAGGCTCTGCCGCGCGATCTCAAGCTGGCGGGAGCCGGTACCAACGTCGAGCCGCTCGTCACCGTGACCGATCCGCCGCCGATCCAGATGCTCGTTCCCGGTTTCTCGGTCCACGAGTTGCCCGTCGATTTGCCGAACCTCAACAACGTGCGGTATCGCGCCGACGGAAAGATGTACGCGCTGGGCTACAACGGAATGATTTGGTTGCTGAGTGACGGCGATGGCGACGGGTTTGAGGGAACGGTGCAAACGTTCTTCGACAACACTTCCAAGGCGGGAGGCATCCCGAGCCTGCGCGGGCCGATCGGGATGGCCGTCATCCCGGAAGGTCATCCTGTGTTGAGACGCGACCTGAAGGGACCGGCTCCGTGGAGGAAGGGGATCGCTCCAACGGGTGTTGAAGTTGATGATGCGGAAGCAAAGGCCCCCCTCACCCTAACCCTCTCCCCCAAAGACGGGGGCGAGGGGACAAAGCCAAATGCAAACCCAAAGGCGGGCGGAGTCATCGTCGCCTCGAAAGGAAAGGTCTCGGCGATCATCGACTACGACGGCGATGGCAAGGCCGACGAAGAGAAGATCATCGCGACCGGTTGGAACGAGATTCCTCAAAACGTCGATGCGGTCGGCGTGGCCATCGGCTTTCAGGGCGAGATCTACTTCGGCATCGGGACCGCGGCCTACAACAACGCGTACCTGATCGATGAGAGCGGCAAGGCTCACTACGACATCAACAGCGAACGGGGCACGATCCAGCGCATTCTGCCCGACCTTTCCCGGCGCGAAACGGTCTGTACGGGGATTCGCTTCCCAATCGGCTTGGAAGTCAACGGTGTCTCCGTTGGAGGCGATGGTTATGAGTGCCTCTTCGCGAGCGATCAGGAAGGAGCGACGTGGCTCCCCAACGGCAACCCGTTCGACGAGCTGCTCTACATTCAACCGGGCAAGCACTACGGCTTTCCGCCTCGTCACCCGAAACATCTGCCTGATGTGATCGACGAGCCGAGCCTGTTCGACTACGGCCCGCAGCATCAATCGACGTGCGGCATGGCGTTCAATCGGCCGCGTCATTTCTCGTGGGCCGGTTTCCGCGACGGTCAAGCCCACTCTGAGCTGTTCGGTCCGGAGGAGTGGGAGATGGACCTCTTCGTCACGGGCGAATCGCGCGGCAAGCTCTATCGCACTCAAATGAAGATGACCAACGGGCAGTACGTCGCGCGGAATCATCTGATCGCGTGCCTGAACATGCTGACGGTCGATTGCTGCCTCTCGCCGCAGGGTGATCTGGTCGTCTGCTGCCACAGTGGCGGACCCGATTGGGGAACCGGGCCGACCGGCAAGGGGAAGGTGTTCGTCATCCGTTACACAGACAAAAAAACTCCGCAACCGATCGCGACATGGACGGCGGGACCGCAGGAGGTGCGAGTTGCCTTCGACCGGCCGCTCGATCCGGTGCATCTGAAGAACCTGACCTCGCAAACGAAGATCACCTACGGCGAGTTCGTTGCCGCCGGAGACCGCTTTGAAACGCTGCGGCCCGGCTACGCGGTCGTCCAGCGCCAGGTGGCTTCGCCGCGCTACAACCTGCCGGTGCATGGAGTGAGCGTCACGCCCGATCGAAGAACGCTCGTCATTGCCACCGCGCCGCATCGGTCGACGGTGCAGTACGCGCTCACGCTGCCGGGGCTTGGAAGGGGCGAGGGACCAGGGCTGAGGGGTAAGGGACAAGACAAAGCCAGCGGTGTTGATGACAACTCTGTCGCTCGTCCCTCAGCCCTCGCCCCTCAGCCTCTTCCCCAGCATCCGCAGATCGACCTCGCCTATTCGCTGAACGGTGTCCTCGCGACCTGGGTGCCCCAGGACAAGACGCAGCGCGGCTGGAGCGGCGTGCTGCCGCATCTCGATCTGAGTCTCTGCGACGAGTTCTCGACGGAAGACGCCGACAACGACCGCTTCCGTGAAATCCTTGAGCAGAAGGGGACTCTCACGCTGGAGACGCAGCTTGACCTGCGCAACCTCCTCCACCCGGCCGTCCAACCGGGAAGCAAGCTCGATCACGAATGGCCGAGCGAATCGGTCGAGTTGTTGGTCATCGGGGCGGGAACAAAGCAGCGAATGCTGCAAGTCTTCGTGGATGGGGTACCCCAAAACGGAGAGGGATTTCTCTTCGATACCGGTGAAACGGAGGACGCTCCCGGGATCAGAATCCGGACGAAGGTTTCCCTCACGCATGACAAGACACAGACCGCACGCTTGAAGATCGTCGTAGGAACCGATGACACATCGCCCATCAATGTTGTGAGCTGGTCGTCCGACTCGACGGAGCCCGCACTGCTGGCGTTGTCGCGTTTCTTCGTCCCGTGGGCGGATCTCACGGCGAAGGGAACCAGCGATCAGGACAAGAAGCCCGACATCCCCGAACTGGCGGGCGGAAGCTGGGGTCGCGGGCGGCGGGTCTTCTTCAGCGATGAGGCGGGTTGTGCGAAGTGTCACGTCGCGCACGGGGCGGGCGGTGCGATCGGGCCCGATCTGTCGAACCTCATTCATCGTGACTACGCCTCCGTGTTGCGCGACGTGACGCTGCCGAGCTTTGCCATCAACCCGGATTTCCTCGCATCGGTCGTGACGCTGAAGGACGGGCGAGTCCTGACGGGGATCATGCGGACGGCGGGTGAGGTTGATGGTCGAGGGTTGAAGGTTGATGGTCAGAAAGGCCAGCCGCAAAACGCTGCCCTTCAACCGTCAGCCATTAACTCTCAACAGCTCCTCATCGGCGACAAGGACGGGAAGGTCCATGCGGTGGCTCGCGGCGACATTGATGAGATGCTTCACTCGCCGCTGTCGATCATGCCGGAGGGGATGCCGCTGAAACTCGGCCCCGATCGGATGCGCGATCTGCTCACGTTCCTGCTCACCGAACCGCCGCACATGCCCAGCGATGCCATTCAGCCGCCGCCCAAGCCGCGCACGCGGGCCGAGGTGGCGAAGGTGCTGGGACAGAGTCGAGAGACGAGAGCAGAGAGACGAGAGCCAGAAAAAACTGAGTCGAATTCCTCTGGCTCTCGTCTCTCGTCACTCCGCTCTCGACCTCTCCGCATCCTGCTCGTCGCCGGCGCGAAGGACCACGGGCCGGGAGAGCACGACTATCCCGCGTGGCTGAAGGCGTGGAGCGAACTGTTGCGCGGGGCCGACGGCGTGACGGTCGAGACGGCGATGGAATGGCCCTCGCCCGAACAGATCGCCGCGGCCGATACGATCGCGTTCTTCCAGAAGGGAGCGTGGAACGCCGAGCGGGCGCAGGCGATTGACGCACACCTCGCCAAGGGAGGCGGCCTCGTCTACATCCACTGGGCCGTCGAGGCAGGAGCCGAAGCACCGGCGTTCGCGCAGCGGATCGGGTTGGCTTCAAACGCGGCGAAGCTCAAGTTCCGTCACGGCCCGCTCGACCTGGGCTTTGAGTCCGGCAGGGATCACCCGATCGGACGCAATTTTGAATCGGTCCACTTCCACGACGAAAGCTACTGGCAGATGCAGGGCGATCTGTCCAAGATCAAACTCATCGCCAGCGGCATCGAAGAGGGCGAACCGCGCCCGCTCTTCTGGACGCTGGAGCCGTCCGTCGCCAACGCGAAGGAGCAGGGGAGAGTCTTCGTGTCGATCCTCGGCCATTACTCGTGGACGTTCGACGATCCGCTGTTCCGCATCCTGCTCTTGCGCGGCATTGCATGGTCGGCGAAGGAGCCAGTCGATCGCTTCAACGAATTGGCGACCATCGGGGTGAAGTTGACGGAGTAAACGTTGACCGCCGAACGACCAAGCTCAGCAGCGGCGGGTACCGGCGAGCTTGAAGTCCCAGAAACGATTCATGCCCCGCCGTCTGCTGCAGCGCCTGGTTCGGCGCTCTTGGGGCTGCCCACTACCAAGCCCCACCAACTGCCCTGCGTCATCCGATACGGCTCCAGCAAGCCCAAGAGCCGCTTGCTCGGACTGCTGCTGTGGTACTTCCCTTGCTGCCACGACGCTGTCTCTGTCCAGCCCATCGCGGCGGCGACCTGGACCGCTTCCGCGTATGGAAGCGCGAAGGTGACTGCCGCCTGCGGATCGTCGAGGTGCCAGACGTAGGCCAGAATCAGATCGGCGATCCGTCCGTATTTCTGATCGACGCCGAATGCGCTTGTTGTCGCCGCCTTCATTTGGATCGGCCGTGAAGCGAACCGAGCCACCTGCTGGCTCAGATCGGCATAGGCAATGAGATCGACGCCGCGGTCGCGGACAGGGACGGCGACCTCCAACCCGTCGCGGAGCAACTCGGCAACCAGGCGCTGACGACCTAGCAATTCGACTACCTGCGAATCAAGTTCCACGCCGCACCTCTGTCGCCGAACAGTGCTATTGAGCAGCGTGCCGCCTAACTCGGCTCGGCACGGAAAGCGGCTCAAGGCTGTGGGGGGACAAAGTGCCTTGAAAATAGCAGGTTGTCAATGAGTTCCTTTGAAAAATGCTGAGGCGTCAGTAGCGTGATAGGCTGCACGCAGCCTATCACTGATAGCACTGCGTGCAGCCTATCACGATATCCTTGCAGGCGGGGTGGCTCAGCGTTTGGTTTGAACGTCTGTTTTTACAAGGTGCATGATGATGATGCGATGTCTCCACCCCACGATGGTTCTGTGGATGTTCTGTTTCTCGGCGTTCTCCGCCGAATGGCAGCCGAAGCAGGCTCCGTTGATGACGAAGTGGGCGAAGGACGTGACGCCTCAGAACGTCCACGCCGAGTATCCGCGCCCGCAAATGGTGCGGGAGAAGTGGGTCAATCTGAATGGGCTGTGGGATTATGCGATCGTTGACGGAAGGATGAATTCCTATGCGGACCGGTTTGAAGGGGGGAAAATCCTGGTGCCATTTCCGGTCGAGTCGGCATTGTCGGGAGTGATGAAGCAAGTGCCGGACAACGGAGTGCTGGTGTATCGGCGAACGTTCGTCACACCGGAGATGCCGAAGGAAGGCCGGTTGCTGCTGCACTTCGGAGCCGTCGATTGGGAGACGGTCGTCTCGGTCAACAGCAAGAAGGTGGGCGAGCATCGCGGCGGCTATGACCCGTTCACGTTCGACATCACCGATGCGCTGAAGCCGAGCGGCGAGCAAGAACTCATCGTTGCCGTCAGCGATCCGACCGACGGCTCGTTCCAACCGCGCGGCAAACAAGTCCGCAAACCGCATGGCATCTGGTACACGCCCACGACCGGCATCTGGCAGACTGTGTGGCTGGAGCCGGTGCCGAAGAAGCGAATCGATCGGATCAACATTGTTCCGAACCTCGACAAGGCGCAATTCGAGATCACCGTTGAAGGCACCGGATTCGGACCCACGGATCGTTTGGAAGTCGCTATCAAAGGGCCGAAGGTGGGACACTATGCGTATCCCCTTGCCCTCGACGGACGCAAGACGTTCACAATCACAATCACGGAAGGACTTCCCTGGAGCCCGGAAGCCCCGTATCTGTACGATGTCGAGGTTACGCTCTTTCCCGGAGAAGCACGCGACCAAGTGATTGACAAGGTCACGGGCTACGCTGCTCTGCGGAAAATCTCGCTGGGCAAGGATGAGAAGGGCATCACGCGGATGATGCTCAATAACAAGCCGCTCTTCCAATTCGGGCCGCTCGATCAGGGGTTCTGGCCGGATGGGCTGTATACGGCTCCGACCGACGAGGCCCTGAAGTTCGATATCGAGATGACAAAGCAATACGGCTTCAACATGATCCGCAAGCATGTGAAGGTCGAGCCGGCGCGGTGGTACTACCACTGCGACAAGCTGGGGATGCTCGTCTGGCAGGACATGCCGAGCGGCGACAAGCATGCGAAGTGGGATCCGTTTGGCAAGCACGACAACACCGAGGCGACCCGCTCGGCCGAGTCCTCCGAAAACTACAACCGCGAGTGGAAGGCGATCATCGACGCGCTGCGCAATCATCCGTGCATCGTGATGTGGGTGCCGTTCAACGAAGGCTGGGGCCAGGCCGACACGGTCGCCGTCACGAAATGGACGAAAGAGTACGACCCGACGCGGCTGGTCAACTGTGCCTCGGGGGGGAACGACTTCCCGGTGGGAGACGTGATCGACGTGCATCGCTATCCCGGCCCGTTCGCCCCCGTCCCGACAGTCGATCGCGCGGCGGTGCTCGGTGAGTACGGCGGTCTCGGTCTGCCGCTCAAGGGCCACACGTGGCAGGGCGAAAAGAACTGGGGCTATCGCAGCTTCACCGATCAGGCGTCGCTGACGAACACGTATCTCGATCTGCTCGACAAGCTCCATCCGATGATCGGCTCACCGGGACTGTCGGCCGCGATCTATACGCAGACGACGGACGTCGAGATCGAAGTGAACGGCCTGCTGACCTATGACCGCGCCGTGCAGAAGATTCCTCTCGACGTGGCGGCCAGGGCACACAAGGCCCTCCATCAACCGCCGCCGCAGGTGAAGCCGCTGGTCGAGTCGTCGCGCGAGGCTGCTCAAACGTGGCAGTACACGACCGACAAGCCCGCCGACGGTTGGGAAAAGTCCGCGTTCGATGCCTCAACGTGGAAGACCGGTCCCGGTGGCTTCGGCGAGAAAACGACACCCGGTTCGGTCGTGCGGACGGAATGGAAATCGAACGACATCTGGCTGCGGCGCACCTTCGACCTGAAGGCCGTTCCGACGGGTGAGGTCCGCGCCCTGATCCATCACGACGAAGACACCGAGATCCACGTCAACGGCCAACGGGTGAAGAGCGTCACCGGATACTCGACCGACTACGGAACGATGCGACTCGTTGCGGATGCGGCCAAATTATTCAAAGCCGGAACCAACACGGTCGCCGTCCACTGCAAACAGACCGGTGGCGGTCAGTACATCGACGTCGGGTTCGTCGAGTTGATCGAGACAAAGTAGTCGGCCCCAGGGAAGTTTGAGAGACGGCTCAATGGACGAACCCGATCCGCTGATTTTGCTGCCCGGCATGGGAGCCGATGCGCGGATGTTCTCAGCGCTACGGAACGACCTGCCGCAACTGGTCACACCGGCATGGATCGAGTCGTCGCGGCGGGAGTCGCTGATTGACTACTCGCGGCGGCTGGCGAAGGTGATCGACCCGGGCCAGCCGTGCTTTGTCGGCGGAGCATCGTTCGGGGGTGTGGTCGCGTTGGAGATCGCGGCCGTGCTGCCCCGCGTGCGGGCGTGCTTTCTGATCGGCAGCATTCAATCGGCCGATTCGCGGCCGTGGCGAGTCAAGCTGCTGCATCCGGTGACGCCGCTGGTCGGGCTCTTGCCGACGATGTCGCCGTGGGTGGTGCGACTGCTCGGGAGCTGGTTGCGATCGCCGACGCGCGGCGTGATGACCCAACTCGGCGATGCCGATGCGCGGTTCCTGCGTTGGGCCGCCCACGCGATCCTGACGTGGTACCCCTCGCCCGAAATTGCCCGCGTCCGCGTCTGCCAGATCCACGGCGAACGCGATCGCGTCTTCCCCGTTCACATGGCGAAGCCCGATCACGTCGTGAGCGGTGCCGGACACCTGATCTCCATCACGCACCCGCAACCGGTCGTCGAGTTCCTGCGCGAGCGGATGGCCGCGATTACGAGCGAGGCTTCGTAGACCTGACCAGCAGTTGATTCCGCCGAGCCCCATGATTCCGCCTGAATGATTGGCACGCAGAATCATGGAGGCAGAATGATGACGAAGCTCAGCTTGAGCCGCAGAGTTTGCGATGACGAGTTCTCTCATCGGCAAACTCGTCGCGATCGGCAGGCCGGGCGCGAATCTTCGTCCGCGGTCCGGCCCGTTCTGCCGATTCTCGACGTAGAGTTGGTTCGGAACCGATGGAAGTCGCATCTCCCTTCGCGCGCCCGTCGGATCTGCTCCCCACCCTCGGGCCATTCGTCGAGTTTGACCATGACCAAGACCTACATTCGGCACGACGCACACGATCTGTGCGATCGGATTCACCTTGTCCTGTCCCGCGAGCCGCATCTGCTCGGCCGAACGATCCGCGTCGAAGTCATCGACCGCGAGGTGCTGCTGACCGGCTCGGTCCGCACCTATTTCCAAAAGCAGATGGCCCAGGAAAGCCTCCGCGCGATCGAGGGCCTGGGCTCGATCCGCAATCAGCTTTGCGTTTCCGCCCCGGTCGCGAATGCGCTGTCCGAGATGGTGATGGGCTGATGACGGGGTGATGCCTCTGGCGATGGGCGGCTGGAGAAGGCTGCTCCCAATGAGCGCGTGTCCCTGGTTGCCCCTCACCCCCGGCCCCTCTCCCCAAAGGGGCGAGGGGAGAGAAGAAGGACATCCTGCGCGAGACGTTCTTCATTCCGCGCACATGCCGCGAGAACCGTTCGAAGAGCGCAACCCATCTCTCCACGGCCACAAACCAGCTATGCTGGCTCGACGAGGAGGATGGGGTCGATGTCGCCCTTTTTGTCGACGCGGGCGATGACGGTTTCGTTGTGGGTGTGATGTCCGAGGACCGCTCGCGATTCGCCCGTGGTCTTGAGGCTGCGGAAGACCAACAGTTGCAGGTCGCCCAGCTTGATGCGGTGGCCGGCCGCGATGTCGGGACCGATGACGCGGCCATCTTCGGTGACGGTGAGCGATCGCCACTGAACGTCCGCACGAGTGCGGTCGGGATGCCAGTCGAGCAGCACGGGCGCGAACAGGCCCTCGCCCTGAGCGACCTGTTTCAGTGTCAGCCGGTCTTCGGTGGCGGTGAACTCGTGCGGCGAGCTCTGCACGCGATCCTGTGCCACCGCCAGCGGAAAGACCCGCGCCTTGAAGCCCCTCATCGTCAGTTGAGCTTCGCGCGTCGGCGTGTCGAGTCGCACCAGGATGTCGTCGGCGAGCGGCAGCGTCGCGCGGTACTCGATGCGGCCAGGAGGCGCCCCCGCGATCGAATCGGCCAGCAGCAGGAACCGCTCCCTGCGAGAGAGCATGATGATCCGCTCGACCCGCAGTTTGCCCGGCCCGCGCATCTGGAGTTCGATGTAGTCGGCATCGGGATCGCTCTGCCAGCAGACGCACGACCACTCTTCGGCCAGTTCGACGACGGCGTCGCCCAGCTTTAATTCGAGCGTCCAGTCGCCGTGCAGCAGCGGCTTGCCGGCGGTCGTCACATCGATCTGCGGGAACTGGCGGTGATGCGCCACTGCCACGCTGTCGGCGTTCATCGACCAGTCGCTGCGGAGCAGGGCGAACCTCGCCCAATCCGATTGGTTCGACGGCATGGTGACGACGCCGTCGTTGCGGACGCGACGGGCCGGTTGTCCGGCGATGACGCGCTTGACCGATTGCAGATAGCCCCCTTCGGGGCTGATCTCGGGCAGATGGAACAGTTCGGCGGCGGCGGCGAGGACCGGCAGCGGCTGCAGTGAGAGACCATTCGACAGGGCCAACCGGCCGTCGGGGCGGCACAGTGGAATGGCCCGCTCGACCACCGACATCAGCGTTCGTTCCTGATCGTTCGTCCACAGCTTGACGTCGAACTGCTTCGCGATCAGCGAGGCCCGGATCAGCGGCGCGAGCCACAGCGGCAGTCGTTCGATCACCTCGGCGCGGGGCGTTCCATCCGAGTCGGCGTTTTCGCTCAGGCTGCGAGCCAGCGCCTTGCGGCCCGCCTTGACGAGGTCCGCCGCTCCCGCCACGTCTCCGAACAGCACGCCCGCGACGAACGGCAACTCGCCCCGTTCGATCAACTGCACGTCGGCCGGAAGGGACGGATCGTGAGCGTCTTCGTCGGTGTTCGGGCGGATGAGTTGAACGACCTGCGAGAGCGAGTGTCTCCACAACTTCCAAAGCTGCTCGGGGCGCAACCGGGCTCCGGCGAGGGCCAGCACTTCGAGAGCCGCCACGATCGCGAACAGCGACACGGGGGGCGAGGCTTCGTCGTTGTCTTCTTCCGTCGTCAACCGGCGGAGGAGTGGTTCGACCCGTTGAGCCAGCGTCTTGGGGGCCTTGTTGGTCGCCCGCTGCTGTCCCGCGCGAGCCTTGTTCGGCAGACCGGCCACACTGGCGAGCAGCTTGCCGAGTGGAGCTTCGTCCGGAAATGCCGCCAGCGACCACAGCGTGAGTGCTCCGCAGCCGAGAGCCGACTCGCGGCCCGTCGTCTGCGGTCGCAATGCGGCCAGCAACGCGGACTGCACGGCATCGACGTCCCCCGCGCCGGCCGCCCCTTTCAAATCGGGATCGGCGCCGCGCTCCCACGCCAAAGCTTGCAGAAATTCAGTGTCATTCAATGAATTCAAATCGAACGGACAACCCGACAGTGTAATCGTGGACGACATCATGGTCTCGCAAACGCGGCAGTCCGATCGGCTCCCTGCCGACAGAATGAGATGAAGAGGTCACGAGGCTCCGCCTCGAATCGGCAGCAGCGTAGCCACCCGCCGTCGAATTGCAATGTCCGGCCACGGTTATACGCCACACCGCCAACAGTAATGGCTTTCTGAGCGGGGCGGCGTGAGCCCCCTGGTTCTTGGGCGTCAGCCCTTGTCGTGCAATGACGAAGAACAGGGGGCTCACGCCGCCCCGCTCAGAATCTCTCATCGGGGGCCGCGAAGTGCCAGCGGCCGGAGATCATTGTTCCGACAACATGGTTCGCCGGAGCGAACAGATCTCGCGCGGGATCGCGGAAGCGCGGATCGTCCAGTTGAATCACGGTGAAGTTCGCCGGCTGATCCGCCTCGTCGTCGCGACCCGTCAGCGCGCGGCGGCCGTTGGATGTCGCCAGTTTCAGCAAGGCGAGATGCGAAACCTCCGGATGCCGCTCGGCGAGGAACTGCAACTCGGCGAACACGCTCAGGTCGGGGTTGGAGGCCCGGCTGTCGGTGCCGATCGCGACGGTGCCGCCCCCTTCGCACAGTCGACGCCACGGGTGCTCGCGATGTCCGAACGCGGCGTGAGTGCGCGGACAGTAGACGAGCGTCATGTGCGGCCGCGCGGCGAGAAACTGCAGTTCTTCATCATCCAGATAATTCCCATGCACGATCAGCGGGGCAGGGGACTCGGCCAGCACTGCGAGGTATTGCATCGGCCGCTTCCCGCCGCCAAACAGTCCCTCGCGCCACAGTCCGAATTCTTCCAGCAGCTCGCGGAACTCGCCGGTTCCGTCGGCGAGCAACTGCAGTTCGGCCTCGGTCTCTGCCAGATGCATCGCGAGCGGCCGACCCGATTGCCGAGCCAACTCAACCGCGCCGCGAAACAACTCGGGATGAACGCTGTACGGCGCGTGAGGACTGAGGCCGAGTAACGGGGCGAGGGATGAGGGCGGAGGGGCGAGGGATGACGCAGGGGATTCTGTGTGCATCGACTGGCGGGCCAGTTCCAACTGCGAGGCGACTCGCTCGTCGGTCAGTCCGAGTAGTTCCTGGAACACGACGCCGGAGAAGTGGCCGTCGAGATAGTCGTTCATCGACCAGCCCGTGGTCGCGATGTCGCCGATCAGCGTGGTGCCGCAGCGGAGGCTCTCCTCGATTCCCGCGCGAATCGCCTCGGCGACGATATCGGGATGTTCGCGACGGTACGTCACCACGGATCGAATCCAGTCGGTGAAGCGGCCCGTCGTCGGAATCGGCTGGTCGAGCAGGCTGAACTCCAGATGCGTGTGCGCGTTGACCAGACCCGGCACGATCGCGACCTCGCCGAGATCGACGGCGTTCGGCGGGCGAGACGACAGAACATCGACCAACCTTCCATCCCGCACAACGATGCTGGCGTCGGGCCTGGGACCGTCCGGCCCGATGAACCAGGCGGCGCGATAGGCTTGATCGTCACTGTCGTTGTTGGCGGGCATGATGGACGTCATCGTAACCGGGGCTTTCGTTGATGTCGTCCGGACTTGGCATCCAGTGTGGCGTGCCACGGGCCGATGCGGTATTCGTTTCGCCTCGCTCGGCCCCATCCGACTGACATGACTTCGAGTTCCCCCGATGCCGCTCCCTTTATCGCCGACGATCCTGCTTGCCGTGGGCGGGTTGTTGCTGGTGGCCGGCCGGTGGGTGAGAGATGCCCGGTGGTGTGAGGCGGCGTGGCTGGCGGGTTGGCTCTATGCGGCTTTCGTGTTGGCGACGGGCGGCCTTGTGCCGATGGACCCGGCCGCGCGGATGGCCCTGCGATCCGTGTGGGCGGCGGACGAGTTGGCCGTCGTGGGACAGGGGTTGGCGCTGGCGTTCGGGCTGATGTTTGGAGCCGGTTCGTTCGGGATGACGCAGCGCGGCGGCTCGGCCGAGCGATTCGGGTTCCTGTCGTTTCTGGTGGCGGGAGTGATGCTGGTCACGGCGGCGAACGATGCGATTTCGCTGGCCCTGTCGCTGGAGATCGTGCAGTTCGCGTCGCACGCGCTGCGCCGGATGGGGCGCGTCGAGGAATCGCGTTCCGTTCGAGCGGTCAAGGACACGTTGAACTTGCCGCGCGGCGAGACGTGTCTGTGGCTGGGGATCGTCGCGTCGCTCTGCGTCTGGCTGGGGATCGCGCTCGGAGCAGGCGTCACCGCGTCGACTCAGTTCGATGACGTGCGGATGGTTCTCGCGCAGGCCTACAGTCCCGGGCCGGGCCGGGTCGCCATCGGGTCCGGTTCCAAACTCGGCCTGCTGGCCATCGGCCTGATCGTCACGGGACTGAGTTGCCGGATCGGCCTGGTTCCGTGGCTGACGGTTGTCGTCGAGACCGTGCGCGGCGGCGGATACTGGACGAGCGGCTGCGTGCTGCTGGGCGGACAGCTCGCCGGAGTGCTGGCCCTCGCGCGGCTGTGCGGCACGGTGTGGATCGGGTTCACCAGTGAGGTGACGGTGTTGCTCGTCGTGTTGTCGGGAACGACGTTTGTCGTGGCGGGAGCATTTGGCGCGCGGGGACTGGCGGTCGGTGAGGGGACGCTGCGCCGCTGGCTGACCGCGTTCGTGATGCTGCACGGCGCGTGGCTGCTCGTCGGAGTGATCGCGGCGACGTCCGATCTCGCGGCGCCCGAGAACAGCCTCGCGGCGGCGGCCGGTCAGCCGGGGGCGCTGTCCATCCTGCTCTTCTCGACCGGCGCGAGCCTGTTCGGTTTGTCGGGCCTCTTCCTGCTACTCAGTCATCTGGCGCGAGGCGACCGCGAGGTCGAGTATCTCGACGAACTGTTGGGCCTCGGTTCGTTGGCACCGGCGGCGGCGGTCCCGTTGATGATTGTGCTCGCCAGTCTGGTCGGCCATCCGCCGCTGTGGGGCTGCTGGGGACAGTGGCTGCTGCTCGTGGCCGGGTTCAACGTGAGGGCCGCCGTCGGTGCCTCGAACGTGCTGCCGAATCACGGCGTGATCGCGCTGCTGGTCGTGGGGACATTGAGCACGCTGCTGATGGCGGCGGTGGTGATCCGCTTCGCGCGCGTGATGTTTCTCGAAGAACCGGTCTCGCGCACGCTGCCGCAGGGAGGACGAGCGGCGCTGGGCGTCGGCCTGATTGCCACACTGGTCCTCGTCGCGCTGGGGCTGTTCCCGGCGAAGCTGCTCGTCCCATTGAGTGGCATCCACGAGCCCCGTTCCGTCACGCCTCCGGCCCTTCCGGCGGGAAAGAAGTCAGGCACGGCCACCGCCAATCGCGAGGAATGAGTGGGTAGTGGATGGTGGGTCGTGGATAGCCAGACGCCGCGCTTGCCGCTGTTCTTGCTATCCACGACCCACCATCCCCTATCCACTATCTTGCGCTACGGCGCGAGTTCTTCCACGACCATGTCAGCGAACCAGGCCGGGCCTCCTTCGGCGACGAGTCGGAATTCGGGAAGTTCGCGCTGCGGGGCGAGGGGGACCGTTCCGGCGAGGACGTCATCCACGAAGACGCGCCATTCCGTGGCCTGTCGTTCGAGCTTCAACTCGTGCAGGCGATCGGCCCCGATCTCGAAGGACTTCGCCGGGGCGAGCGGCTCCAACGGCGACCGGCCCTCCGCGCGGAGGCCCACCGCGACGCGATCGAGCGTCAGGCGGAGGGCGTGCCGCCGGCCGGTCGAATCGATGTCGAACTGCAACTCGACCGCCGACGCCTCGTGCAGGCGGACGGTGACCAGCAGGCGATAGTTCGGAATCGGAGTCGGCCGGCCATCGACGGCCTTCACCAGTGGACGCAGCATCTCGCCGTCGGTCCCCGCGACGACCGGGCTCCCTTCGTCGTCTTCGACCACGTTCCACGAGCCGCGTTGAATGATCCAGCCGCGCAGCGACTTGCCGTCGAACAGCGTCGCTCCCCAGTTGGCATTGGCCAGCGACGTCTTGGCCGTTGCCGGCGCAGGGACCGTCCCGCCGGTGAAGAGACCGAGCGCGTAGACGGTCACTCCCACCGCCAGCGCGGCCAGCGCGGCGATGCCGGCCGCGATCCAACCGGTTCGACGAGACCCCGGCGGATTCGAGGGGACGGCGTTCACCGTCGCACTGCGCCACGCGAGCGTCGCCGAATCGGACGCGGTCACCACCGGCAGCGCGTCGATCCGTGCGAGCAGTTCCGCGTAGCTGCCGATCCGCGCCTCGGGGTCGCGCGTCAGCATCGCGTGCAGCAACGCCAGCCCCTCCGCCGACAGATCGCCGCGCGTGGCGGGCAGGACCGGCCGCTCGTCGCTCAACTTCTTCGCGATGATCTGCGGCAGCGTCTGGTGATCGAACGGCGGATGCCCCGCGAGCAGGTGGTACGCCGTCGCCCCCAGCGAATAGATGTCGGCCCGCAAGTCGACCGGCCGGCCCGCATCGAACTGCTCGGGCGCCATTTAGTGCGGGCTGCCGAGCGTCGTCTGTTCGGCGGTCAGCTTCGTCCGCTCGTCCGCTTCCTGTGTGAGGGCGGCGAGCCCAAAGTCGGCGATCTTCACCATCGGCATCCCGGCGGGAAGCGGATAACCCCGCGGCGGCGCGACGAGCAGCAGGTTCGCCGGCTTGATGTCCCGATGCACGACGCCCGACTCGGCCGCGTGAGCCAACCCGGTGGCGGCCTGCCGGATCAGACCCCACGTCACTCGCTCGCCCAGCGGATGCTCGCGCGTCGCATAGTGGTCGGCGTCCTCCCCCTCGACGTACTCCATCGCGAAGTACAGCCGCCCGTCATGCCGCCCGAAATCGTAGGCGGCGATGATGTGCGGGTGCAGCAGTTTGGCGACCGTCTGCGCCTCCTGCTCGAACCGCGCCAGCATCGTCGGGTTGGCCGCCTGATTGACGAGGATCGTCTTCAGCGCGACGACGCGGTTCAGATTGAGTTGCCGCGCGCGGTAGACGACCCCCATGCCGCCGTGCCCGATCACCGACTGAATCTCGTAACCGGGGATCGAGCCGGCCGGTTGACGCAGCGTCTCGACGATCTCGATCTGCACCGGCGACAGCAGCCCCTTCTGCAGGGTCAGCGTGGCCGCATCGACCTGCCGGCGAACGGCCTCTTCCGACAGGTCGCGCAGCGTCTCCGTCGGCAACAGCCCTTGCTGTCCGGCAATCGTCAGGAAGTCGTGTGGGGATTCGGAGGGCATGGGAAGTAGAAGTCAGAAGTCAGAAGTCAGAAGTCGGAGGTCGGAGGTCGGAGGTCGGAGGTCGGAAGAAGACGCTGGCCAACGAGGTCTTTCTATTCTGACCTCTGACCGCTGACCTCTGTCCTCTGCCTTCTTCCTGCTTCACGTCTTATTGATCCGGGCCAGTTGATCGAGCAGCGCCTTGATCGACGGGCGGTCGGCGAGCGACGTGCCGACGTAGGCGAAGCGCAATTGACCGTCCTTGTCGAAGATGTAGGTGGCCGGCTTGGACAAGTCCCGGCGAATGCCGAGCTGATCGACGGCCTTCAACTCGACATCCAGCAGCAGCGGGAACGGCACCTTGTGCTCGGCGGCCGGCAGCGAAGTGACGGCCTTCTTCACGAAGTCGTCCAGCCGGGCTGCGTCCGCCGGTTTATCGAGCGGATAGACGACGAGCACCTCCGCGTTCTGAGCCTGCAGCTTCGGGTAGTTCGCGATCAGCCGCGAGGTCTGCGTCGCACAGTACGGACAGATCGATCCGTTGTACCCGCGCGTGATGACCAGAATCACGTGCTGCTTGCCGAGGAAGTCCTTCAGCGCGACCTGCTCCCCCTCCTTGTTCGTAAACGTCAGCGTCGTGAGGTCGTCGTCGAGCGAGGCGTTCGCGGCGACGTCGTCCTTGAACTTGATCATCGAGTCATCGACGCCGCTGTAGTCGGGGACTTTGCCGGCGTTCGGATCGGGCGGTCGCGGCGCGGTTCCGGGTCGAATCGGCTGGCCGGCGTCATCCGACGAACACCCGCCGACGAACGCGATTCCCAACAACATCACCGCGACACGAAACGAATTGTTCATCCGGCAACCTCACTTCTTGCGACTGGGGTGTTTGACCGGTGCCAGAATAACGCAGCATCTCGCGCCGCCAAAGTCCGTCACGCCATCCGCCGCCCGCGAAGGTGCAGTCGGTAATTGGTGATCGCTGTTTCTTATCCCCTCTCCCGCCCGTCTTCGGGGGGAGAGGGCTAGGGTGAGGGGGATTCGTTTCAGGCAGAGTGACTGCTGGACTCACGACGATCGATTACCGTGGGGTTCACCAATTCCAACGCCTCTCGACCACCTGGCCCCCTCACCCTAACCCTCTCCCCCGAAGACGGAGGCGAGGGGACCGGAAGACGACCACCAATTAGCGATTGCACTCTGCCCGCGATCAGCCGCGGCCGAGATAGTCTTGATCGCGCGGCAGGACGATCGCTTCGAGAAAGTTCACGTCGGCGGGGAGCGTCACCATCGCCAGGGCCGCGCGGGCGATCGACTCGGGCTCCATCATCGGCTCCTCGTCGGACGCCTTGCCCGAATCGACGCGGCGTTCGACCCGGACGTTGCCCGGATGCAGGCAAGAACAGGTGATGCCGTGCGGCCGGCCGTCGAGGGCGATGGCCTGCGTCAAGCCCCCCACGCCAAACTTGGCCGCCACGTACGGGGCACTTCCCTCGCGGGCCCGCTGCGCGCTGATCGATCCGATGTTCAGAATGCGTCCCGACCGGCGCGGTTTCATCAACCGAAACGCCGCGCGGCTGCACAGAAACGTCCCCGTCAGGCACGAGCCGATCACGTTGTCCCAGGCCGCCAGCGAAACCTCATCCAGCGGCCCGCCGTCGAACGCCCCCGCGTTGTTCACGAGAATGTCCACCCGCCCGAACCGCTCCTGCACCGCCGCGAAGAATCGCTCCACGTCGTCTTCGCGGGAGACGTCGCACCGCAGAGCGAACACGTCGGCCCCGGCCGCCCGCAACTCCTCGGCCACCTGCGCGAGCTTCTCACCATTCCGGGCACACAGCGCCAGCGAAGCCCCCTCCGCCACAAACGCCTTCGCGATCGCTTTGCCAATTCCCTGGTTGGCCCCCGTAATGACGGCCATCTGATTCTGAAGCAACTGCGGCATGGAGCCCTCCTCGGAGTGGGCGGTGTCGAACTACTTTTGCCACTCGGCAGCCGAGTGGCAAGCATACTCTTCCTTCTTCCCCCGGTCGCGTCTCAGTCGGTAGGGTGTGTGGAGCGAAGCGAAACAGACCTCTTTTTCTCCGTCATTGAACAAACGTCGCGCGGTACTTCACGCACCCGACCAACGATGTCGTTCCAATTTCCTCAATGACCGGTGATTTCTGGTCATGGCTCCCCCACCGATGGTCGCCAGCGAAATGAGCTTTCCGGCGGAACGATCTCGATCATGGACTCCTCGTCGCGAGCCCGCCTCACGCTGATCAAAGACTCGAAACGAGCCCTCGTCCATGAGGTGGGTCCACAACAGCCCGACGGCCCCAGGAACGGTCAGTTGACGTGGCTGGAGGATCTCAAGGCCCACGGCGACAAGCCGGACGAGCAACTCGGCAAGAAAATGCTCGACGGACGCAGTGTCGAGGGCTTTGTTGCCAGGCAGGGTCAGTATGCCTACACGGTCTGGATCGACACCAAGACCAGGGAACTCGTTCAAGTTGAGCATGAGATGTTTGTCAAAGGATCGTCCATCACCAAGGTCGTGATGACCGACTTCCGATTCAACGAGGCCTTGGATGAATCGCTGTTCAGCTTCGATGTTCCCGAGGGATACGAAATCCCAAAGCTCCTTCCCACCCCCAAGGTGCCCGGTGGTGAGAAAAGCATCGTGGAGGCACTGCGCGGTTACACCAAACGATCCGCCGGCAAGTTCCCGAAGAGTATTTCGGAGTGGGGTGAGTGGGCGGTCCTGTTCTCAACCGGAAGCAAAGACGGCCAGCCCAGCGCAGAAACCACCGAGTTCATGGCTCATCTGGGCAGCATCCTGCCGTTTCTGACGGAACGACCGAAAGACGACTATCAATACCTCGGTACCGGGAAGTCCCTGAAGGATAAACGCTGCATCGTCTTCTGGTACCGGAACAGGGATGCGACACTGCGAGCGATCTACAACGACTTGTCCGTGGCAGACGTGCAGGAAAAGGATCTTCCGTAGTCCGGTATCGGTCTGACATTCCGAACAGCGACAAGGCCGAGTCTCTCGGCCTTGTCTTCATTTCTGGTCGGGCTCCGCAGGTAGCCCGGACGTCGCTTTGGGCGTCTGGACCGACGAAGGCCCACGAGGTTGATTCCCAGTGGGGGGTGTCTGAGCTCTTGCCTCTTGTCGCGCGCGGGTGTCACTGGCGAGAGGCTTCACTCGCCAGTGCTCTTCAAAAAACACTGGCGGCCCAAAGCGACCGCCAGCGGCACCCGTGCGCTAGGCCACGGTGGCGAACAGGGAGAACTCGGAGGTGTTGCCGTTGCCGTCGGTGGCGGTGGCGACGATCTTGGTGCCGCTCACGGCGGTACCGGCGGAGATCGTGGCCAGCTTCGCACCGGGGGCGTCGGAGGCGGCGTAGTTGACCGTTCCCAGGAACGTCTTCCCTTCCTGGTTGTTGGTGTCGGCGATGAAGAACTCGATCCGCAGCGGGAATGCGGCATTGGCTGCCAACGTCGGCACCCAATAGGTGATGTTGAGATTCGCGCCGCTGAGGACGATGGACGCGGACATCACCGGGGTGTTCTGGAGGTGATTCGCGCCCTGGTCCGGATCGTTCGTGTCGTTGAGCGTCTGGCCGTCGCCGTTCAGGTCGATTCCCAAGTCGCCGTTCGAGAAGGTGGAGTTGCTTAGGATCGCGTTGTTCGAGGCGGCGACATCCGTTCCCGTCACCGCGACTCCATCCTGAGTGTTGAAGGCGATCGTGTTGCCGCTGCCAACCGCGACGCCACCGATCGTGTTGCCGCTGGAGTTCACGATCTGCACACCGTTCTGAGAGTTGCCCAAGGCCGAGGTGCCATTCAACTGCGTGCCAATGAAGTTCCCCTGCACGAGCGTCGCCGCATTGACCCCTCCCTGAAGTTGCACGCCGTTCTTGTCATTGCCGGAGATCAGGTTCCCCGCGCCGGCTGCCGCGCCACCGATCGTATTGGCGGTCGCCTGGACCATCACGCCGTTGAGCGAGTTCCCCAGATCAGCCGTCCCGTTCACGTCCGTGCCGATGTAGTTGCCCTGGATCAGATTGTTCCATACTCCGATACTCGACAGGCCGAAGCCGAGCAGATGAATGCCGTGCTGGTTGTTGCCCGAGATGATATTCCTTGCCCCGACCGTCGTGCCTCCGATCGTGTTGATATACGCACCGTTATCAAGCAGGACGCCGCTGAGTGTGTTGCCCAGGTCGGCGGTGCCGTTGATATCGGTCCCGATGTAATTCCCTGCGAGCACGTTGCTCGACGTGCCGTTCCCCGTGAGGTACACGCCGTTCTGAACGTTGCCCGAGATCACGTTGCGGGCGGAGGCCGTCGTACCGCCAATCGTAATTCCATCGACATTGTAAAGCGTGATCCCGCTGAGCGAATTGCCGACGGCCCCGGTTCCCGCGGCATTGGTGCCGATCAGGTTTTGCTGCACGTTGTTGCCGCTGGCGGTCACGCCCAGAATCGTGATGCCGAACCGGTCGTTGCCGGAGATCACATTCCCCGCGCCCGCCGCCGTCCCGCCGATCGTATTCGACTGCGAAGTGATCAGCACACCGCTGAGTGTGTTGCCCAGATCGGCGGTCCCGGCGGCATTCGTGCCGATGTAATTGCCTTGGACCGCGGTGCCCGTGGTGAAGCTACCCAGCAGGTGGACGCCGTTCTCATTGTTGCCCGAGATGATGTTCCGCGCGGCGGCCGTCGTCCCGCCGATCGTGTTGCCGCTGGAGTTCAAGACCTGCACGCCGTCGAGCGTGTTCCCCAGATCGGCGGTCCCGGCGGCACTCGTGCCGATGAAATTCCCCTGCACGAGATTCGCGACGTTGCTGCCCCCCTGGATCAGCACACCATGCTGCACGTTGCCCGAGATCAGGTTGCCCGCCCCCGCCGCCGTCCCGCCGATGGTGTTGCCGGTCGCGCTGACCTGCACGCCACTCAGAGAGTTGCCGATGGCCGTCGTTCCGTTCACATCCGTGCCGATGTAATTCCCCTGCACGTTGTTGTTAGTAGTTGTGCCGAAGCCTTGCAGACGCACGCCGTATCCGTTGTTGCCCGAGATCACGTTCCGCGCCGCGACCGTCGTCCCGCCGATGGTGTTCGACGCGGCCCCGTTGTCGATCTGCACGCCGCTCAGCGTGTTCCCCAGATCGGAGGTCCCGTTGACATCGGTTCCGATGTAATTCCCCTGGATCAGATTGCTCGTCACGGCCGCTGTCGTGAGAAACACGCCGTGCTGGTCATTACCCGAAATCACGTTCCCCGCTCCCGCCGTCGTCCCGCCGATCGTGTTCGAGGCGGACAGGATCAGCACCCCGCTGAGCGTGTTCCCCAGATCGCCGGTCCCCGCGAGATTCGTCCCGATCAGGTTCCCCTCGATCACGTTGCCCGTCGAGGCCGCATCGATCGAGACACCGTACCGCTCGTTCCCCGAAATCACATTCCGATCGGCGGCCGTCGTCCCGCCGATGGTGTTGGTGTCCGAGTTGATGATCTGAATGCCGTCCCCGGCATTTCCCTGATCGGCCGTCCCCGTCGCATTCGTCCCGATCAAGTTCCCATCGACGAGGTTGCCGTTCCCGTTCACCAACCGAATCCCCGCCCCGCTGAACCGGTTGATCGCCAACCCCTTCACCGTGCTGCCGCCTCCAGTGATCTTCAAACCCAACGCGCCCGCACCGGCATTCGTCCCGTCCAACTCAATCAACGGCGTGGAGACCACCCCCGGCTGAGTCGTCCCGTCGATGATCACCGCGTCGGTGTTGCCCGGAAGCGGACTGGCCGGCTGAATCGTATGCACCCCGGCTCCGGCAATGTTGAAGCTGATCGTGTCCGTCCCGGCGTTGCTATTGGAGTAGAGAATCGCCTCACGCAGGCTGGTGAAACCGTCGAACGCATCGACCACATCCGAGACTGTGCTGACGACGAAACTCGACGCTTCGGGCGTCGCGAGGATGACGTCGTTGCCATCGCCGCCGTTGTAGAAGATCGTGAAACTGCGAGTACCGATCGTGACCGTCGCCCCCTGCGCCGGGCTGGTGCTGGCCGTGGTTGGGTCGCCCGTGCCGTCGTTGTCGATGATCTTGAGCATCGTGCCAGCCGCTGGAGCGGTCGTGTCGTCCGTGTTGGAGAAGGTGAGCGTCGCACCGCTCAGATCGACCATGCCGGTAACCAGATACCGATCGAAGTCCGTCCCCGGCGTGGTCCACGGGTTGTTGACCTCGAAGTTCACCGTCCCCGTCGGCGTGAAGTTACCGACGATCGTCATCGTCCCCGGACTGTTCCCCGGCGAAAACGTGCCGGTCCCCGACACGTTCCCGGTGATCGTTCCGACCCCATTCAGCACGCCGGGACTCGTGACCGTGACGTTACTAGTCACGCTACCGTTGATTGCCAGCGTGCCGACAGTGACGGCCGTAGCGCCGGTGTACGTGTTTGCGCCAAACAAATCCACCGTACTGGCGGTGGTTTTCGTGAGTCCCACCGACCCGGCCAGCTTGGCGTTGATGGAACCTTTTTGCACGTCGAAGGTCGAACCGCCAGTCAGCGTGCCGGAGCCATCGACGCTACCGTCATTCAGAATCAACTGGTCGATCGTCTCGTTGAACGTGGACAAGCCCAGCTTCGCCCCTCCGGCGACATTCACATCGCTGGCGTTGTCGATCCGATCGGAACCACCGAGCGTAAACGTCCCCGCGCCCAGCGTGATGGTCGCGGTTCCGGCACTCAGGCCATCGCTGGCGATGGTGACGCTGTCCGCTTCGACGAGGCTGATGCCGCCGTTGCCGCTGGTGGTTGCGGTGACGGTCGTGGCCGCCAGTCGCAGGAAGTTCGTGGTCGAGCCGATGCCGTTCGAGCCGGCGTTCAAGGTCACATCGTCGGCGGTCAGATCGCTGCCGGTGTTGTCGCCGGTGGTGATGGCTCCGGTGCCGCTGGTGGTCAGCGACACATCGCCGCCGCTCCCCGCACTCAGCGAGAAAGTTCCGAAAGCGATGTTGTTGTTCGCCCCGGTGGTGAGATTGACGTTCGTGTTCACCGCTCGGTCGACGTTCGCGCTGAACGTGATCGCTCCGCTGTTCGCATTGCCGATCTGCACCGTGCCGGCCGTGACGCGGTCGAGTTCGGCGTCGGTCAGGCCGAGGCTGGCCCCGTCCGCGCCGCCCAAATTGATGGCGGTACCGTTTGTTTTCTGCCTGAGCGTGACGGTGTTCATGCCGGCGTTGATAGTCGGCGTGGGATCAATCACGATGCTGTCGCAGATCAGGGTGATCGGCGCGTCGGTCGTTGTGAGGCTGGCGCTGCCAAACAGATAGATCGCTCGTGGACCATTGCCGTCTGGCCCCTGCGTTCCGGTGATGGTGATGGCGGCCGCGTTGCTGTCGGTCCCGGTCGAGGAAACATGGGCGCTCACCATCAAGACGCCGAGGTTGTTGACCGTGGTGCCAGTTCCTCCAACGCCAATAATGTCGATGTCACCATCCACTGACGTGATCGTGGCGTTGCCGGCCATGAGCGTCCCGTGATTTCCGTACGTGCCGTTGCCGCCCGTGCCGATGATGCTGATCAGGGCGGCGTTGGCCCCGGTCCCGGTGGAGGAGATCGTGGCCGCGTCGATGTCCAGTCCGCTGTTGGCGCCATCGGTTCCGTCGCTGCCCCCGATGCCGGTAATCAGGATGTCGCCGTCCCTGGAAGTGATGAGAGTTGCAGCACTGTAGATGACGACGCCGACATTGAAGCTCACGGCCGCTCCGCCGGTGCCAGCGAGGGTAATTGTGCCCGCCGTCGCACCCGTCGCCGTTGATTCGACGCGCGCGCCATTTATCAGCCGGATGCCATCGTTGATGGAACCAGAGTCTCCGCCACGGCCTTCAATCAGAATATTTCCGGCACCCGATGTGGTGAGTGTCGCGGCGTCGATGTGAATGCCGAAGAAGTTCCCGCCGGTCGCGGTCAACTGCTGGTTGGCATTCAGCGTCAGGTTGCCGTCCACCGTCGTGACGCTCGAACCCGACGTCAGCGCGATGTTCTTTGACACGGTGATGTCGACCGCTCCGGAACCTGTCACGGCGATGGCGCCGTTGATCGTTGCAGAATCGACTCCGGTCCCGCCGATGATCGTGAAGCCGCTTGTCAGGCTGGACTGGACGCTGTTCACCGTAATGGTGTCGTCGCCGCCCAGCGTGTCGAACAGAATTCCGGTGACACCGGTGTCGGGGATCGTCAGTGTGCTGGTCCCATCCCCCGTCGCTCCGGCGATCGCTGTCGTCAGCAGCAGTCCTCCGGTGTCCGTGATCGTGTACGTTCCGCCGGAGTAACTCATCACTAACTGATCATTGGAAGTGCCACCGTTGACGTCCGTGATCGTCAGCACTCCGCTTGCCAGAGTGACTCCCGTGTCGGCGGGGTTGAATTCGTTGTTCGCATTCGACAACGTCCAGACGCTGCGGCCCAGGGTGCCCGCCACCAGGATGTTGTCGGTCGCGTTGTATTCCAGGTCGAAGACCAGGGCATCGGGAAGCGTGGCACCGACTTCCACCCAGGTGCCCAAACTGCCGGCGAGGGATGCGAACACTCCGGATCTGGTTCCCACGGCGACATAACCGTTAGCGCCGGAGACGTACTCGACGGTGCGGAGGTCGAGGCCCGGGCTGACCGTCGCGAGATTGCCAGTGATGTCCGACCATGTCGATCCACCGTTGGCCGACAGGAACACTTGGTTGTTGTCCACGGCGAACACGGTGTTGTAATTGTCCGGATCGATTCCGACATCGGTGATGGTGCTCGCACCGGCTGGCAGGGCCGTCGTCACTGCCAAAGAACCGGGGGCGGTCCGCTTCCACACCTGAGCGTTTTTCCCGACGTAGATCAGGTCGGCGTTCGGAGTTCCTCCGAGGCTGCCGCCGTACACCATTGCGACACGGTTGGCCCCAGGGCCGCCGATCGAAGCATTCGTCGTCCCCTGATTAAAGGATTCGTACAAAGTCGATACCCCGCCGATCAACAGTCGAGTCGGATCGATCGTGTTGATCTCGATGGGGGTGACGAACTGCGGGTCCGCGATGGTCGCCAGATTCGTGGTGCTGACAATGTTGTTGCTGATGTCCGTGACCTGTCGTCGGAACCCGCCCAGGTTCTGGCTGCTGTAATACCGGATCGCCTGGTTGCTACCGGCGAGCGAGACGCTATCGACCGCCACGTCACCGCCATCCCCACCGTTGAACCAGTTCCAGGTGGTCGAACCGGTCGTCGGCTGCTGGTGCGTTCCGTTGTCTTGGACTCCGATCACGATCGTGTTCGTGATGGCGTTCCAGGCGACATCATGCACCTCCATCGCCTGGATGTTGCCGCCGATCGACCGCCATGAACCCGCACTGGACGTCGGGGTCGATCGGTTGTAGATCCCGCCGTCGTCGGCTTCGAGGAGCGAGCCGTCGGCGAGGAACTCCATGTCGCGGGTGTCCGCGTGCGGAGTGGAACCGTCCGAGGTGTTGCCGTTAACGATTGTTGTCCACTGGGCACCAGCGCCTAATGTGGCGTCGCCGCGTGCGATCAGCGATGTGAACGGCGAACCACTGATGCGATCGCCCGCGAGGTAGACGATATTCGCATCGGTCGGGCTGGCCGCCAACGAGGTATCCGGGAATTGCTGGCCCCCATTGTGGACGAGGAAGGTGTCCATGGCCGTCCAGTTTGCGCCCTGATCGACCGACCGGAACACTCTCGTCGCCACACCAGCACCGGAACCGGGAACGGCGGCGTAGACGACGCTGGCACTGGCGTTGACAGCCAGTCGGATATAAGGCGAGGTGGTGGCCCCCGTGAGTCCGGCGGTCACGTTCGTCCAGCTCGCGCCTGTGTCATCCGTCCGGAACACGCCAACGCCCGATACCGCGGTGTAAAACCGGCTCGTGTTGCCGGGATCGGAGACCAGGCTGAAGATACTACCGGCCGAAAGTCCGCTGGTGCCGGAAATGTTCGTCCACGACGTACCGCCATTCGTGCTCCGAAACAAGCCGCTGGTATTGGAACCGGCCATCAGGATCGATCCGCGCGCAGCCACTCCCATGATCTTTTGATTCTGCAAGTTGGCCGGACTGAAGACGCTCCATGAGGAACCGCCGTTGGTCGTGTAGTACACTCCGATCTCGTCATCCCCGCGCTGGGCGAAGTTGCTCAATCGTCCGGTGCCGACGATGAGCGTCTGCGAGGTCCCGTCGGTCGCGTCGAACTGAATGTCGCCGATGGATTGCGACTGGAGACTGTCCGTCAAGGGAGTCCATGTCGGGTTGACCGCCGTCGCGTCGGTGGTCTTCCACACGCCACCGTTGACCGTCCCGGCGTACAAGGTGTTCGCGTCGGTCGGGTGCGCTGCGATTGCCTGAATCCCCCCGTTGATGTTGTTACTGGGAGACACGGTGAGTTGAGCATTAATCGTGGGACTCGGTCCCTGCGCGACCCACGCGGAGAGCATCCGTCGATCTTCCATGCACTCGATCACATGAACCAGTTGGCCGCGATCGACTGGCGACCAGCGCGTTCGCCGCTGCCGAACCTGCGTGAGCCAACGCTCACGACGAGACTGAACCCAGTATTGATCAATGGCAGCCACGACTCGTTGGAAAAGAGACTGGCGACTTCTGGGATACCACAAGGAACAAACCCTTCGAATGGAGAGGAAACTGGGCGAATGAGCGAGAGTTGGGTATTGAGGGGGCGTGATTGTGTGCGGACGCATCAGGCTGTGTCAATCTTCATCATTGTAAATGTCCGGTGGTCCGGCTGGGTGGGCCGGTCCCGTGATTTCCACAGCGGGTGGTTCAGGTTGATGTCTCCGCTTCGGAGTGTTCTCCAGGACTTCATCGTGTTCATCTTTCTGCCTCTCTCTTTCTGTCTCCCCGCTTGACCGTGGCGGAAGAAGGAGACAGAAAGAGAGAGGCAGAAAGATCAGGGAGGCGGGCAAGAGGGTTCGTCCTGCCAATCGCGTTGCGGGAAGTCTCTCCTTGGTCACGTGGCGTCGGGAGCGATCACTGCCCAAAGGGGAACCGGAACTTTTCTGACCACCGACACCTGTGCTGTTCCCGACGCACGCTACCAGCCAATGGCACTCACTTTGTCACTGGGTGAGTGAGTGCGATTGGGCTACCTGCGGCACTGTTGGAGCGACATCAGCGCGAAGGCGGTGCCGTATTGCTGGTGATAGTTGTAGAGCGGATAGTCCCACCACGAGCCGTCTTTCTCCTGCAGCTTCATCAGGATCAGGGCGAGATGATTCCGGTAGAAGGTTCGGTCGGCGTCGGGCAGGACCGGGATCGTGCGGGCGGCGTAGTAGTGGCCGAAGTAATAGAAATAGCCCGCGACGGCGAAGTGCGATTCGTGCGGGACCGGCCGCTTGCGGCCCATGTCGAGCCATCCGTTGCGCGTGATCAGCCGGTCGAGCCACTCCTTCATCACGTCGTCGGTGATCGACTTGTCGCCCCACAGTCGCAGCGCCAGGTTGCAGGCTTGCGAACGTCCCAGGCTGCCGCCCGGCAGGTTGACGGGATGCATTGGTCTGTTGCGCAGATAGGTTCCATAGAGGTACGTGAAGTCGGGTTTCTGTTGGACCTTGAGCATCTGCACTCCACGATCGGCCAGCTTCTTGGGGGGATCGATTCCGATCCGGCGGGCCTCGTCGAACGCGACCAGGACGGCCGCGTTGACGAAGCTGGTCGAGGACGAGGCGGGGCGCTGCGATCCCACCTCGAAGTCGTAATAGCCCCAGCCTCCCTCCGCCGACTCGTACTTCTGCAACCGTTCGTACTGGCCGCGGATGAGGGCCGCGATCTTCTCGCGCCGGGCGGCGTCATCGGGCAGCCGCGCGTGCATCCTCGCCAGCGTTTGAATGCCGTAGGCGTGAGTCCACACGTTGTAGATCAGCATCGGGTCGTCGCGGCGGACCAGTGGAAGCTGCTCGAACAGAAAGGCCTCGCCCCGCTCGATGGCCAGCCGGACTTCGGTGCTGCCGTCGTCGGCCTCGATCAGCGCCGCCACGCACAGCGCCGTGGTGGCCGTCCGAAACGCATGATGCGAGCCGATGCCGGCGATAATGTTCAGATCCTTCGTCCGCTCGGCCGATCCCCACGAGCCGTCGCGGTTCTGATCCTTCACCAGATACGCGACGCCCCGCTGAATGGCGGCATCGAGTTCGTCCGCCGTCACGTCGCGCGGCGGTCCCGGATGCAGGTCGGGTTTCGACTCTGCCGCTGCCTCTTTTGCCGGAGCGGCCGCGTCCGCAGGCCGATCCTTGGGCGGAGCATCTTCCGCCGCGGTCAACTCGCCACGAGCGGTGAATCCGACTATCAGCAGTGCTGCCAGACAGACTGTGTGGAACCGCATGGATCAATCTCCCTCACGCAGGAATTCGTGCCGTCGACTGCTTTCTCTTTGCTTGTCCCCTCGCCCCTCGCCTTGGAGGGGAGAGGGTTAGGGTGAGGGGTTCTTTCTTCGGCGGGTTGAAGTGGCAAAGTCTGTTCACCATCGTTCCCCCTCACCCTAACCCTCTCCCACGAAGACGGGGGCGAGGGGACAAGAAGCCCGATACGCCTCGCATGCTTCATCACGGCTTGTTGGCGAGCAACTCGTCGCCCACCTTGAGGCCGTTCAACACTTCGGTCTTGCCGCCCGAGGCCTTGCCGATGGTGATCTCGGTCTTGATCGGCTTTCCATCGCGGAGGAGGTACACGTGAGACGCACTGCTCCCCTCGTCGCGGAAGACGGCCGTCGAAGGGACGAGCGTGGCTTTGTCGTTGCGATACGTGGTCAGCTTCACCGTGCCGGTCATGCCGGGCATCAGGGACTCCACATTCGCAGGGACATCGACGGTGAGGCGTGACTCAAACGTCCCCGCCGCGCGCGGGACCAGCGAGACACTCTTCACGCGCGCGGCCAGCTTGAGGTCCGGGAATCCGACGGGCGTCAGTTCGCCGGCCACGTCCGCCTTGATCGCGTGCAGATCCTTCTCCTCCACGTCGGCGCGGGCGACCAGCGGGCGAGGAGTCACGACCGTCATGAAGACTTCATTAGCCAGCACGTTTCCGTTGCGACGCAGTCGTCCCGACACGGTCGCCGTGTTCCAGTTGCCTCGATCGCACTGACCGTGATAGAGGATGCCGTCGATCGGTGCGACGACGATCATCGCCTTGCGATCGGCTTCCAGTTGAGCGAACCGTTCCTCGGACTTCTCGCGATCGGCCTGCTGCTTTTGCAACGCCAGCCGCTTCTGGTTCAGTTCGAGCGGCAGGACGGACTGGGCCTTCTGCCAGGCCAGCGTCTGTTTGAGCAGCGTGTCCTTCACCGACTGGTCGCGGCGCGGGATGTCGATGTTCAGCGAGCGGTCGGTCTGAATCTTCGTCGATTCCAGGTTGTGTTCGAGCGATTCAATCTGGTTTCGCTGCCGCTTGAGAATGATCTCCTCCGTCTCTTCGGTGAGATCCTTGTCGCGATACATCTTTTCCAACTGCTTCAACTCTTCGCGCGCGTACTCCAGAAAGTTGCCCATGCTCTTGAGCGAGAACGCGGCACTCTTCATGGACTGGGCGCGGTCGATCGTCTCGTAGCGTTTGAGGTCTTCTTCGGCGATCCGCTTGTCCCGCTCGGCGGTTGCCAGATTGAGCGGCAGGAACTGTTCGAGGACCGGCAGTTCCTCCTTCGCCACGCGCAGGGCGACGTCGGCCAGTTCTCGATCCAGCTTCAGGTCGCGCAGCGTCTTGTCGATCGTCGTGGTGTCGAACTCCAGCAGCACGTCGCCCTTCTTCACGCGCGTCCCATGCGCGACGGCCGACTTCACCGAGAACGGTCCCGTCCACGACTTGGGCTCGATCGCCAGTTCCGCCGACTGCTCCGCTTCGAGCACTCCCTTGAGCGACGTCTCGATCACCAGCTTCCCCTGCTCGACCCGCACCGTGGCCGGTTTGACGACCGCCGGTTCACTCGGCTTGTCCGGCTCTTGAGAACGCACGGCCGCCGGAATCGCCCAGCCCAATCCCACCGCCACACACGCCGCACCGAGCACCCATCGCAGTTGTCGTTTCATCACCGCCGTCCTTTCGTGGGAGTCATCTCTTGTCTGACAAGGGTCGAGACCGAGCAGAGTATTGCCCGACCGTCACTGGCCTTCAAGAAGCGAGACGTTTTGTTTGTGCTGGGAGCAGGTCTAGGATGGATCGAATGAGAAACCTCGATCCTTTGCGAAGACGCGCCAGTCCAGTCACCCCTCCGTGGCTTTATGAGAACCTATCATGTGGCGGATGTTGCAAGTAAAAGCGGAGTTGAAACGGTTGTGGGATGTCGCCAGTATGGAGCCGTTTCCCGGCGCGAATGTTTTCGAAGAATGACATCGCATTGACTTCCATGAGGGCCAAACGATGAATCGGGCTGCAATCTTGATTGGCGTTCAACAGGCTCAGACGCTCCCCAAGCTCCAGGCGGTGTGGGATGGTGTCCGGGGGATGAAGGAATGGGCGTTATCGCAGGGGATCGACAAAGATCTGGTCAGAACCATCACCGACGAAACCGGAAAAGTGACGCCGCAACAGATCAAGGATGCTGTGTCGGAGTTCGCTGGCCCCGGTGACCTGGATCAACTCATCATCTACTTCGCCGGGCATGGTGTGAATGTGCGCCGTGGTGAGTACTGGTTGCTCTCCGACGCCATTGACGACGCCGATGCCGCCGTCAACGTCGCGGGGAGTGTGGACCTGGCTCGGTGTGGTGTCATTCCCCATGTGGTCTTCGTGTCTGACGCCTGTCGCACGGCCGCTGTGGGGATCCAGGCCGGGGGGATCACCGGCAGCGTTATCTTTCCCAACAAGCCGGTTCTCGGTCGGGAAAAATTTGTTGATCTATTTTTCGCCACGTTGCTCGGGGAGCCGTCGGTGGAAATTGCCAATCCCGGCAACGCAAAGAAATTTCGGGCTGTCTACACCGAGACGCTGCTCGAAGCGCTCCGCGGACAACATCCCGAGATCACAAAGCCGGATAGTGAGACCGGACTGCGACTCGTTCGCCCCTGGCCGCTCAAGCAATTCCTGGAGAAGGAACTGCCGAATCGCGTTCATCAGGCCACGCTCGGTCCCAGTCCGCGCGATCAACAGCCCGACGCGCGTCTCACTTCGGACCCTGATGGTCCCAACGTCTGGTTGTCCGCACTCAAGTTGCCGGAACCCACCGTAACACACCCAGTGCATTCCCGGTTGCGAGGTTCAAACCGCAGAGCCGAGCGTCGGGCAACATTGACTCAAATCGAACTGTCTCGTCCTCAGGAAGCCATGCGGACTGTCTTGACCGACAGCAATTCAAACATCGACGAGGTGCTGGGTGTTGTACGAGGGATTGCCGTACCACCGTCGCCAGTTGGTTCCCAAAAACGAACTGACCCGAACCAACAGTTTGTGTCTGACCAGAACCAGCAGTTTGCGGATGGCGTCCTCAGAACCGCCGAGCCGTTTGGCCCCATGCATTTCGAGTCTGATTGCGGATTCAAGATTCGCGGTGCCAAGGTGACCCGGTGCGATGACCGTCAAGCGAGTGCGAAACTGCTCGACCACGGAACACTGGTGCGAGTCAAACTGCATGACGGCGAACCATGCGTCAGCGTCTTGCTGACGTTGGACAACGGCCACGGTGTATTGCTGCCGGCCATCCGCGACTTTCTCGCTACTCTGACTTTCGATGGTCTGAACCTGGTGGATGTCGCCTATGAGCCGTCTGACAATTCGTATCGATGGCAGGAATATCAACAGCGGGCTACCGAGCTGCGCAATCTGCGGGCCGTGATCGCCTCTTCCTCCCGACTGGGAACATTCCGTCTGGAAGGAACGGACGCGGAAACACTGGCGCGTCGCATGCAGATCTCGAAAGGGATCGATCCGTCACTGGCCCTGTATGCGGCACATGCCTACCGCGATCAGGGCAATCGTCAACGAATTCGCGAAATGGCGGATTACATGCAGGGAGATCTAAACATTTGTCTGTTCGACATCGCGCTGCTGGCGGGATTGATTAAGGATCCAATCGTGAAATCGAAGGTTTTTCCGTTTCTGCCGATGCTGTCACAAAGCTGGGCGCTGATGGCGGCGTATGAAGTAGACGTGCCGCCGTTGTTGAAAGGCATGTCGCGGCATGTCTCAACCGATTCCCTGTGGACGCTGTTCGATGCGGACGGTGTGGGGCTGATTTCTCAAGTCATTCAGGAAGGGAAGGTACGATGACACGTCAATTGGTTTTCGTTCACGGACGTGCCCAAGAGCACCGGGATGCTTTGGAGGTTAAGGAAGAGTGGATCGGTGCCTTGCGGGAGGGATTGCGGAAAAACGGGTTGTCACTGCCGATCTCGGAGGCCGATATCCGGTTTCCGTACTATGGCCAAACGCTGTACGACCTGGTTGCAGGCAGGTCCGACGACGAAGTGGCGAAAGTCATCGTGCGAGGCGAAGGCGCGGGGGAACAGGAAACACAGTTCATTCGCTCGATGCTGCTGGAAATCCAGCGGGCGAACGGCATCACGGACGAACAAGTCGACCGGTTGGTCGACGAGGCGGTTAGAGAACGCGGATTCCTGAATTGGGAATGGGTGCAAACGGTGCTGAAGGCCCTGGACACGTACATCCCGGGTGCCAGCGGTGCGAGCGTGGCGCTGGCCACTCGGGACGTTTATCGGTATCTCAGAAATCCAGGTTTTCAGAACGTGATCGATTCCGGCGTCCGGTCGGCCTTCAATCCCGGCGTGGAAACGGTGGTCGTTGGTCATTCGTTGGGAACCGTCGTGTCGTACAGCCTATTGCGACGCGAGGGACATTCTCTCGGTTGGAAGGTACCGCTCTATGTCACGCTGGGATCCCCCTTGGCGGTGCAAGTCATCAAGGACGCTTTGGCGCCGATCAAGCATCCAAGATGCGTGACCAAGTGGTTCAACGCCATGGATGAACGAGATGTCGTATCGCTGTACCCCCTTGATCCGGCGCACTTCCGGATTGATCCACAGATTGAAAACAAGACCGATGTGGACAATCCCACGACGAATCGCCATGGGATCACGGGCTATCTTTCGGATGCCGTGGTCGCGAAACGGCTGTATGAGGCGCTGGTCCAGTAAATATCCACTGTGCCTCCGCCACTCGCAACGGTTCAGGCTTCAACCCGGCTCGCGCGCCACTGGTCGAGCCACGCCTGAAGTTGAACGCCACTGTCCTTCAGGCCCGCAGTGACATTGTGCCACGCCAACAGCACGTCACCTTCGTTGGCAATCATCAGCAATCCGGTGAGCCCCGTGGCGCGTTCCAGCGCGGTAACCGCCTGAGCAGGCGTTTGTGCGATCGGGCTGCCGACATTGAGCGAGGTGTTCACGGAGGCCTCGACACCGACGTGCCGGCCCATCGCCCGCAGGAAGGCATGCGTGAACGGGTCGTGGTCTTCGCGAACGATCTGCAACCGCGCCGTTCCATCCTGGTGAACCACCGCCGGAATCAGTGTGCGGGCTTTGGGGCGGGCCAGAGCCGTCAGAACCATATAGTTGTACGCGTTGTAGTCGTCGGCGGAGGCCCCGTCGGACAACTCGAACAACTCTTCGGCGGCCTCGCGCGTGACCATCGGTGCCAGCGGGCGAACTCGTTCGCGATGTTTCACGCGCAGATTGATCATCGCCAGCGTTTCGGGATTGCAGGGGTTTGCCAGAATGGAGCGATGACCCAGCGCCCGTGGCCCGGTCTCGGCCGGACCCTGAAACAACCCCAGCACGCCATCGCGGGCAATGATGAACGCCGCCAGGTCGGCGATCGCCAACAACTGACCGCTGTCGTTCAAATTTCCCAGATCGTGATACTTGATGTCGGGTTGGGCTCCCAAAGCCGTGACAATCTCGGCGCGGGTGAACCCGCGGCCGCAGTAATGCGCGTGCCGCATCAGTTCTCCCGGTCGCGCTCCGGCCTGCAGGGCAAAATTGATCGCGGCCCCGACCGTCACTCCCGCGTCGCCGGGGATTGGCGGAACCCACAGTTCCAGTCGTCCGGGTTTTCCCAGATTGCGGCTGTACCAGGCGGAATCGTAGTGCTGAACGAGACGCATGTTGGCCAGGCAATTGAGGGCCGTCCCCCCGGTCATCACCAACTGATCGCAGCCCGTCGCGCGAATGTAGTGATCGATGATGTGGAAGAGCGCGTCTTCAAACACCAGTTGCGTGGCGGCCGCCAGGTCGCAGCGGTCGCGGGTGATTTCCGAGTGCTGAACATCATCGACTTTCAGCACGGCATCGGGGTTCCACATTTTGTCGGGCGGTATCGGCTCGCCCAGCGCGGCTGACATGGCTCGTCCATAGGGTGCCAGCTCGCCGGCGATGTGCCAGTTGACAAACGCCCGGTTGATCAGCACCTCACCCTTCGGGGCGAAGTGAAAGATTTCGCGAAGAGGGCGATAGAACTTGTTCGTCAGCCGCTCGCCATCACCCCAGGCGGCCGCTCCCATGTAACGTCCCTCACTGCTGAGAGTCGTCCAACCTCCCTTCGTCGAGCTGATGATGGCGTAGAACAGGCCCAGCGAATCGAACGGACTGTGGTTGTTGTAAAGACATTCCAGACGACCATTGGTCGCCAGATACATCGAGATCGATCCCTGATCGCCAGAGCCGTCGATGACCGAGATCAGTACGGGCTTCGATTGCTGTGCGAAAGGAGACAGGGCGTACGCCCCAGCGGCATGGTTGTCGTGATGGAATTGGCAAATCAAAGGGATGGGCGAGGGAGCCCCCAACTGGGCGGCCAGCCGTCGCGGGCCGGTGCGCACGATGGTGCCGTTGCGGTAAAAATCCCACATCGGGAAACAGGCGGGCCGTACCAGACCCAGACTGAAGGGAAAATGCTCGAACAGCAGGCCGATCGCCATCGGCGGCATTGAAATGTAATCCCAACTGGTGACCACCGCGTGTAGATCGCGGTACGTCAAACCGCGTTCCTCCAGGCGCGTGCGCAGCATCCCGATGGCCGATTCGGGAAAACTCGCATCGTGTTTGATCCCCGAAAACCGCTCCTCTTCGTCGTTGGAGATCAGCCGCATGCCGTTGGCGGCAGAGACTTCAATCAGGGCCACGCCGCTGTTGTGGCCGGCCGGACCGATCCCGACGAGATAGGCCGTCTCACCGCGCGCCAGCTTCTCGCGCAGAGCCGCGATCGACTGTCGCGCCTCGGCACTCTCGGGAGCGTACACCCGCTTCGACCGGAACAGCGCTCGGAAACCGGGCCGCAAGATGTGCCGCAACAGCTTTCCGAGGCGGGGCCACGCGGGACCGGCAATGCCATGAATGTTTGAGATGGTAGAACCTTGTCGATTGATCAGACGGGGATTGTCTGGAACGCGGCGATGTCACAGTCACTCGGATCTTTTCGCGTTCAGGAACCGGATCGTGTACGCGGCGTCGGGCTTGGCGAAATCCTGGGGGAGCGACCCGATCTCGGTCATCTGAGACGTGAGCGATTGCCAGCGTTCGGCCGTCATTTCGCCGAGGCGGTCTTCGGTGAAGTCCTTCGGCAGGCAGAGCGGCTTCAGGGCTTTGACGCCGAAGGCCAGCACGTCGAGGCCCATCTGCGAGTTCTGTTCGTGGATGTGCCTGTTCGTCTCGTCGGGTTCGGCGAGGTACTTCTTCCAGCCGCGAATCGACGCGCGCGTCATCCGGGCGACCAGGTCGGGCTGCTTCTCGATCAACTCGCCGCGCGTGATGAGCAGGCTGGTGTACGTGTTGAAGCCCAACTCGGACAGCATCAGGCAGACGGGGTCGCCCCCCTGTTGCTCGGCCACGAACGGTTCGCTGAAGTTGTAGGCCTGCTGACCGTACTTCGGTTCGAGCAGAAACTGCGCGACGTTGCCCGGATACGAGGTGATCTGCGCGTCGGCCAGGTTGACCCGCTTCATCAGAAATTGAGCGAACGGCTGGCCGGTGTTCATCGCCAGCGTGAATGGCTTCCGCCCGGCGAGGTCTTCGAGTTTCGTGATTCCCTCACTCTTGTGGACCATGATGCAGCGCGGGCTGTCCTGGATCGGAGCCATCACGGCGACAACGTCCGCCTGTTGGACCCGCCCGAGCAGCAACTTGTCGGCATTGTCGACTCCAAACTCGACCGTCCCCGACGCCACATCGGCGATGACGGGAACCTTCGGACCGCCCGGCCGGATCGTGACGTTCAGCCCTTCGTCGGCGTAATGGTTGTGGATCAGCGCCGCATAGAACCCGCCATGCTCCGCCTCGGGAAACCAGTTCAGGGCGAGGGTGACAGCGACCGGCTTGGCAGCGGACGCCGGAGCGACCTTCGACGGGGAAGGAGTGGCCGGGTGAACGGGTGGTGAGTCGCAACCAAGAACGACAACCATGAGCAGCGCGGGGGTGAATCGCGGGAGTCTGCAAAATGCAAAATGCAAAGTGCGAAGCGCAAAAAGGGAGAGGGTCGCGGCCGTCCGATGTTCATTTTGCACTTCGCACTTTTCACTTTTCACTTTTCTCTCCTTACTCTCTCACTGCCGATTCCCATTCACGCCCGATGTTCGACCGGCCCATCGTACCAGCGGCTCAGGATCGTCGCACTCGTCAGATTGACGAGGCCGAAGATCGCGATGCCAAACAGGGTCGAGGTCAGCACCGCGGCGAACAGGCGGTCGATCTGAAGCTGGTCGTTGGTCGAGTTGATGAGATACCCGAGTCCGAAGCGCTTCGAACCGTAGCCGACGAAGAACTCGCCCACGATGGCCCCGACGACGGCGAGGCCGCTGGCGGTGCGAGCCCCCGCGCAAATCGACGGAACCGCACTCGGGAATCTCAACCTGGTCAGCATCTGCCAGCGCGAGGCGTTGTTCAGGCGGAACAGGTCGAGCAGATCGGGGTCGATCTCCAGCAGGCCCTGCGTCGCGTTGGAGAGGATCGGAAACAGGCTGAGAATTCCCGCGACCAGCACCACGCTGTGAAAGCCGTTGCCATACCAGCGGACGATCAGCGGCGCGATGGCGACGATGGGAACCGTCTGCAAAAAGATGAAGTAGGGATAGCCGCCGCTTCTCAGGATGCGCGACTGCGAAAACGCGAAGGCAATCGCGGTTCCGATGACGAGGCTGGCTCCAAACCCCAACAGCGCGGCGCTGCCGGTGTAGACGACCGCGTTTCCGAGCAGCCGGGCGTCGTGAACCAAGGCCCGTCCGACGGCGAGGGGCGATGGGAGCAGATACGGCTTCACCTCGTAGGCCACGACACACCACTGCCAGATCGCGGCCACGACCGCGAACAGGACGAGCGGCGGCAACACCGTCTGCGCGAGCCACGGACCAAGTCGCTTCATCGCGCGGCCTCCCGCAACGTGAGATCAGGCGACAGTCGTTGGCTCATGGATGAGAGTTGGCTCTTGTCCCCTCTCCCCCGTCTTCGGGGGAGAGGGTTAGGGTGAGGGGGCTGAATCGGGATCAACACTCGATTGCCGGGCGACGCATTGAGGCGTAATTCACAAAGATGCAGGACAGCGAAGAAAGCCCCCCTCACCCTAACCCTCTCCCCCCGAAGACGGGCGGGAGAGGGGACCAGAGAAGAACGAAGACTCCTCATCGCGCGGCCTCCCTCAAAATGGAGGAGAGTTCGCCGCAGAGTCGCGCGAAGTCGGATGCGGCGCGCAGTTCGGGTTCGCGCGGGTAGTCAAACGGCACGCGGACGTCGGCCACGATCGTTCCCGGACGCCGGCTCATCACGAGGACACGCTGCGCGAGGAACACCGCCTCGGCCACGTTGTGCGTCACGAACAGGCCCGTCCAATGACGGGCCATCCAGATGCGCGTCAGTTCCTCGTTGAGTTGCTGCCGCAACACATCGTCGAGCGCGGCGAACGGCTCGTCGAGCAGCAGGATGTCCGGCCGCGTGACGAGTGCCCGCGCGAGGGAGACTCGCATCCGCATCCCTCCCGACAGGTTGCGCGGCCGCTTGCGGGAGTCGTCCGGCGTGAGGCCGATCAGCGACAGACTCTCTTCGACCTGCCGGGTTCGTTCGTCGCGCGCGGCGCCGCGCAATTCGAGCGGCAGACCGATGTTGTTGGAGACCGTGCGCCACGGCAACAGGTTCGGCTCCTGAAAGACAAACGCGACGCTGTGCGTCGATCGGCGGGCCGCTGCGGGAGATTGTCCGGCCACCGTCAACGATCCCGCCGTGTTCGGCATCAGTCCCGCCAGCAGTCGCAGGAACGTCGACTTGCCGCAGCCGGACGGGCCGAGGATCGCGACAAACTCACCCGCTGGAACGTCGCACGTCACCTCGCGCAGCACGGTTCGCTCGGGACCAAACGACATCGCGAGTTCGCGAGCCGCGATCAGCGGGGGCGCGGACACGATTGGTGAACCGGTCATGCGTTCCTCTGACCATCAACCCTAGACTCTAGACCATCAACACTTCCCGGCGTCCGTTCTCGCTTCCGGTGAAAGTCGGCCACGACCCTGCGGCCGATCAACATGCCGACCCAGCGTGCCACCCGCTGCAGCAGCGCGATCATCCTGCCATGAAACGGAAACACGATCACCGCCCGGTTTTTGCGAACTCCCCGGAGCATCAGTCTGGCGGCCCGCTCCGGCGGAATGGCGAGTCGCACGCCGGTGGCCGTCGTTTCTCGAAAGGGGACGTTGCCCAAGCCGATTCCGCTGTCGAACAGTTTTGTGGCGATGAAGCCCGGACAGGCGACGCTCAACTTGACCCCGTACCACGCCGCTTCGGAACGCATCGAGCGTGAGAGGCCGACGACCGCGTGCTTGGTCATCGAGTAGGGCGTCGATAATGGCAACGGCGACAATCCGAAGATCGACGCCGTGTTGACGATGTGGCCGAAGCGTTGTTTCGCCATCACGCGGTAGGCGGCCATCGTGCCCCAGATGCAGCCCTCGACATTGACGGCCAGGATGCTGCGCCACTGGTCGGGCGTCATCTCGATGGTGTCCCCCGCGATCGCGAATCCGGCGTTGTTGAACATGAAGTCGAGCCGGCCGTGACGGGCCGCGATCTCCTCGATAACTCGATCGACATCGGGTTGGGACGTGACGTCGAGCCGCACCGCTTCGGCCTGTCCCCCCGAGGCGATCAGCGCGGCCGCCGTCTCGTGCGCCGCCGCTTCATTCAGATCGGCCACAACGATCAGGATGCCGTCGCGGGCCAGTTCCACACACAGCGCACGGCCCAGTCCGGAAGCACCACCCGTCACAATGGCCACGCGGCGATCGGTCATCGAGTCAGAACCTTTCTCAAATTATGCTGATGCCGCCCAACAAAAGTGCCGGATGAATGACGCACGGATTACTTCACTTCGGCCAGATAGAGGGCAAGGGCTTCTCGAACGTTGATTAGCGCCTCTTCACGGGTTTTTCCCTGAGACCAACAACTCTTCAGCGCGGGACAGTGCGCGACAAAGTACCCGTCTTCGCCTCGTTCAATCACCACTTTAATATCCATGCTTCACCTAATTCGAGTCAGAAGGGGAGTGGCTGTCCGATTCCCTCGGCGCGAGCCCGCTGGAAGACCCGGACCGCGACCGCGAGGTCTTCCAGGGCGAGTCCGACCGACTTGAACAGCGTGATGTCCTCGGCGTGAGCCCGCCCGGTCTCGCGGCCATGCACGACGTCGGTCAGGTCGCGGACGCGCGACCAGTCGAGGCTGCCATCTTCGAGCGCGGGAACGAAATCGCCCGCTTCCAGTTTGCAGGCGTCGCGACTGTCGCAGACGATGTGATCGGCGCGACGGATCGTCGTGACGTCGATCTCGGCCTTCGTCAGATAGTTGCTGCCGACCGCGTTGATGTGAGTCCCCTCGGCGAGCGAGTGTCCGTCGAACAGCGGCGTACGGCTGGTGGTGGCGCAGACGACGATGTCCTTCTCCGCCGCGGCCTCCTCGGGCGAGTGAACGGCGACGACGGGGACGCTGCAATACTCGGTCATCTCCGCCGCGAAGGCCCGGCGGCGTGCATCGTCCCGCCCGTAGACCTCGACCCGCTCGATCCGCCTCACGCTGCACACGGCCTTGAGCTGTGCCTTGGCCTGAAACCCGGTGCCGAAGCAGCCGACGATCTTCGCGTCGGGACGGGCCATGAATTTGGTGGCGACCCCCGACGCGGCCCCGGTGCGCATTTGTCCGAGCAGGTTGGCCTCGATCAAGGCGGCGGGCTGACCGGTCGTGGCGTCGAACAGTCCGAACTGAAACCGCGCTCCCTTGGGAGTCGTCACGTAGGCCTTGTAGCCGACGTAGCCGAGCGGTTCGGCCCCGGCGGACATCGTGTGCAGGATGGTGCCATGTCCACCGGCGGCACGGCGGCGCGGCTGGTTCTCGGCCCGCTCATCGCCCCACTGCCGAAACGCCTCCTCGACACATTCGATGGCCGCATGGATATCGAGCAACCACGCCACATCGTCTTCGGTGAGGTACAGAGCGGACATGGAAAGAACCCTTCATAACCGGGGAGGGGCGGATCAGCGCCACATCAGATCATCACGGCCCTTCGACACGACAGCATGCTACCGCGCGACTCGCGAACCACCAGCCGACTTGTGGTGGAGTGGTTGATTTGAGTGGCACACCCTGAGTCCCGTCGAAGTACGATTTACCCGTCCATCGCGCCATCATCGTTCCGAAGCTCAACCCATGACTCCCTGCGCACAAAGCGCCCACGGCCTACCCGACCATCGCGCAGAGACCGTTCCGAAGCTCAACCCATGACTCCCCGCGAACAAGCCGCCACCGGCGGTCAGGATTCGGCGACGATTTTGGCGATGTCGTTGAAGTCGTTTTTGAGGGACCGGTAGAGCTTGTCGTACATCGGGTAGGACTTGGTGTAGATCCGCTTGGCTTCCGCCTGGGGATCGGTGCTGCTGGTGACCTTCACGGTTGCCGAGCAGGCTTCGACGATCCCCTTGTAACGCCCCGTGCCGGCCGCGGCGAGGAGTGCCGCACCGTAGGCCGGACCCTCCTCGACGTTGATCATGCTGACGCGACGACCGTAGACGTCGGCCTGCATCTGCCGCCAGAAATCGCTGCGCGCCCCGCCGCCCGACAGACGGATCTCGCGGATCGGAATCCGCATTTCGTTGATGACTTCCAGGCAGTCGCGCATGGCATAGGTCGCCCCCTCCATGATCGACCGGATCACGGCGGACCGGCCGTGACGCAGGCTGAGCCCGATGAAGCAGCCGCGGGCGTTGGGGTCGGCGTGCGGAGTTCGCTCGCCCGTCAGATACGGCAGGAAGAAGAGACCCTCACACCCGGGAGGCGCCTCGGCCGCCTGTTCGGTGATGATGTTGTAGGGGTCCGTCTTGATCTTCTTGGCGGCGCTGACTTCGGTTTCGGCGAGTTGATTGCGATACCACTGCAGGCTGCCCCCCGCCGACAGCACGACGCCCATGATGTGCCACTTGCCCCGCACGGCGTGACAGAACGTGTGGACTCGACCGGCCGGGTCGATCTGCACGTCGTCACTGTGTGCGAAGACGACGCCGCTGGTTCCCATCGTCGCCGAGATGATGCCGCGCTTGACGATGCCATTTCCCACCGCGCCGGCCGCCTGGTCGCCCGCGCCCGCGACGACCGGGACTCCCTTTTTGAGGCCCAGCAGTTTCGCAGCCCCTTCGGACAGCGTGCCCGTCACGTCTTCCGACTCGTACACCTTGGGGAGCAGTGAGGGCTTGATTTCGAGTTTGTCGAGCAGCGGCTTGCACCAGACCCGGTTCCGCACGTCGAGCAGCAGCGTGCCCGAGGCGTCGCTGGCATCGGTGGCAAACTCACCGGTCAGTTTCAGTCGCACGAAATCCTTTGGCAGCAGGATCTGCACGGTCTTGGCGTAGCTCTTCGGTTCGTTCTTTTGCAGCCAGAGGATCTTCGGAGCGGTGAAGCCGGTCAGTGCGGGATTGGCCACCATCTCGATCAGTTTGGCCCGGCCCCCGACGCGGGTTTCGATTTCGACGCATTCTTCGGCGGTCCGCTGGTCGTTCCACAGAATGGCGTGCCGGATGACGTTGTGCTGCTTGTCGAGGAACACGCTGCCGTGCATCTGACCGCTCAGGCCGATCCCCGCCACGTCGTCCGGTTTGATTTTGCCCGTCTTCAGCACTTTCTTGACGGTTTCGATCGTGGCGTCCCACCAGTCGTCGGGGTTTTGCTCGGACCAACCCGGTCGCGGCGACATCAGGGGGTATTCGGCGGTGGCTGACGAGAGAATGGTTCCGTCCTCACGCATGGCAATGGTTTTGGTCCCACTCGTGCCGATATCGATCCCCAAAAAGACTGCCATCGTGAACGATTCCTTAGGTGCAGGCGGGAGACGTTGCGAGGCGACGTGTCGAAAAATCGCAACGATCACAGGACAATTGGGGCGTAGTTTATCAGCAGAGGCGACCACTCGCCACGGACTGGGGTCAAGCCGCCGGCGGCAGGTTTGGCCTCTGCGCGACGAATCGTCCCGGGAAACGAACAATCTCGCGCCGAACGGCAGCAACCGATCTTGTCGTCGCGTGAGGCGGGGCCTATAACGCGCCCGCTTGACCGGACGTCCAATATCTGACGGAGGTGCCAAAACTTTTGCGAGGGCTCGGAACGATTCAACGGTGCGTGCTAGACACGACTGGTTCTCGCCCTATTCGCCTGCGACTCCACCGTCGCAAGTGACTCCGATCAAGCTTCCATGAGACCGCGATCCCTGCCAGTCAGAGGTCGCGGTCTCTGTCATTCGGATTGCGACGATGCGCGTGGGACCGCAACGAAAAGGCAGAGCGTCCCGTGCGCGACGGATGGGACATAGGGGAGTCATGGGACAGATGAGTCTCTCGTCGCCCATTCGTCGCATTGGCCCCATACGTCCCATGACATGTGCGCGCCGACAAGAAGAAGACGAGACCTGGTAGTACGAACACGCTCCGTCCGGCATGCGGGCGCCAAACGGAGCGTGGATCAGTCAATTTCTCACGCGCGCTTCCCTCAACCGACGGCGGCGAGCACATCGTCCGGTACTTCGTCGACATTCTCGGCGGGGACCGCGTCGGCGCTGTTGGGATACATCGCATCGACGAAACCCTTCAGATGGTCCGCGCGGGTCGAGTGCTGCAGTTTGCGCAGCGCCTTCGATTCGATCTGCCGGATGCGCTCGCGCGTCACCTTGAAGATGCGGCCGGTCTCTTCGAGCGTGTAGCTGTAGCCGTCTCCCAGGCCGTAACGCAGGCGGATGATTTCGCGTTCGCGGTAGGTGAGGCTTCTCAGGACGACCTCGATCTTGTCCCGCAGCATCTCCTTCATCGCCGAATCGGCCGGGCTGGATTCGTTGTCATCTTCCAGGAAGTCGCCGAAGCTGCTGTCTTCGCTTTCCCCCACGGGGGTGTCGAGGCTGATCGGGTGCTTCCACGTCTTCATGATCCGTTCGGTCTCTTCGACCGACATGTTGACCGCTTCCGCCAACTCTTCCATGCTGGGCTCGCGTCCGGTTTCCTGGCGGATCGATTCGCTCTTGGCCTTCAGCATCGAGATGCACTGGAACATGTGGACCGGGATGCGAATCGTCCGGGCGTGATCGGCCACGGCGCGGGTGATCGCCTGGCGAATCCACCACGTCGCGTAGGTCGAGAACTTGTAGCCGCGACGGTATTCGTACTTTTCGACACCGCGCATCAGGCCGGCGTTTCCCTCCTGAATCAGGTCGAGGAAGCTGAGTCCGCGGTTGCGGTACTTCTTCGCGATCGAAACGACCAGCCGCAGGTTGCCGCCCGACAACTGCTGCTTGCCCTTGGTCCAGGCGGCATACTTCGCCATCACCCGGCGCATCCGATCGCAGAAGTCGTCGGGAGACTCCAGTGTCATGTTGACGATGTCGTCCAATTCGCGCCGGCAGATTTCGGCTTCGTTGTGCGCGGCCACCGTTCGCCGTTCGCCGAGCTTTTGAATCTGGGCCTGCAATTCCTGAATCCGCTTGGCGATTTGTTCCATGCGCCGCAGGACGGGCTGTAAACGCTGCGTCCGCACGCTCAGTTCTTCGCACAGCCACGCCAGCTTTCGGCGGCGACGGTGCATGCGCTGCTTGATCTCGGCGCGCGCGGCGGCTTCCTTCGTCGTCTTGAGCAGTTCCCAGTCCTGGCGGTTGTCTCCCATCAGCCGTTCGATGGTCGGCAGGTTGACGGGGATGCGTCCCTGAATCTGTTCCTTGCGGAGGCTCTCGGTCTCACTGGTGCGCAGGGTTCGCTCGAATGGCAACTCGCCGCGACAGACCTTTTGAATGATTTCGACGGCCTGACCGATCGCGAAGTCGGACTCCATCATTTTCCGCCGGAACCACTTCCTGGTCATCTCGATCAGTTTGGCGAGGAAGATTTCCCGTTCGCGCGACAGGAGCGGAATGTGGCCCATCTGGCTGAGGTACATCCGGATCGGATCGCGCGACGACGACTGCGGCTCCGGTTCGATCATCGACTGCGGAACGGTTTCGGAGGCCAGCTTCTCCTCGGGGGTCGGCTCGTCGACGATGTCCAATCCGGCGTCGTCGAGGGCCGCGATCAGTTCGTGAACCATTTCCGGTTCACCCCCCTCGTCGGGCAGGTACTTGTTGAGCAGTTGAAAAGTCGCGTAGCCCTTGGCGCGGGAGGCGTCCAACAGCGTCGCCAGTTCTGGATTGAAACGGTACATGGGTCAAGTCCTTCTGAAAAACGGTCACATCCTTGTGCGAGCGGCCCTTGCGGGAGGGTCACTCGATTTCGCACACACATCCTTCGGATGCTGTTGCTCGGGCAAATCGTCGTACAAACGCGACAAACCCGGAGACACACCATACGACGTCAACCCCGTGGGGTGAAAGTCCAGCGCGTGAGATTCTGTCCCGATTGCACGCGCGATGCCTCGCGCGGCGGATCGAACGGACAGACGGCGGACAGATTCCAACGACGGAAGAGTGTCGTTCGCATTGACAGCATCCTTTCTCTCTTTGCGACATCGCTCGAACGACAGACGTTCGGCGAGGCGAAGATGCTAACAAAGGGGCTCGCCTCGCGATCAAAAAAGTTGTCGTTGCGGAAAAAATTTCGGAAAAAACTTTGGACCAGCCGGCAGGGCTTCACGCGGTCAGCTTGCTTCCCGGTCAGGGACGAGCCGCTTCGTTGAAGTCGCGGCGCGACGATGGCTATACTCTCGCCCCGACATCGAAACCGGCTGATTTGCCACCGAATTCCCATCGCGTCTGCGCGACGCCGGGTTCTCACCGATGTGGCCCCGCCTCGACTGCGAACCCCGTGTCCGTCTGACGTGTGAGACAGTTTCATGACCGCCGAAGCCGTGCTGGACAAAGATCCCTCCGCCGAAAAGATCGCCGCCAAGGGCCTCAAGGGGGTCGTCGCCGCCGACACCACGATTTGCGACGTCGACGGCGATCTCGGAAAGTTGATCTACCGCGGCTACAACATTCACGAACTGGCCAAGCTCTCCACCTTTGAAGAAACGTCCTACCTGCTGTTCCAGGGCGAGTTGCCCAACCAGACGCAGTTGGCCGACTTCAACAAGCTGCTCGTCCATCACCGGGAAGTCGAACCGCCGGTCCTCGATTTCCTGAGGTCCCTGCCGCGCAGCACGCCGCCGATGACGGCGCTCCGTTCGGCCGTCTCGATGTCGGGGGCTCATGATCCCCTGGCCGAAGACGATTCGCCCGCCGCCAATTTCGAGAAGTCGATCCGCCTCACCGCCGAGATGACCACGATCGTCGCCGCCATTCGCCGATTGTCCGAGGGGTTGGAGCCGGTCGCTCCACGGGCCGACCTCAGCCACGCCGGCAACTTCATGTACATGCTCAACGGCAGGGTTCCCTCGGCCGATGCCGAGAAGGCGATGGACCTGATCCTGATCCTGCATGCCGAGCACGGCTTGAACGCCAGCACGTTCGCCGCGCGCGTCATCGCCGCCACGCTGTCCGACATGTACTCGTCGATCACCGGCGCGATCGGCGCGCTCAAGGGACCGCTGCACGGCGGAGCCAACACCGAAGTGCTGAAGACGCTGATGGAGATCGGTCGCGTCGAGAACGTCGTTCCGTGGGTGGAAGCCGTTCGGGCGAAGAAGGGCAAGTTCATGGGCTTCGGCCATGCGGTCTACAAGGTCGAGGATCCGCGGGCCATCCATCTGAAGGATCTCTCGCGCCGGCTGGCGATCGAGGCCGGCGACCCCAAGTGGTACGACATCTCGATCGCGATGGAACAGGCCGTCTATGCGGCGATCAAGCGCAACTGCAACGTCGATTTCTTCTCGGCCAGCCTGCAGCACTACATGGGAATTCCGGGCGACATGTTCACCTGCATCTTCGCCGCGAGCCGCATCGTCGGCTGGTGTGCCCACGTGCTCGAACAGCTCAGCGACAACAAGATCATCCGCCCCTCCTCGAACTACATCGGCCCGGCCGAACGCCACTACGCCCCGATGTCGGTGCGAGCCTGACACCCGGTGGCGATAAATCTCAAATTCCAAGGACCAAACCCCAAACGAATTCCAAATCTCAAGGAAAGCAAACCTCAAACAAACTGATGGATCGAGCCACCCGCCTTTGAGCGGGCTCCGTCGTTTGAGGTTTTTTCCCCTGAGATTTGGAATTCGTTTGGTGTTTGGTCCTTGAGTTTTGAGATTTCTCCCGGACTGCTCTTCACAACGCTCCCCGGCCCATTGCACGATGGAGCCACGAGTCGGCTGCGTCAACGATGAGCCGCTCGACACCGACCCGATCTTCGACGAGGGACTGTTCATGCGTGGCCTGCTCGTGCCGACTTTCTCACTGGTTCTGACATTTGCCTCGCTGGGCCACGCGCTGGCCGGCGACATCTACGTCGACAATCTGGTCGGCAATGACATGTTTGACGGCCTGTTGGTGCAGCCGACCGATCAGGGCAGCGGTCCGGTCCGCACGCTGCGTCGGGCGATGCATTTGGCCGGCTTCGGCGATCGCATCGTGTTGACCCGGGCGGGAGGGCTGTACTACGACTCGCTGTCACTGACGGGAATGAGGCACAGCGGCACGTCGGAGCGGCCGTTCACGATCATCGGCAACGGCGCCACGCTCAGCGGCGCGCGAGCCGTTCCGCAGGAGGGCTGGCGTCGCGCGGGGCCGGACCTGTGGAAGCTGACGCTGACCCGCAAGGGCTTCTACCGGCTGATGCGCGACGGACTGTCGCTGCCCGAGTTGCAACATGAGGCCGGCGCGAACCCGCTCGAAGCGCTGGCCGCCGGACAGTGGACCGCCTGGCGCGGCGACGTCTACTTCCGCGCCGAGGGCGATGCGCCGACGACGCAATCGTTCGCGTATGCCGCCGAACAAACGGGACTCTCGCTGTATCAGGTCGAGCATGTTCGAATCGTCGGCCTCACGCTGCGGGACTTCCGCTTCGACGGACTGCGGGCGCAGAACATGTGCCGCGGCGTGACGCTCGAAAACGTGAACTGCCTCAACAACGGCCGCGCCGGCATCGCGGTCAGCGGGACGTCGCAGATCGAGATGCTCGGCGGATCGCTCGCCGAAAACGGACGCCATTCGCTGCTGGTCTCGAACCCCGCCACCGCCAACCTGCGCGAAGTGACGACCGACGTGGAACCGACCGTCATCGTCCCTCCGAAATGACGTTCCCTCCGGCGCGCGGCGCTGCTGTCAGCCAGTGGAAATCGTCGTGCCACGGCTCTGTGAGCCGTGAGAACGGGTACAAGTCGCGCGACACTCACACGGCTGACACAGCCGTGGCACACGATCATTCCCATTTCAACAGGCAACTATGTCCGGCTCATTCGCGACACCACTTCACCGCAGGAGGCATCGCTCAGACTGAGAGCCTGCAAGACCCGCGCCAGCGACACGACCGCATCGCATGCGGGAGGCGTCTCACCAAACCAGACTCGCCCGTCGCGGAGCAGCCCGAGACGGGCCTCGTGCTCCACCAGCGCCGTTGTGATCGCTGCGGACGATTCTTCGGCAGTCGCCATCTCGACGTCGAGATTCATCAACCAGGGAGCGAGTTCGCCGGCGAGTCTTTCCGTGGCGACAACCTTCAAACTGTGATGCTCGTGCCGTTCGAAATCGATCAGAATGCGAGCCAGTTCTCCCGGTGAGATCAGTTGCCCGCGTTCGGTCACGAACGCACATCGCTGTCCGTCATCGTCCACGATCAATCCGAGATGCTGTCCGCCCGAGACGACGGCGGTCGCGACTCGCCGCACGTCGCCGTCCTGCTCGTCGCGCAGGTCTCGCCGGCGAACGGGCAGTGCCACGTGAGTCACTCGACACGGCAGCCTGGCGAAGAGCCGGTCGATGAGGCGCGGGAACAGCTTCGTGGCCGAACCGCACACCACGTGGAGCGGCCTCAGCGCGTGAAAGTGTTTCCACAATCCGGCCTCATACGGCACGAGAGCCTGAAACGTCCGCTGCGATCCGGCCGCGCGGGTCGGTCGCATCACGCCGGCCCGCGCGCGAGCTTCCAACTCCTCCAGTTGGTGCCCCCTCGACCACGGTCTCGCCCCGCGTCCGACGACATCGAATCCGGTCCACGCCGGATCGCAACCCGCTCCCGTGACAAACATCCCGGCGGCTGCGTCCAGGTGCCGCACGGCAAACTGAAAACAGGGAGCCGTCGTCTGCCCGAGGTCAATCACCTGGCACCCCATCCGCCTCAATCCGATCGCCGCGCCGGTCACGATGTCGGGTGAGGCGGGTCGTTCGTCGAAGCCGATCACGACTGTCGGGCCTCGCCGCTGAGAGTGAGAGGGGGAGAAGGGGAGACAAGGAGAGGGGGAGACAAGGGGACAAGGGGACAGGGGGACAAGGGGACGGGGGGACGAGGAGAAAGACGCCGTGATGCCGATGATCGGCTCTTCCGTCTCCTCTGTTTCTCCCCCTCTCCTTGTCTCCTTGTCTCCTTGTCCCCTTGTCCCTCTCCCCACACGCGACTCATCGTCCCACAGCATCGACGACAGCGCCGCGCCCCACTCGGCCGCGCGCGGGCGGTCCAGTTCGTTGAGGTAGATGCCGCGCACGCCATCGGTCTCCAACAGCGACGTTCGTCCCGCACGACCGACGGTGACACTCGTTCCGCCGACCGGATGGCCGACGGCCTTCACCGGAGGAATGGAGTGGCTGCCGCCCTCGTGGCGATGCTCGCACTCGCGGCACTTCGAGTAGAACGACGACAGTCGGGCCAAATGGATGCTGGGCGAGATCGGATGCGTCTCACCCGGACAAACGTATTCGTCCGCCAGGACCGGCAGGGCCGTTTCGACGGGCGGTCGCGAACGAGTGGCGAGGGGCAGGGCGTTCGCCCCGACTGGCAACGACCGCGCACCACGATCTGACAACCCGCGACGTGCCGTCATCGAGTCGCTCAATTCATCGTTGTCGGTCGCCCGGCTCAATCCGTCGAGCTGAAGCTGGTTCATCGCATCCCTTCGCAATCCCCACCGTGCCGATCCCGGCGTCTTGTAGGTCAAACCGCGAACCGGGGTCAATCGGCGTTGCGAAGGAAGTGTGGGTCAGTTTGGCGAAGGAACACGTGCCACTCAAACTGACCCACGATCCGGATGAGCCACCGTTGGCGTCAGGGCGTTTCCGGTGCCGGTGGATCCGAGAAGCCGGGGATGCTCGTCTTCTGTTTCGGAAACGCATGATAAAGTTGGAACATGAAGTCCTTCTTGATCGCGTTCTCGCCGTGGCAGTTGATGCAACTGTGTGGCGGGCTAGTTTTCGGCGGTGTCGGCCCCTGGAAATAGGTCTCGAGGACCGTGTTGGCCAGGAACTGTGGTTGCGGTTTCCCAAAACTCTTCGTGTCGCTCGGTTCCGCAGGCCACTGCGTGCTGACCAACTGGTAATACTGCCACACGTTCTTGCTGTTCCAATTCCGCAGCATCTGCTGGTACTGGGTGTTGATCGGCACCGCGTCCGAGTCGACCGGAGTGACCCGCAACACCTGCACCGGTTTGTTCGAGCCGGCGGCCGGCTGCTGGTTCGGGGGACAGTTCGTCACGTTGCACTGCGCGTTGCAAAAGGAGTATTGACCGGGTGGCGTGGTCGGCGCGGTGATCGGCTGTCCGCTGGCGGGCAGGTCGGGGCAGTTGTCGACCTGCTCGAACGTCGACCAGATCCATTGCGGTCGGGTCGATGTCTTGTGGGCGATGTGCAAGCCGACGAGACCGACCAGCGTCGGTGTCGGCGTCACAACCTTCCCGTTTTCGTAGATCGTCGCGTTGCTCGTGTAGAAGCGGGACGGATCATCCGGATGCGGGCTGTCCTTTCCCCCCATGATCTTCCAGGCCGCCTTGACGTGAACGGAACCAACCTCCTTCGTCGTGTTGTTCCCCGCGGGGAACGAAATCGTCGCCGGTTGTTTCGTGCTGTCATAAAGCTGGTTCTGGACGATGAAATTAAACTCGACCTCGTTCAGCCGGACCTCGTAGTAAATCTTGTTCCCGTTCTGGTCGATCAGCGGGCTGTTCGTGAACGACTCGGTGGTGTCGTACAGGTTGTGGCTGGTCGGAGTGCTGA
>JANODP010000225.1:0-2960 GCA_031412755.1 Schlesneria sp. | reverse complement strand
GCCGGGAAACGTCACGCCGTTCCGTATCCATTTGTGATCCTATTGCTGACGAATGGGCCTGTTTTGAACCATTGATAAACTACGTGTGCAGTATGCTCGCAACTTAAGTTTAGACTTCCTGCTCCTCCCAGCGCGCCCGTGCTGTGCCGAGAAAGCGGCCGATCCGCGCGTTCGCATGGTCCGCCAGTTCGCCCGCGAACAGATGAAAGCCGTGGACGCCGCCGGGATAGACGGCCAGTTCCGCCACGTTGCCGGCCGCCTGCCATCGTCTGTGCATGAACAGGCTGTCGTCAATCAACGGGTCGAGGGTCCCGACCGAGAACAAGGCCGGCGGCAGCCCGGAGAGGTTGGCGTAGAGTGGTGAGATTGCGGGGTCACGAAGGTCGCCAGTGCCGGCGTAGCCTGCCGCCATCTTCTCTAAAGAATCGCGGTCAACGAAAGCGGTACCTTTCGCCCTACGCATGCTGGGCGTGAGCGACAGGTCGAAACAGCCAAAGGTCAGGTTTGCCGCGCGAAAAACAGTCCCCAAACCGATGTCGCGCAGCCGCAGGAGAGTCGAGGCAACGAGATGCGTCCCTGCCGATTCCCCCCCGATCGACAGCCACCGCACGCCGAACTCGGCCTCGGCATGCTCGATCAGCCAATGGGCGGCGGCGACGCAGTCGTCCACCGGCGCGGGAAACGGGTTTTCGGGTGCCAGGCGATATTCGACACTGACAGCGACAAGCCCCGCGGCGCAGCCGATCATTTCGAGGAGCGCGTCTTGCATGTCGTTCGTCCCGAGCATCCACCCGCCGCCGTGGACGTGAAGGTAGGCACCGCGCACGGTGTCGGGCACCAGCACACGCAATCCAATCTCACCGCTCGGCCCCGGGATGCGGATTGTTCGGGCGTTTGGTGCCTTGCGGGTGGCGGGCACCCCCATTCGGCCATTCTTGTAGGCGTCGCGCATGGCCGCCAAATCGTCCGACGGCGTCAACGCGGAGAGGGTGGCCGCAAGTCGCTCATTCACCGAGCGCGTTTCCGCGGAGATCGCGTCCGGATGGAACAGGTCATGCAACGGTGCGCTGCTTGAGAGTTCATAACTAGGGGGCGCTAGGAACACCGAATCACCACCTTCCCGAAATGCGAGGGACGACGACAGGACGGCGTCAGGGTGATGAGGGCGACTAGATTCCGGAGGAGGCGACCCAGGTGCCGCTTGCGAATTCGCTCGCCACGCAGCGTCGCAGGGGGTGCCGGAACGGCACCGACGGCGAACCCGCATGTTCGGGCTGCGAGCTTCGGCCCGATCGGGTGCCAGTGGGTATCGACGATTGGCCGGTATGACGTTCCGCTCGGCGTTGTCATAGCGACTCCTTCGGTGAGTGGAACGAAACAGATTTCGCTGAGCCGCCGACCAGTCGATCGGGCCGCGCCGCGCGGGTCACCCCATCTGGCCGATCGTCTTGCGGAACCGGTTCAGCGAGACGGCGAAGTACAGCGTGCCGATCCCGGCCAGGGCCACGAACTGCGGCCAGACCACGCCGAGGCCGGCCCCGCGAAACAGGATCGCCTGGGACAGCGCGACGTAGTGCGTCGTCGGCGCGGCCAGCATGACCACCTGCACGAACGGCGGCATGCTCTCGCGCGGGGTCGAGCCGCCCGAGAGCATCTGGAGCGGCAGCACGGTCAGGACCACCAGCAGCCCGAACTGCGGCATCGTCCGCGCGAGTGTGGCCATGAAGATGCCCAGCGACGTGGCCGCGAACAGGTGCAGCGCGGTGCCGGCCAGGAACAGCGCCACGGACCCCCCGATCGGCACCCCCAGCACGCGCTTCACGACCACCGTCAACGCCACGCCGGAGGCCACGAGGACGACCAGCCCCATCGACCAGACCTTCGACAGCATGATCTCGGTGGGCGTGACCGGCATCACCAGCAGGTGCTCGACGGTGCCGTGCTCGCGCTCGCGGATGAGCGACGCGCCGGCGAGGATGATCGACAGCATCGTGACGTTGTTGACGATCTCCATCAGCGCGCCGAACCAGAACTGCTCGAGGTTCGGGTTGAACCGCGACCGCAGCGTCAACTCGACCGGCGGCGCGGCCCGACTGCGGTAGCGCTGCACGAACTCGTTGACCTCGCCCTGCACGATCTCCTGGACGTAAGCGCTGCCGGTGAACGCCTGGGTCATCCGCGTGGCGTCCACGTTGAGTTGGACCGTCGGCGACTTCCCGGCCAGCACGTCGCGCTGGAAGTTCTTCGGGATGTTCAGCACGAACGTGTGGACCCCGTCGTCCATCCCCGCGTCGATTACGGCGCGCGGGATCACGGCCGGCGGCTTGAACTGCGGCGGGAAGAACGCCGCGACGACCTTGCCCGACAGCGCGGAGCCGTCCTCGTCCACGACGGCAATCGGCACCTTGTGTAAGGTCTCGGGGATCGCGGTGGCGGCCACGTAGACCGACACCGTGAAGCTGAACGCGATCAGCACGATCATGCTGGGGTCGCGCGCGAGGCTCCAGAGTTCCTTGACCCCCAGGCGGTAGGCGTTGGCGGCACTCGGCACGGTCACTTCTCCTGTTTCTTGAGCAGGGCGATGGCGAGGGCCACAACGGCCGGGGCGGCCAGCGCCAGCGGCCAGAAGGAGTCCGCCAGGTCGGCGAAGCCGAGGCCCTTGTTGAACACGCCCCGGCTGATCGTCAGGAAGTGCGCGGCGGGGTGGACCCGGCCGACGGCCGCGCCGAACCCTTCGAGCGACGAGACCGGCGTCATCATCCCGGCGAACTGGATGGCCGGGATCATCGTGCCGAGCAGGGTCACGAAGATCGCCGCGATCTGGCTGCCGGTGAACGCCGAGCAGAACAGGCCGAAGCCCGTCGAGAATGTCACGAACAGCAGCGCCGCCGCGGCCAACGTCAGGAGACCGCCCTTGACCGGCACGTCGAACAGGGTGACCGCCAGCAGCGTCATCAGCA
>JANODP010000224.1:0-6686 GCA_031412755.1 Schlesneria sp. | reverse complement strand
CGGCGTCAGCCCCCCGGACTCCGTGATGAAGAGTCCGGGGGCTGACGCCGCCCGGCTCACCAGATTCTCGACGGAATCGACCTCTCCCCACGCAAAGGGCCAACACGATGACCTCGCTCTTCCTCGCCGCCATCGAAGATTCCTTCAAGGGGGCCAACTTCTGGTTCACCATGATCTGGGTCTTCCTCGCCATCATGGCCTTCAGCTTCGTCATGCTGCTGGCCAACCGGTTCAAACGCTGTCCCAGCAATCGCATCCTCGTGATCTACGGCATGGCGGGCAAAGGGCAGGCTGTGAAGTGCTATCACGGCGGAGGCACCTTCGTCTGGCCGCTGATTCAAGACTGCGACTATCTCAATCTCGAACCGATTCAGATCGAGATCCCGCTGCGCGGCGCACTGTCGTCCGAGAACATCCGCGTCAACGTGCCGAGCGTCTTCACCGTCGCGATCGGCACGACGCCCGAGGTCATGAACAACGCCGCCATCCGGCTGCTGGGCCTGAAGCGGGTTGATGTCGAGAAGCAGGCGCAGGAAATCATCTTCGGACAGCTCCGCCAGGTGATCGCCTCGATGCGCATCGAGGACATCAACAAGGACCGCGACACGTTCCTGTCGCACGTGCAGAACTCGCTCGAACCCGAGTTGAAGAAGATCGGCCTGGTCCTGATCAACGTGAACATCACCGACCTCACGGACGAGTCGGGCTACATCGACGCCATCGGCCAGAAGGCCGCATCGCAGGCGATCCAGCAGGCGCGCGGCGACGTCGCCGAACAACTGCGGCTCGGTGAAACGCGCGTCGTCGAGGCCAACCGCGACCAACTCATTCAGGTCAGCAATGCGACCAAGGAACGAGACATCGGCGTGCGCGGAGCCGAACGCGAACAAGCCATTCGACTGGCCGAGTTGGAAAAGGAGAGGGAGATCGGCATGCACGCCGCCTCCCGCGACAAGGCGATCCGCCTGGCCGAGATGGCAAAAGAGCAGCAGATCGCCGAGCAGACCGCCGCGTTCGAACGAGAGGCGCAGGTTAAGACGGCCGAGCGCGAGATGCGCATCCGAACGGCCGATGCCAACGCCGCGGCAATCGAAGGCGAAAACCTGGCTCAGGCCAAGATCGCGGCCTCGAAGGCGGAACTCGCCGTGAAGAATGCCGAGGCGTACCAGGTCTCCGAAACGCGCAAGCGCGAAGCGGAAGGCTCGGTCCTCGAAGCGCAGAACCGTGCGATGACGAAGGCTGCATTGGCGGACGCCGAACGGGTCGAAGCCGAGAAGCGCGCCGAGTTTGAATCGGTCGCCAAGGCTCACAAGGCCACCACGATCGTCGAAGCCGAAGCCGTCGCCGAACGCCGACGGATCGAAGCGGAAGGCGATGCCAAGGCGATTTTCGCCAAACTCGAAGCCGAAGCCCGCGGTCAGTATGAGATCCTCGCGAAGAAGGGCGAGGGCTTCAAACAGATCATCGAAGCCTGTGGCGGTGCCCAACAGGCGTTCCAACTGTTGATGCTCGAACACATCGACGCGATGACGGCCGCATCGGCCACCGCGATCTCGAACATCAAATTCGACAAGATCGTCGTCTGGGAAGGTGGTGGAGCGAACGGATCGAGCAGCACCGCGAACTTCCTGCAAAACATGACCCGCTCGATGCCCCCGATGATGCAGGTCTTGAAGGACGTCGCGGGGATCGAACTCCCCGACACGCTCCTCAAAGTGTCGCCGGATTCGGCTCACGCGGCAGTTGAGGGGACGACGCCCTCGAAAGCGTGATCTGCGTCGTGGATGCCTGTGGTTGTGAAATTGGCGTGTAAGAATGCGAGTCATGGAATGTCTCGCCTACGTAGCTCAGTCATTCCATGACTGAGATTCCGAAAGTCACGAGACGCTCGTCGGCGCAACCGGCTTTGCGTCAAACAATCGACTGATCAACTCGCGTGGCGGTGGCGAAGTGACAAGGCTCACGAGAACGCCCGCCACGGCAGAGGCCAGCATTCCCCACAGCACGGGATCGAGACCCAGAATGTAGTACGGGCGCAGCAGTCCGACCGAACCGATCAGTGGGTCAGGGCCGAGGATTTGAAGGGCCGTCACTTGCAGCGACGACTTCACCTCGGCGGCGGTCGCCCAGTTCTGAGTGATCCCCGCCAGATAGAGTCCGATGTGAACGACGAAGCCCGCCGCCATCGCGGACAAAACTCCGGGGGCCGTCGCGCGTCGCCAGTAGCACGCCATGATGACCGGTGTCATTAACGTTGCCGCGCCGAGCGAACTGCTGAGCACGACAAGTGCCTGCAAATACTGAGGTGGCCTCAGCGCGACGATCACTCCGAACAGGCCGACGCCGACCATCGAGATCGTCGTCGCGCGGCGAACCTGCAATTCGGTCGCCTTCGGATTCCAGAGCTTCAAGTAGATGTCTTCGACCAGCCCCGACGCGATGACCAGCACGAAGCAGCTTACGGACGCCATGATCGCGCCGAATGGAGCCGCCAGGATCAGACCGCTGATGAACTGTCCGAGCGGCAGGCCCTGAGTCACAAACAGCGACATGCGCGGGATCACCTCGTCCGACTGCTTCAGCGTCAGATCGGGCAGCAGCGTGTGGGCCGCCATGCAGACCATGACCAGCGGGATATAGATGCAGCAGTTGTAGCAGGCCAGCAGGAAGATCGACTTCCGCATCACCCCCGTGTCGTGCGCCGCCATCACCCGCACCATGCTGGCCGGCGACGAAAACCCCGAGAAGACCCACAGACAAAACATCGACACGGCCAGGCTCGGCGGGAGGAAGTCCCTTCCGGCCGGACTGTAGCCCGGTCCGAAGGCGATATCCGGTGACTTGTGTTCCATCGCGTACCGCGTCGCCTGTTCGAGGCCCCCCGCCATCGGCACGGCCAGACAGACCAGCAACAGCACGCCGACGAACATCATCACGCTCTGAAACAGGTCGGTCCAAACGCTCGCCAGAAATCCGCCGATCAGCGTGTAACCGACAACCGTCACCGCGAACACGATCAAACCCGTGTAGTACTTCGGACCGAGTTGCACCGTCACATCCTCGGCGAACGCGAGGAGCCCCTCGCCCGGCCAGGCATGCTTCATGATCATCGCCCCCGCCTTGAACTGGGCGAACATCGTGAACGACAGACAGCAAATGATGAGCAGCGACGCGGCGAGACCCACGCGCCAATCGTCGAACCGCGACCGCATCAGGTCCGGTACCGTGAGGGCGTTCGTCTGCCGACTGAGATGCGACAGCCGCTTGCCGACGATCGCGAAGCCCGTCAGAGGGACCATCATGTACGCGCCGATCCACAGCAGCACGATCCAGCCGTAGCTGAACACCAGCGACGGAAAGCCCATGAACGTTCCGCCACTCTGCACGGTCGCGGTCAGCGCCAGCGCCCACGCCCCGAGGCCCCGGTTGCCAAGAAAATAACCCTCCATGAACTTCTTCTTGTCGATCGCCTTCTGCGCCAGCGTCCCCAGCCAGACCGAGGCCACGATGAACAGAATCAGCGCCAGCAAAACGGCAAATCCGGGCGAGGGAACTTGGGACGCGGCAGCAGCCAGCAGCATTGAACGACTCCTCACGACAACGACCGAAACCTCATCGACAAGACCGCGAAATCCGGTCGTTCCGCTCGCACTTCAAAAACGGACGACCGCTCTGATTGGTGGGACAACCCCTGACCACTGATCGCACTGATTTCACAGATCACACGGATGAAGAGGGAGCAGTTGAGGGTTCTTGACCGTCGTCTGACTTGGTCTTCGTCTGATCTGTGTCATCCGTGAAATCTGTGTCATCCGTGGTTCTGGCGGTTTTCTCTTGATTGCAGATTTTCGGAGGCCACTACGAATCCAAGTCCTCATCCTTCATGAAGCCGAATGCGAACCAGCCCGACGCGACGGTGCAGGCCGCCCACGGGACGATCATGCCCCAGAAGACCCAGTCGGGAAACCCGAGCACGAACGTCAGCGACTTGGGATCGCGACCGTAGCCGTAGGTCGTGCAAATACCCACCGACCAGACCAGCGCGACGAACCACATGGCCACCGCGACAAGTGCCTCACGCCGCGCCGAGCGGATCAACGGATGTTCCCTGGTCTCTGGCATCGCAATCCTTCCCCTCGGTGTGAAATCGTTGGAAACCACCTCAAGCTGTTGTCAGACGACAGCCGCACGAGCCTAACCAAACGATTCGCGAAGAGCCACTGGCGGTCGAGGACTCTTCGCGCCGTCTGCTGATTCCCTCATCAACCCGATCGGGGTGATTTCGTTGGTTGACGGTCGGTTTGTCGTCTCCCTAAACTCAGCCCCCATTCCACTCGACCTGTTTTTGAAGGGTTTCTGAATCATGTCTCACTCGCGCGCGATGTGGCTGTGTGGCACCGCCCTGCTGGTGGCGTTCGTCGTCGTCGGCTGTAAACCTCCTGCGGGCGGTCCGGCCGTCAAATCCGGCAATGGCTCGACAACCACCAGCGGCAAGCCGAACACGATCAAGATCGTGTCGAGTCTGCCTCGCACGGGGAGTGCCAAGCAGCAGACCGACACCATCGTGAACGGCATCAAGATGGCCATCGACGAGGTCGGAGCGAAAGTCGGCGACTTCACGATCGAGTATCTCGATCTCGACGATGCGACCGCGTCCGCCGGGCAATGGACCGCCGAAGCCGAGACCGCCAACGCCGACCAGGCGGTGAAAGACAACGACGTGATGGTCTACATCGGCACCTACAACAGCGGTGCCGCCAAGATCTCGATGCCCATTCTGAACCGCTCCCAATTGTTGATGGTCAGCCCCGCGAACACCTGGCCCGGGCTGACCAAGCCCGGCAGTGGAGACCCCAGCGAACCCGATGTCTATCGTCCCACCGGCAAGATTACCTACGTCCGAGTCGTCCCGGCCGACGACCTGCAAGGGAGCCTCGCCGCCGAATGGGCGAACGACATGAAACTGAAGAAGGTCTACATCCTCGACGACAACGAAGTCTACGGCCGAGGGATCGCCAACCTGTTCGAGGAACGAGCCGGCGAAATCGGCCTGACGGTGCTGGGTCACGAGAGCATCGACGCGAAGTCTCAGGAGTTCAAATCGCTGATGATTTCGATCAAGGCCAAGAATCCCGATCTGATCTACTTCGGCGGCACCACGCAATCGAAGGGGGGCCAGATCGCCAAGGACATGGTCGCCGCCGGCCTCACCGCCAAGCTGATGGTTCCCGACGGCTGCATGGAAGAGGCGTTCATCACCTCTGCCGGAGCCGAGAACCTCAACGACCGCTGCTTCGTGACGTTCGGTGGCCTGCCGCCGGAGAAGCTGACCGGCGCGGGGCAAGTCTTCGTCGAAAAGTACGAGGCCAAGTACAAGAGCAAACCCGAGGCGTACGCGATCTACGGCTACGAAGCGGCGAAGGTGGCGTTGGAGGCGATCAAACGCGCTGGCAAAAAGGATCGTGCCGCGATCACTCAAGCCGCACTCGGCATCAAGGATTTCGACGGCGCTCTCGGCAAGTGGTCGGTCGACGCCAACGGCGACACGACGATGAAAGTCCTCAGCGGCAACACGGTCAAAGACGGGAAGTTTGAATTCGTGAGATTGCTCGGTCAGTCCGAGGCCAAGTAGTTCTCAATTCCAACTCAATCGGCGTAAACAACCTCATGCCGTTCTTTCTGCTTGCTGATGCCATCGCTCCGACCGCGTGGGAGCAGTTTCTCCAGCACTGCCTGATCGGTTTGACGACCGGCTCGCTGATCGCATTGATCGCCCTCGGCTACACGATGGTCTATGGGATCATCGGGCTGATCAACTTTGCGCACGGCGATCTGTTCATGCTGGGAGCGTTTCTCGCGCTGACGTTGCTGGCGGCGATGGGGGTCGCGGGGCCGGATGCCTCGGCGGGCGGGGCGATGGCGGGGCTGGCGGTTTGTTTTCTGATCGTGCCCGTTTTTTGTGGTGGCTTGAATTGGGCGGTCGATCGGATCGTCTACAAGCCGCTGCGGAACGCACCGAAACTCGCGCCGCTCGTGTCGGCGATCGGCGTCTCGTTCATCTTCATGAACGTCGGGCTGCTGTGGGGCGGCGCGGCCGACATGAACTTTCCGAAGCTCGTTTCCGAACAAAGCGTTTGGGGAGTGTCGGTCATTCAGTTCACGCTGAAGGACTTGCTGGTGATCGTCGTCACCGTGCCGATCATGGTGGGGCTGACGTTGTTCGTGAAGTTCACGCGGCTCGGCAAGGCGATGCGCGCCGTCGAGCAGAATCCGGTCGCGGCTCAACTGATGGGGATTCACGTTGATCGGGTCATCGGCGCGACGTTCGTGATCGGAGGCTCTCTGGCGGGAGTCGCCAGCGTCGTGTACGGCCTCTACATCAACACGATCAGTTTTCAGATGGGCTTTCAAAACGGACTGTATGCGTTCACGGCGGCGGTGCTCGGCGGCATCGGCAAGCTGCCGGGAGCCGTCCTGGGCGGACTGATCATCGGGTTGGCCCGCTCGCTCGGTTCGGCCTACATCGGAGAGCGTTGGACCGGGGCGCTGATCTTCGCGATCCTGATCGTGATCCTCATTTTTCGACCTGCGGGCCTGCTGGGACGCTCGACACAGGACAAGGTATGAACGGCGTCACGACACACGCAAGACCATTGATCGAGTCTTCTCTGGTCCCCTCGCCCCCG
>JANODP010000223.1:0-7510 GCA_031412755.1 Schlesneria sp. | reverse complement strand
GGCGCCGATTGTTGTTGCCGGGGTCCAATCACGATCGGCTGACTTCACGCGGAGCGATGAAGGCTACTTTGAAGCAGAAGAATTTGCGCAAGCCAACAAGAAACGAAACGTCAGTAGTACGGAAAATCACGGAAGGAAAGGCATGAAAGGACTTGTTCGCCTGAACCACATCCGTATCGGTATGAAGTCGGGCGCTGCACACCACATCGCAACTTTGCTTCTTTCCGTGAGCTTCCGTGTTTTCCGTGGTGGCCATGAATCATCCGGGCTAATGTCAGGATTCCCAGATCGTGCGCTGCTTTGCGTCTCTGCGACTTTGCGGCTTGGCGTTGAAAATCTTCACGGCGCACGAAGAAACGAAGCTTTAGTAGCACCAGAACGGACTGAATTCTTGCGAATTCAGCGACTCAGGATTGTTGTCGCCTTATTTCAAGGTCAACGTGGGTGTCTCACGGATCGTCATCCTGGCGGGCAAGCCGGCACGCAGAATGCCATCTGGATTCGGAACTTCGGCCCACACGCGAATCTGGCCGGTGACGGGCTCAACTCCGGCATCGACGAACACCAGCTTGCCGCTCAGGACGAGGTGTTCCTCTGGCAGGTCGATGTCGGGTAAATCGAGCCGAACCATGACCGGTGACCCCGGTCTGATCCGCAAGCCCTCCTGAACGCTGACGAACCCTTCCACCCGCACCCGGTCCAGATTCACGACTTCAGCGATCGCCTCTCCGAGAGCCACCGCCTCCCCTTTGGTGCGATGGACTTTGGTCACCTGCCCGGCGAACGGGGCCACCACGGCATACGAGTTGAGTTCCGCGGCAAGTTGATCCACCGTGAGCGAATGGATTTTGGCCTCGGATTCGGCCTGTTCCAATTGCAGAATGGTTTTGTCGACGTTCAATTTCAGTCGCTGCAAGTCGATCTCGGTGAAGACGCCTCCCCCTTCGATGTGGCTGTTGGCCTGCCGCGCCTTGTCGTACTCGATCTGCGACAGCTCGATCGATTTTTTCGCGAACCGGCGATCGACGGTGCTGGCGGCCTTGTGCCGGGCGATCACCAGGTTGGCCTTGGCCACGGACGCGTCCAGGCTCGCCACGATCTGGCGGGCATCGACGGAATCTCCTTCTCGCAGTTCCACAAACGCCAGCACACCCGCCCGCGGACTGGCCAGCGTGACACGTTCGATCAGCAGCACTCGGGCATTTCGGACTTCTGTACTGCCGTCGTTTCGAGAAAGTGCGGACGACCTTCCCTGCGCTAAGACCGTGCCGGCGCCCGGCCAATGGCAGTGAATGCCGATGCTCAGCCAGCAGACGATCAAAGCCAACGCCCGTCGCGACGGAACGGACGTCACGGCTGCCGCGCCACGATGAGACTGCGAAATCATCAACACGTCATTCCTCTTCTTGCCTGACCGACGATCGTTTCCGTGGGCTGAACACCGGCTCCCGCCCATCCAATGCGGGCTCACTCCGCCCAAACGGACCCGATCCTGACGATTGTGTTGAACACGGCGACTGGGGGGTTTGTTCACATGGCATCGACTTCGGTGATCGTCCTCAGAGAATGAGCCCCCTCGGTTCCACTTTGCCGATAAGCCTTGATGCCGGTATCGAGAATGCGGGTCATTCCTGATTGACTGAAATATCGGATGGAATGGAATGAATGCTGTCTTCGGATTGTGACGACGTATGAGAAATCGAAGAAACGGGCCGTCAGGCGGTTCTGGCCGGGCGGTTTGGCCTCGCATCTCGGATGCGCGCGGACGTTGCTTCGAGGATTGAGTCCGGAGTCGGGGCCGTCAGCGTGCCGGGTGGAGTTTGATGGGGTGAGACTTGTCTGTGCCTCTGACGGGCATCGAGCCGTTGGAAGTGGCTTCTCAGGAGAGTGCGATGCGAACACAAGCGATTGGTGCCGGATTCGAGGGACTGGAAGAACGGCTCCTGCTGGCGGGGAACATGACGTCGGTACTTGCTGCCGGAGTCTTGATTCTCGACGGCGATCTGCTGGCAAACCAGGTGCAGTTGACCGTAGCCTCGAATGGCCAGTTGACGGCCACGGGGCTGTCCGGGACGACGATCGACGGCTTGGCGTCCAAGAACTTTGGTGCCGTCCACACCCTGACCGTCAACGGGGGGGCTGGTGACGACAAAATCTCTCTGACGGCGACGGCCGCCTCGATCGCCAACGACGTCACCATTGATGGCGGTGCTGATAACAACACCCTCTCTGTGACGGGACGGTTTGGATCCGATCTGATTCTCACCGGGGCGGACGGGAACGACACGATCACCGTGAACAAAGCCACCGTGGGTGTGGACCTGGATCTCGATGCGGGGCTGGGAAACGACAAGGTGACGGTCAGCGGCTCCACGATCTCGCAGGATTTTTTGCTTCAGACCCGGGAGGGCAACGATTCCGTGAACCTCAACGGAACTTCGATCCACCGCGATCTCATTCTGGCAGACACGGATGGCAGCAACTCGTTGCGCATCACCAACACTTCCACTCGCAATGACGCGATTCTGGCATTGGGAGCGGGCAATGACACCCTGGTCGTGAACGGATTGACGTCCGGAGTCCGGACGGGGGCCACGGCTCAAGGTTTGATTTCGATCGACTTTGGCGAAGGGAAGAATGTGTTGTCGATGTCGAATTCGAAGGCGGTGGGGACGGGGCTCGGCGATGGCATCCAACTGTTGGGTGGCTCCGGCAATGACTTTTACGGGATTCTCGATTCCCAGAGTGCTGGTGGGATTTTGATCGACACCGGCGATGGAGCCAACCGGATCGAAATGACGCAAGTCACCATCTCGGGGATCGGTGATTTGAGTCTTGAGACGGGCTTGGGGGAAGACAGCGTGAAGCTCGATCGATTGAGCGTCGGCGGTTTCACCCAGATTGACACCGGTTTGGGAAACGACATTTTTCAGTTGACCAACAGCCGCTTCACCAGGCAATTTGGCGGCAACACGGTCGTTAATAGTGCCACCCTGGGAGGTGGAGACGACATCGCCTACCTGAGTGGCAACTTCTTCGCAGCGAGGAACAGCCAGTTGAGCGGCGGTGTTGAAGTTGTCGGTGATGTATTGCACCTTGGTTCCAACAACACAAACAACAACTTTGCTCCAGGTTCATTTGAGTTCACTCGCTTTGGCAAACTGCCAGTCTCCGTTCGTTGAATCGCGGCCTTCGCCGCGCGACAGGGGCCGCAACGGGGGGAAGTGAGTGTCGCCGCTCTTTCCATTCCGCCCGCCAGAGATGGATCGGCGGGTACCGGCTTCTCGGTTCCGTTGGCTTGCGGCAGTGGGCTGGCCGATGGAGCGTAGACGGCGGGGTCGTCGATGGTCGCGCGGTTCAGCGATGCGACCCGGTGATCGCGTTGTCGTCTCTTGAGCCGTTCGCAACCGCTCTGGCCAGTGACGCCAGCCATCGCTCTCCGCCGATGGTTGCGAGGCCCCGCAGGCGACGCCTACACTACGCCCACTTTCGAGCCGACCGCTGTGCGGTGGTCTCACCCTCTGGACTGCTTTGAACTTCACCCAAGGATTGCCACGATGTCTCAGCTCTCTCGTCGTGAGTTCTTCGAGAACTCGATGTTCGCCGCCGCGGCGGCGGCTCTCGCCAATCGGACAGGTTCTTCCTTCGCCGCCGACGAAGCGGCACCCGGTTCGGCCGAGATCCTGCGAGTGGCGGTGGTCGGCGCCAACGGACGGGGCGGTTCTCACATTGATGGCTTCGGCAAACGCAAGGATTGCGAAATCGCGGCCATCGTCGATGTCGATGAGACCGTCGGCAACAGGCGCGCCGGTGAAATCGAGAACAAGTACGGCAAGCGACCCAAGGTCTACCTCGACATGCGAGAGTGCTTCGCCGACAAGTCGATTCACATTGCGAGCATCGCCACGCCGAACCACTGGCATGCCCTGGCTGCGATCTGGGCGATCCAGGCCGGCAAGGACGTGTACGTCGAAAAGCCCGTCAGCCACAACGTGTTCGAGGGTCGGCAACTCGTCGAAGCGGCGCGGAAGTACAAGAAGATCGTGCAGACGGGAACGCAAAGCCGCTCGAACCCCGGCATGCGCGATCTGATCAAGTTCATCCACGAAGGGGGAATTGGCGACGTGAAACTGGCTCGCGGGCTGTGCTACAAGCCGCGCGGCTCGATCGGACCGCGGGGCAACTACGACGTGCCCGCCAGCATCAACTACGACCTGTGGAGCGGGCCGGCGCAGATGACCACGCTCACCCGCCCCAAGCTCCACTACGATTGGCACTGGCAGTGGGAGACGGGCAATGGTGATCTCGGCAACCAGGGGATTCACCAGATGGACATCGCGCGCTGGGGTCTGAATGTGATGAACCTGGGCGAGACGGTTCTCAGCTACGGGGGCCGCTTCGGCTACGAGGACGCCGGTGAAACGGCGAACACCCAGGTTTGCATCCACGAGTTTGCCGGAGGCAAGCGGCTGGTGTTCGAGGTCCGCGGACTGAAGACCGAGAAGTACAAGGACGCCGGTGTCGGAGTCATCTTCAACGGCAGCATCGGGTACGTCGTGATGCCCAGCTATAACGGTGGTTCGGTGTTCGATCTGGACGGCAAGAAGATCAAAGACTTCGGCGGTGGAGGCGATGACAATCACTTCGGCAACTTCGTGAAGGCCGTTCGCAGCCGCAAGATTGAAGACTTGAACGCCGACATCCTGGAGGGCCATCTGTCGAGTGCCCTCTGTCACGTCGGCAACATCTCGTACCGACTCGGCACGCCCGTGGCGGCCAAGGAGCTCACGGCCAAGTTGCAGGGTGATCCCGAAGCCTTGGAAACCTTCGACCGTTTCCAGCAGCACCTGCTGGACAACAAGGTCGATCCCGCCACGACCAAAATCACGCTCGGCCCCAAACTGACGCTGGCCGGCACGGAACAGTTCATTGGCGACCGAGCCGACGAGGCCAACAAGCTCACCACTCGCGAATACCGTGCGCCCTACATCGTTCCCCAGACGGCCGACCTGTGAACGTCGGGACGAATGTCGCCCTGACTGACGCAAAGTGGCGAAGGCTGCCCGTCCGGCTGAATAACTAGCCCGATGCGCGAGTGAGTGCTGAGCGTGAATCGGCTGCTCACCCCTCGCTCGCGCGTCGGGCTGGTTCTGAAAGGCACACGCCACAAAACGAAGCGGCCTCGTGACGCCGGATGCGCCGCGAGGCCGCTTGCTTCTTCAATGGTCACCGGCACGGTCGCTTAGAAGTCGCCGAGGATCTCGCCGTCGGTGGGATCGCTCAACTTGCGAATGATGTGCGTGTCGACGTTCTCGGACATGAACCGCACGGTGCCGTCACCCAGCAGCATGTGACAACCGCCCGTGTGCAGGCTGAACGGTTCGTCGTTCGGACCGCAGTTGTTGGTCGACCAGGGACACGCGGCCGGGCCGCCCATCGGAACCTTGTTGTTGTTGATGATTCCAATCGGGACGGTCGTCGCGTTCGGAGGGCCGGAGACACCGTTGCCATTGTCGGGATCGGCCCAGCGATTCGGAGCGGTGTTGAGCCCGCTCGCACCCAGCATCTGCGTCGTGTCCCAGCCGGGAACGCTGGTGCCGTTGTAGGCGATGTGTTGGGATTGCACGTACGCACCGACGATCCCGAGCGGCTTGCCGCAATCTTCAAACATGAGCGCCGTCACGCTCACGCCATCGGAGACATCACCCATCTTGTTGCCATACAGTCCGAGTGCACTGGGTTTCGAGGCACCGTTCGAATTCGTACCGTTGGACTTGTTGCGCAGACCCGTGACCGGGTCCAAATCGGTGTAAGCGATCGGCATGTAATCGACGTTGCCGTAGTTCAGCGGATCGGGCTTCGAGATCGAATTGCTCGGACAGAGGAAGTAGGCAATGGTGGTCTTGGCATTGGGGGCATTCGTCGTGGACGAGTAGTGCTGACTGAAGTTGAACCGGTTGTACAGCGGAGCCTGATCGATGTACGGCAGGATCGCCGTGAACGTCGACACGGGGAACTGCTGCCGACCGAAGATATTCGGGTTGTGACCTTCACCGGAGCTGGGGAGCCGGCTGTAGGTCGATTCGTAGTTGTGGATACCGAGACCCATCTGCTTCATGTTGTTCTTGCACTGGGTGCGGCGGGCGGCTTCACGGGCTTGTTGGACGGCGGGCAGGAGCAGCGCGATCAGGACGGCGATGATGGCGATCACCACCAACAGTTCGATCAGCGTGAAACCCCTCTTGCGGGCAGACGACTTTGACATGCGGACGATTTCCTTAATTGGAGACGGAACCAAAACTCTGCGATTGAACTTCTGAACAACTGCTTCCTGCGGTGAACGCTCATCTTCCTTGGACATCCTGTGCGCAGCGTGTTTGTTCAATGTGAGTGCCGTGGCATAACCCCCCCTCCATGAGAACTAGAATCCACAACCCATAGAACGGGCCGAGCCGAACGGTACAGCCCGTCCGCAGCTCACGGCCCACGTGATGGGGGAGAGGATAAGAAACAGTGTGAACGTTTCGTGAAGAGGTGATGAAAACTCAGCGTGAGGCAACAGATGGCCGAAAGTTCGCGTAGAAACAGTCCGCAAAAACGCAGTCCCAGGGGCGGCGAACTGGTGTGCCAAACACAGGACCGCGAGTTTTTCAGCTAAGTGGAACCGCATTGATCTCTGGGTAGCTGAATTCGCAAGAATTCAGTCAGTTCGGTGAAATCTGAACTCTTGCGAGTTCAGCTACCGCCTACTTTCCTCTGCGGGTCTACTTAGAAATCTGCAGCTTGTCGCCTTGTCGCCGCAAGAAAGCCGTTTGCCGCTGCGGAATCTGGGAATCTGCGGACGGAAACGGCCTGACTGCGGCTTAGCTTTGTCAGCCGGACTTCTCTCCGGTAGAACGCCCCTTCGGAATAGAAGTCCGGCTTTCGGAAAAGCGGGACATTCCTGCCAGTGATCGACTCGTTACTTGCCGAGGCAGTTCATGGCCCGAGTGGAATCTGACCGCGAAGACTTGATGGCCGAGGCGGCGGCTCTCGTCCGTCGCGTCGAACTGCGAACGCCCGGCCGCGATGAGACGGTTGTCGCCGGCTTTCGCGCGAATGGCTGGCTGTCGATCTATCTCGGCCCCGATCCGATGTACCAGTTTGATGAGCGGGGCCGACTGCGTCGGGCGTTCGTGGACGGGCTGCTCTATCGCACACAGGGGACGACACTCGCGCAGCTCCGGCGCGAGCGAACCGACGTCGAGACCTCTCTGTTGCGGCGAGACCTGACGGAACCGGAGCTCGCTGAGTTTCAAAACGCGATGCTCCGCGTCATCGTTTCCCTGCGCGAGTCCCTGGTGCAGCGGCAGGTGGTCGTCGTGCGACAGGTCTCCCCGGACGACGACCGGTTCCTCGATGACCTTGCCGCCGGGCTCGACCGCGTGCTGATGACGCCCGAGTTCCTCGCCCCGCCCCTTCCCGGAAAGCGTTGAAAAACTGTTTCAAAACTAGCCCGACGCGCGAGCGA
>JANODP010000221.1:0-5521 GCA_031412755.1 Schlesneria sp. | reverse complement strand
GCGGAACGGCCCAAGTGCGGTACGTCGTCGGCGAATTCTACTGGCGCGTCCACGAAGGGGAGCAGGTCCAATCGGAAGACTACATCGCCCCGCCAGTGGTTAAGGTCCGTTCAAACGACAGCATGTGGGGCGGGGCGATGTAGTCTTCCGATTGGACCTGCTCCCCTTCGTGGACGCGCCAGTAGAATTCGCCGACGACGTACCGCACTTGGGCCGTTCCGCGATCATAGAGTTTGTACTCTGCCCCCTCGAAGATTGCGGTCTGGTTTGGATGCCTCGGACACGGTGTTACGGACTCGGCAAAACTCCAGTGTCCCTTGTTGCAGACCAGCCAGCGAAAGCCGATGGCGGGACAGTAGAGCAGGTATTCCGTCCAAGGGTAGATGGTGCCGGCTTCACTAACGAATCGCTCCATGAACCCGATGACGGTGTACTCGACACCCGCCAACTTGCCGACGGAGCCGAGTGGGATCACGGGTTTAACGCTGCCCGAGAAGTGCAGCGTCTTGAGGTAACGCAGCTTGCCCTGTTCACAGTCGAGCAGCGAGCTGCAGTTCGGACAACAGACGCGTTGCGTCTGGTCCGGAGCCAGCAGCGCCAGCGGGCCGGCACAGTGGGGACAGTTGATCTGTAGCGCCGAGGTATTCGCCGACATCGGAGTCCCAGAGTCTCCGCCGGGGACGGGGAGTCCGAGTTCCTGCGGCGACACTTCGCGGCCGAGGAAGAAGCGAGGCCCGTTCGAGCCGTACTCGATGGTTGCGAACTCTCCGTCCGGTCCGTGCAGGTCGGCAAAGCGATGTTCGGCATTCGGGCGAAAAGCCCAGGGAATGTCACCATCGGCAGAACGTGTCGTCGCGAGGCCCTTCTCGGCCACGAGCAACGTCTTCCCGCCCGGCAGTTCCAGGCTCTCACCCACCGACAGGGTTTCGAAGTCGGGCAGCGGGGTCTGTCCGCTGACGCGTTTCTCCGTCGTGATGTAGAGCTTGCCTTGGGCCTCGGCCAGCCACCTGACCAGGTCGCCGGGAAACTTCAGATACCACTCGTCCCACACGCCACCTGCCGGATGCTGGTACTGCACGCGGCCGACGACCTCGAACGGTTTCTTCCCCAATCGTCCGGACTGCCCGAGAGAGATGCGAGAGTCGGTTTCCACGAGGTCGGCGACCTTGCCGTGGTCCTCGATGTTCTTCCCCTCACGAGCCAACACGGAATGGCAGAAGCCGCACACGGTCACCAGCGCGGTGCTGAGTTGGAACTCAATGAGCCCACCACAGGCGGGACAATTCGCGACGCGTCGCTTCATGCTGCGATTCCCGCCTCCACCAGAGGTCCGTTTGATTTCACAATCCCACGCTCACAAAAATACGTGTCGAACCTCGGTCTCGGGGAGTTCCTGCCGCGCCCGGACCGCGAGTATTCTCCACTCGCCCGGCGGATTCAACCCCGTTGCCAGCCGCAAACGTCTCACTGGTGGCCGCGAGGGGTATAACGGGGGCCGGCACTCCAGCGTGAGACGTCATGGTTCGGATCTTCGCTTCACATCGGGAACACGTTGCTCATGAGTTTGCCCACCACGCTGGAGAGTGTTCGGAAACCGACGCGGCTGAGGACTCCTCCCGGGCCGCGCGGACATTGGTTGTGGGGCAACACGGCGCCGTTCCAGGCCGACCGGCTCGGGTTCATGCGTGACGTGGCGCGAGACTACGGCGGCGTCGTCAATCTGCGGTTTGCCTACCGCAGGGTCTGGCTGGTGACGGAGCCCTCGGTGATTGAGTCCGTGCTGGTGACTCAGGCCCGCCAGTTCCGCAAGCATTTTGGTTTGCGGCTCAATCCGATCGTGCTCGGCAACGGGCTGTTGACGAGCGAAGGAGACTTCTGGCTGCGGCAGCGCCGGCTGGCTCAGCCCGCGTTCCAGCGTCCGCAGGTCGCGCTGTATGCCGCGTCCTTCGTCGATCACACCGCGCGCATGCTGGATCGCTGGCAGGCGGGAGAAAGCCGCGACGTCCTGCCGGAGATGATGGCGCTCACGCTGGGAATCGCCTCCAAAACCCTGTTCGGTGCCGCTGCTGACGATCAGGCCGAGCGAGTCCGCTCTGCATTGCAGGTGGTTCAGGAGGAGTTCGTGCTCCGGCTCATGCGGTTTCTCCAGCCGCCGATGTGGGTTCCGACGGCGGGCAATCGCCGGTTGAAACAGGCCGCGCACGATCTGGACTCGATCATCTACGACTTCATCCGCGGGCGACGGGCCTCGGGCGAGCATCGCGATGACCTGCTCTCGCGACTGCTTCATGCGCGCGATGACGGAGACAAGTCGGGGATGACCGACAAACAGCTCCGCGACGAGTGCCTGACGATCTTCCTCGCGGGGCAGGAGACGACGGCGCTGGCCCTGTCATGGACCTGGTATCTGCTCGGCCGGCATCCCGAGGTCGCCGCGCGCGTTTACGCCGAAGTCGATTCCGTGCTCGCGGGCCGCTCGCCGACGATGGACGATCTGCCGCGATTGCCGGAAACGGAGCACGTGCTGCTCGAATCGATGCGGCTCTATCCTCCGGCCTTTATCGTGGGGCGCGAGGCCCTGACCGACATCGACATCGCCGGTTATCGCTGCTCGCGCGGAACCACGATCCTGATGCCGGAAACCGTCGTCCACCGCGATCCGCGCTTCTTCGAGAACCCCGACGACTTTCGCCCCGAACGCTGGCGAAACGATTTTGAAAAGCAGCTTCCCAACTGCGCCTACTTCCCGTTCGGAGCCGGACCGCGCGCCTGCATCGGCCAGTTGTTCGCGATGGTCGAGATGACGATGGCCCTGGCGATGATCGCCCAGCGCTTCCAGTTCACGCTGAAGCCGGGTCAGACGGTGACTGCCGGAGTGCAGTTCACTCTGCGGCCCAACCCGGGCGTGCCGACGATCATCACACCGCGATAGCTTGCGGGATTCGCCGGCAGAACCATGTTTGGTTTTGGCAATATCAGTAGTTCCAAGTTTGGGGTTGAACGAGGTGCCTTTACTCCGAAGGACGAGGTGTCTTTACTCCGAAGGAGTTGTGTCTCACAGCCCAGGGTTGCCCGCGCCTGCGGGCTACCCTGGGTGGGAGAACGCATTGGCCATCTACCCTGAAAGGGTTGCGTCATTCGAGAAACGCCGATGACGGAACCCCGTTGGGGTACATGAGCGGTTGAACCGTTCCCCCAGGGTAGCTCGCTTCGCTCGCAACCCTGGGCTATGGGACGCAACTCCTTCGGAGTTAAAGCAAATACGAACTCTGCAAACTTGGAACTACTGAATATGTATTCGAGCCACCTTCCCATCGTGGCGCCCGGCGATATAGGACGCGGTTGTAGACTCGCGACCGATCCGGCAGAATCGCGGCCGTTCACTTTCCCTGCCTGAGGAAACATTCCGTGGCCAGGTTTCTGTTGACTGTTTCGACGGACGGTGCCGAACTCACGCTATGGAGCGTTTCCGCCGATTCGCCGCAGGATGCCTCGCGACATCGGCTGGGGAGCAGGCCGCTCACTGAAGATTTCATGACGGAACTGACGGCGTGTACTCCGTCGGACTGGACCAGGCTCGGTGTCGCCGAGTTGCTCGGCCTGGGGCGGCGGTTGGTCGGATGGCTCAACGGTCCCGAGCTGTGGTGCTCTCAACTCGAACACGGGATCGGGCCGATCGTGCTGTTCATTGAGGGGCCGGCCGCAGCCGATTCCCCGGCGGATCTCTCCGGCGTGAGCGATTCGCGGCGAATGGATCGGCAGCAGGCGCTCTGGTCGGCCCCGTGGGAGTTGCTGGCCGATCCCAGCGGGTTTTGGGCGCAGCGGACCGACCGGCTGTTCTGTCCCGTGCGCTGGCTCCCTCTGCCGCGCGAGCCGCGGCCCGCGGCCAATCGGCCGTTGAGGCTCCTGTTCATGGCGGCGTCTCCGCAGAACGTTGAACCGGTCCTCTCGTTCGAGCGGGAGGAGGGGATCATTCTCAACGCGGTCCGCGGGGGCGAAACGGAACTGGTGGTCGAGGAGTCGGGGAGCCTCGACGGATTGCGGTGGCGGATGGAGCGGGCGCGGGACTTTGACGTCGTGCATCTCACGGCGCACGCCGAGGGGGCATCGGGGCAACCGATGATCCTGCTGGAGGACGAGGTGGGCGACCTGTTCCGCGCGACGCAAGCCGACCTGACCGAGACGCTCGCACAGCGCTGGCCGCGACTGGTCTTTCTGTCGGGGTGTGAGACCGGTTTGGAACGGGTCGGCGAGCGGGTGCCGTCGCTGTCCGAGGGCGTGTTGCGGGGCGGTGCGTCGGCCGTGCTCGGCTGGGCGCTGCCGGTCAACGACTTTCGGGCGAGCGAGGCGGCGGCGTCGCTCTATCACTGGCTGGGGAACGGCGACGATCTGGCCGTATCGATCGCTTCGGCCCGGCGCGAGATCCTGCGCCTCGAACTGGAACTGGCCGCGATGGGTTGGCGGTGCAGCAACTGGCATCTGATGCGGCTGTATGTGGCGGGGGCATTTCCCGGCGAGTCGGTGGTCACCCGGCCGGGGACGGACTGTCGCGATCTGCCGCATGTTCGGGATGCCGTGACGGAGTTCCTCGACGCGCGCAGTTCGGGCCGACCCATTTGCAAGCGAGAGAACTTTGTCGGACGGCGGCGTCTGTTGCAGGCGGCGCTGCGAACGCTTCGAGCGGTGCCGGGAGACGACGGCTTCTCGTCCGGAATCGTGTTGCACGGGCTGGGAGGGAACGGCAAAAGCAGCCTGGCCGCGCGGATTGCCGATCGGTTCGACGGCTGGTCGCGCGTCGTCGTGTTCGGCGTGCTCGATGAAGACAAGTTACTCACCGCGCTGGACGACATGCTCCTTGATGCCGAAGCGAATCAGACGTTGTTCTCGCGTCAGCAGAATCTGGCGCAGCGGCTGATGAAGGTACTCGAGCATCCGCCGGGGAATCGACGGCTGCTGTTCGTGCTCGACGACTTCGAGCAGAACATGGACTCGCCCGGCGTGGTGCGGCTGGCGGCGCTGGAGGTATTGCGCCCATTGTTGAAGGCGGTCCATCGGTGCGCCGGGCATTGCCGGGTGATGATCACGACGCGCCACGATTTCGAGCGTGTCTCGGAGGACCGGCTGCTGCGGTTGCCAGTCTCGGCGATGTTGGGCGAGGACCTGTCGAAGAAGTTGCAGCAGTTGACCCAATTGCAATCGCCGCTGGTAGACGAGGCGTTACGGGTGCGTGCGTTGCGGCTGGGTGGCGGCAATCCCTTGCTGTTGGAGAAGCTCGACGGACTGCTGCGCTGTGACGCAACCGACGTCACGCCGGTTCTGGAGCGACTGGAAGCGGCGGCCGAGGAATTTCGGGGCGAGTTGTTGCTGCGCGAACTCGTCGCGCTCCTGTCCGAGCCGACTCAGGCGGCGATACGGCAGTTGGCAGTGCATGAACTCCCCTTCGACGCGGATGTGGCGGACGAGACGGTCAGCGTGGCATCCACCTCCGGCGCGAAGTCGTGGGATCGAGCCGCCGCCGTCC
>JANODP010000220.1:0-4766 GCA_031412755.1 Schlesneria sp. | reverse complement strand
CTAGTGGTTCAACCATTTGGTTTTGACAGGTTTTGAATCTTGTGCGACAACTGCGGTTGCAGGGGAGCGAGTTGTTGTGGAGCCAGTCATGGGCAGGGATGCCAAATATGTGGTGCGACTGACCGCGGACGAGCGGACCGTTCTGGAAGCGCTGGTAAAAGCACCGCGTGTGGCGCGGGCGAAGGTGTTGCGGGCGCGGATGCTGTTGAAGGCGGATGTGGATGGACTGGCTTGGACCGACGCACAGATTGTTGCGGCGTTTGACGTCAGCGAATCCACCGTGCACCGGCTGCGGCAGCGACTGGTGGAATACGGGTTCGAGGCGGCTCTGGAGCGGCAACCTCCGACGCGGACCAAGTCGCGTCGCCTGGACGGGGCTGGTGAAGCGCGGTTGGTGGCCGTGGCGTGCAGTGCCGCTCCCGCAGGCCGCGTCCGTTGGACACTGCAACTACTCGCGGACAAGCTTGTGGAACTGCACGTGACGGACTCCGTGTGTCCCGAGACGGTGCGACAGACGCTGAAAAAAACGAACTCAAGCCCTGGCTCCAGCGGCAGTGGGTCATCCCGCCCGACGGCAGCGCCGAGTTCGTCTGCGCGATGGAAGATACGCTGAACGTCTACCATCGGCCGCACGATCCGCGCCGACCGCAGGTCTGCCTCGACGAGGCCTCCAAGCAGCTGGTCGGTCACGCCCGCCCGTCGATTCCGGCGCAACCCGGCCGCCCGGAAATCATCGACTACGAGTACGAACGTCACGGTACCGGCAACCTGTTCATGATGTTTGAACCGCTGACGGGCCGTCGCGAAGTGCTGGTGACCGAGCGTCGCACGGCGAAGGACTACGCCCACGCGATCCGGCACCTGATCGACGTGGTCTATCCCGCCGCCGAGAAGATCGTGCTCGTGCAGGACAACCTCAACACCCACAAACCGGCCTCGTTGTACGAAGCGTTCCCTCCGGAAGAGGCACGACGACTGATCGACAAGCTGGAGATTCATTACACGCCCAAGCACGGCAGTTGGCTCAACATGGCCGAGATCGAACTGGGTGTCCTGCAGCGACAATGCCTCGACCGCCGGATGGCTGACATGACCACACTGCAAACCGAAGTCGCGGCTTGGCAGCAAACTCGCAATGCTCAGCAGGTGAAGGTCCACTGGCAGTTCTCCACACCGGACGCCAGAATCAAACTCAAACGACTCTACCCAACCATCGAACCTGTCAAACCAAAATAGATGCTCCACTAGCACCACAGGTTCATTCTGGTTATCAAGGCCCAGCAAGACGCAGTCACCAGGTCGCGGCAGTTCCTTGCCAGCGGATCTAAGTCCGTTGGCAGTCCCGAGCACGACCGTGTCTCCAAATTCCTCTGGCTGGGCCACCGGCAATGTGAGTTGAAAGGCGCCCGCACCGACTCGCAAAGCGCCCTCGTTCGAATCGCGTTCCTGTACGGGCAGCCAGGTCGCTCTTCCTCCAAAGGCGCGTCGCGGGCCGGGCGACCAACCTTCTAGAACCACTGAATCTGGAACGAGTGGGTCGTTGGTGGAGAGGCTGAGCCGGATCACATCACCTGGAGCGAACGCATCCCAATCGAGATCCGCCAGAGAATGCTCTCGCTTCGCCACATGTGCGATGACACGCCGGGCGGGAAGTTCCACAAGTCGCCCGGGAGCCAGTTCCAACCATAAGCCATGCTCATCCGAGATTCCAGCAACCGTGAATTCCACAACTTGCGTGGAATGGCCGCGCAGTGAATGTAGCAGTTCATCGATCGGAAAACCGAATTCGAGGAATCGCGCGGGGCTGTAGCGGAGCCGCAGTTGCCCACGATCAACTTCAAAGAACACAGGGCCGCGTTCGACCGTGTGATCGCCAATGTCATGTCGCGCGACATCATCCGTGCCGGACCAGGTGATTGTCTTGCGATCGTGATAGTGCCATTTCTCGCTGTGACATCGGCGAGCAATGCACTTTGCCGAAGTGTCTGCGAATGACAGCGTCATCCAACCCATGCGCGGAGTGTCCTCGCGCGTGTTGTCGCGTCGGTAAAGAAGCTCGCACCGGGCATACCTGCCATCGTCTTCCACGACGGTGCGACCGGCGTATCCGACATGCGTCGCCGGGGCGATCCGGATTCGACCGTCAGCACCTCGTCCAAGATGCACAATCTTGGGATGGGGAACGGCCATGAGTTCGTTAAAGAACTGACCGTTCGGACCGCTCCATTGGCCTCGGTCCCGAACGTAGTGGCCTCCGCTGGGCGTCAGGTTGGGAAGTCCGCCGATGGTGAATCGAGATCGTTCCCAGAATGCAGGGGTATGCGTTTCCACGGACGTTCGAAATTCTGGTTTCGCAAGGTCATTCTTTGGGAATGCGACCACTGCCCGCGGTACGTTGGGGACATACCGATCATCACGAAACGCGGCACGCGTGATGAGAAATCGCAGATCGCGCGGAGCCCCCGCGATCTCAATTTGAACGACGTCGCCCGTTCCGAGGTCTACGGATTTTTCAGCCAAGTTCTTGGCTGGAATGTTGACGAAGATTCCCGGTCGCAACTCAAGTCGTAGCCCCTTGTCAAACTCATCGACAGTCGCGAACAACAGGCCCCCGGCGGAAAGAACCGCCGTCGGCAGGTGGTCGAGCTTGCGCGGCGGAACGCTCTTGAGTTTCAGTATCTGGCGGTCCTTCTCGTTGTCACGAATGACCTGCACCAAGACGACTTGTCCGGCGAAGTAGTCCGCACCAGTGTTCTCATCGTCATGGATTCTGCTGAGAAGGTCTTCGCGAACCGAGAACTGCCTGCGAAGCAAGATGGAGTCAGCAAATTGCGAATCGGCATCATCTTTGTGGATGCCTTTAAGCGGGAAGATCTTCAGCCCCATATCGGACTGCATGGACACAATGGAGCCCGCCGTCATAAAGACTCGCTCCCCACGGGGATCTAGAGGGAGCCCCTTGTCCGACGCTTTGAAGGACAGCCGGACGTGTTGAAAGACGACTTCGCGTCCGAGTGATCGTTCATAGGTTTCGGTGTCAAAACGACCGTAGACCTTGCATGTCAGGTTGCTGGCGTTTTCCTCCTCATCGCTGCTGCCCCCCTGAAATCTCGGCAACAAACGTTCGACGCTCGCGGCATCCATCGTAGCGCTTCTCAAATCGAAATTGGACATTCGCTCGCGGTCCATTTGGTCGCGGTCGAACCCTTCGATGCAGACCACATCCAAGCGATCTTGCACTAACCTGACTTGGAGCACATGCACGATCTTGTATTGACTGCGTTGTAGGTACAGGGACCTCCCGGTTGAGTGGCTGATGTGGATCTCTTGGAAGTCGAGAATCCTCTTTCCCTCATGCACACCGAAGGTCACGCCAGTAATGGAGTCGCCGTGGAACAAGATGAGATTTGCGGATGAGAACGGACTGCCGTTGTATCGCAGTTGCGCCTCGTCAATCAGCAAGGTTTGACCGTAGCCCCATTCAAAGTGGTGTTGAATGTGTTGTCCCTCGTCGCCGGTAATGCGTCCCACGTAATAGAGGGGGCATACGAGCCGATGAAACTTGTCGTCTTCGGAGATGTGCAGACCTTCGAAGTACTCGTCGATGTTCAAAGCCGGGACACACTGAAACGATGCGCGAACTTGACCTTCATCATTCTTGAAGAGCCGAAATTGTGCTTTGTTCGCGTAGTTGTGATCCAGGATGTGTTCGCGTTCGACAATGACTAGACGATCCTTCCATTTTCCGTCGCCAAGTTCGGAGGGAACGCGCAGATCCTTGAGCATCACCGCGGTGCCATCGAATGTGCCGATGAGCGTATCGGGACTCTGTAAGTATTCTTCCAACAGCTTGTGCCAATCGACTTCTTCACGCTGAACTGGTCGCTGCCGTTGCGGAGCGGTCGCACGAACGGGCGCGGCCGAGAGTATGAATTGACGCTTTACATCGAAGAAGCCGTCGTCCGTCGCATCAAGACGGTGCTGAATGCGCGAAATTAGATGTTCTCCTCGCCCAGTACGGGTCGGTGTGTGGCCGATGAGAAACTTACCCGGCGCAGCGAGAACTGCTCGGAATGGTGGACGGGCATTGGCATCCGGCTCATACGTGCTTTCGACTCGCACGTCCGGGCGTAGTCCACCCTCGCTGCTATTACCGGCGCCACATGTGGCGAAATGCAATGGCAGACGTACTGGTCGCGGTACCAATGACAAGAATCCCGGACTCGCTTCTGCGAGCGCCCATTCTCGACTGTCGTGGTGGGCGATTCCGAGATAGGTTTGGCCTTCGAGTGAATTTGATTGTTCAATCTCCCAAAGAGCCCGCACAGTCAAACGGCGGGGCTTAATCTCGATGGTCCAAACACCGTCAGTTCGCCGAGCGGCGACAAGAGCACCCACCCGGACTTTCTTTCGAAACTCGGGCAGGTTTTGAATGTCCAGATTCTCGGGCGTTGTCCTCCCACGTCCGCCCCACAGCACTTTGCAGATAATGCCTTTTGAGGCATTCAATTTGGGCAACGCAAGAAGAATTCCGGCGCATGCGTCGCCCTCGACACAGTCTTCAGGTATCGCAGGATTCGATATGTCAGCGCGAAAACTCTGACCGTCAGAGACCGCGACAATTGTCCCGGTTCTACCCCGCGCTGCGTTCGGATTGAGTTCCGCACTCAGTTGACCCAACGTCAGAGATTCTGCGTCGACGTATGCGTAGACACCTTCTCGAGTCAGACACGGCACTTGACCCCGACCTTCGCCGCTGATGCTGC
>JANODP010000219.1:0-2303 GCA_031412755.1 Schlesneria sp. | reverse complement strand
GCCGCCGCCGAGCCGGCCAAGCCGACCTGGCAATACGCGCCGGCACTCCTGCGCCCGTTCTGGCAGGGCGAGGTCGTCGAGGGTGAATCGGTGCTGTTCATCAGGGACGAGAAGACCGGTGAAGCCCGAGCCTCGGTGATGTTTCCGATTCGCGAAGTGCCGGCGGTTCGGAATTCCGTCGGCGATGTGGTGTATGAGAATGGCAGGGACTTCGTCTGGAAGCCAGACTCGCGCGAGATCGTCCTGCCGGCCGGTTCGCGGATTCCGTCGCGCACGCCGCATGAGCTGCGGCGGCCGGCGAAGTCGCAGAAGTACGAGCTGACGCATCGCGACGGCAACGGCGAGATCTTCTTCGGCGGGCGACTCGAATATGCCGAGCTGCAGACCTGCATCACCTATCGGCACGCGCCGGATTTGTGGAAGGGCTCGGTGCCGAAATTCGATCCGAAGCTGCTGCCGCGATCGGTCGCCAAACTGGTCAACCGCCAGCCGCTGTCGATCGTCACGCTGGGGGACAGCATCTCGGCCGGAGCCAACGCATCGGCGCTGTTCGACGCCGCTCCGTTTCAGCCGGCCTATCCGGAGTTGGTGCGGCGGCAACTGGCCGAACGGTTTCGCGGCAAGGTCGAGATGAAGAACCTCGCGGTGGGCGGGACCGACACCGGCTGGGGGCTGACGCAGATCGACAAGGTGGTCGAAGCGCAGCCGCATCTGGTGATCCTCGCCTTCGGCATGAATGACTCGGCGGGACGTTCGCCGCAGTCGTATCGGGAGACCACGCAGAACATGATCGCGAAGATTCGCGAGAAGCTGCCGGAGTGCGAGTTCATTCTCGTCACATCGATGCTCGGCAACCGCGACTGGGTGCGGCTCAAGCACGAAGCCTTCCCGCAGTATCGCGATGCCTTGCAGGAACTCGTCGGGCCGGGCGTCGCGCTCGCCGATCTGACTTCGATCTGGACCGGCTTCCTCGAACTCAAGCAGGACTGGGATCAGACCGGCAACGGCGTGAATCATCCGAACGACTTCGGTCACCGCGTCTATGCCCAGGTCATCACGACGCTGCTCGACCCGCGCGGCGAACCGAGCGCCGACGCTGAACCGCCGAAGACGATCGAGGCCGGGCCGCTCAAGCTGACCGAGCAGCGTTTGCTCGGCAACTACACCTACTCGTATGCCTGCGCGGCGTTCGATCTCGACGGCGACGGCGATCTCGACCTGACCAGTTCCGACGCCGAGCCGAACAGCAATCTGTACTTGCTGCTCAACGACGGCAAAGGCGGCTTCCAACACTCGTTCATCCAGAAGTACGCGGGGCTGAGCGATCAGCCGATTCGACTCGAACGACACGCGATCGGCGACATCAACCGCGACGGCCGACCCGACATCGTGATCGTCGACAACCTGAAGTCGGACATCCGCTGGTTCGAGAATCCTGGGAAGGAGGCGATTACCCGGCCGTGGACATTGCATCGTGTCGCTCAACCGGGAGAGGTGCCGGGGTCGTATGACGTGGCTCTGGCCGACCTCGATGCCGATGGCGATCTCGATGTCGCCTCATCGAGTTGGGTTGGCCAGCGGTTCGATTGGTTTGAAAACGCCGGCCGTCCCGGCAACGGCGAACAGTGGGTGCGGCACGAAATCGCCGAGAAGATCGGCGAGACGCGCACGATCGCCGTCGCCGACTTCAACCGCGACGGCCATCCCGACTTGCTCGGCACGTCGCGCACCGGGAACCAAATCGTCTGGTTCGCGAATTCCGGCCAGCCCGCGACCGAGCCGTGGAAGAAGACCGTCATCGACGACAAGACGCTCGCACCGATGCACGGGCATCCGACGGACATCGATGGCGATGGCGATCTCGACGTCGTCATGACATTCGGACTCGCGTCACCGGTGGCGGCCAACTCACCCGATTCGCATCAGGTCGCGTGGTACGAGAACGTCGGCCGGCCGGGCCTCGCCACCGAATGGAAGAAGCATCTCATCGCCGGTGGCTTTCCTCACGGCTTCGAGGCGGTGGCCGGAGACCTCGACGGTGACGGCGATCAGGACGTCGTCGCGACCGGTTGGAGTCCCTCGGGCCAACTCGCCTGGTTCGAGAACACTGGCGACGTGAAGACCGGCTGGAAGCCGCACGCGATCAAACAGAACTGGTCGAACGCCGTGACCGTGATCCTGGCGGACCTCGACAAAGATGGTCGCCTGGACATCGTCGCCTGCGCCGAACGGGGAGCGAATGAACTTCGCTGGTGGCGCAATGGAGGCCGCACTCGCTGATAGGTCATGACTCATCCGTGCTC
>JANODP010000218.1:0-14901 GCA_031412755.1 Schlesneria sp. | reverse complement strand
CGGACGCGGGTTGCAGATCGTTCCAGTCGATGTGTATTCATGATTGACGCCCCTTTGGTGATGCTGCCGATCACGTCCGAACCAGCGGGTCTGCCGGTTCGATCCCGAAGAATGATGTATGTGAGCAGTGGGCCGTTGATCTTTTTCGGCGCAACATTGAGACTCCGACACGTCTATTCCGTGAGTTCGATATCAAACACATTGTCTTCGCGCCGCCTGACCTCGGCAGTCAGGCCCGAGGTTTGGGGCTGAAAGTATTTCTCAGAGATCAGGGGCAGGCCGGGCAGCGAAGGCCCTCCCGGCATTCCGGCTCCCGGTGTTCCCGGCGGAGGCGGTCGAGGCGGTCCTTGCGCGACAACCGTCACGCGCTGCTTGCCGACCACGGCCCCATCACCGGGCAGGAACGTACCGAGTTGATACCGTCCGTTTTCATCCGTGATCCCGCGCGAAATGCGAGCTCCTGACTCGGAGGCAAACACCACCTGGGCGTTAACCAGGGGCTTTCCCTGGTACGTGATGGAGCCACTGGCCGGGGCCAACTCGGGCGCGTCATTGGCACCGCCGCATCCTGACAGGGCGAGACCGATGACACACATCACCCGACAGCGATCACATGCAGCGATGGATCGAAATGGAATCCGCATCTCGTCAGACCTCATTCAATGGAAGCAGCCTTACTCCAGGCTCAAGACCTCACCACCCGCACGGCTGCCGGCCGCGTTGTAGGTCTTCATGCTGATGTTCTCGCTGAGGAACTTCACCGAGCCGTCGCACATCGTGAACATGCTTCCGCCGGTGTGATGGCTCTGAAATCCGCGGCCTGCCCAGGGTTGGCCGGCAATGTTGGTGGGGTCATAGAATCGTCCCAGTCTCACTGATGCCTGGACGTTGAAGTTAATGGGAAGACTGGTCGAGAACGCATTGCCGGTACTGGTAAACCAGACCAGATCGTTGCCCGTGGCTATCGTCGATGTGTGGCCCATCAGGACGGTGTTGCTCGTGCCGTCGGTGACGTGCCCGATCTTCACCGGCGGAGTGTCCGCCAAGTAATTAAAGATGCCGCGGTGAAATTTTCCGCCACCAAATCCCTGACCGGGCTGGGCGCAGGTGCCGTCGCTGGGATTACCATCGTTGCAGCCGCCGCACCCGTACATGGATTCCGATGTGCTCGCTGCGGTGTAGCCCAGGTTTTCGCCCACGAGGTGGGCGTCGCCGTTGCTGCCGACGTAGTTCGAGACCCGCGCCGTAATCGCCCCATTGGCGGAAGTGATCGCGGGACCGCCGCCGCAAGTGACACTGGGGATTGCCCGGTCCGTTCGCACCGGGTCGGTGGGATCGCTCGGGCAGATCAGTCCCGGGATGGCTACGTCATACACGAATTGGTTGCTCTGGCAGGCGACACTGTCATTGAAATTGATCCGACCATAGAGCGGACTCTGATCGAGGTACGGCAGGATCAGCGGCAACGCTCCCCAGCCATGAGTCGCGGAAAAGCCGCCCAGCATCGGAAAGGTGTTGTGCGTGTCGTGGTAGTTGTGCATCGCCAGGCCGAGTTGCTTGAGATTGTTCCGGCACTGTGTCCGCCGGGCCGCCTCGCGCGCCTGCTGGACAGCGGGCAACAGCAGCGCGATCAACACCGCGATGATCGCGATCACGACCAGTAACTCGATCAGCGTGAAGGCTCGTCGTCGGCAGAGGGATTTCGTCGGCATGGAAACTCCAGTGAGTGATTGGCAAAGCAACAGAGATCAAAGCAACGGAGGAATTCTCCGGGGTTGTCAAGCCCCCGCTCCGTGCAAGTGGTACCTCGCACAGAGCGGGGCGAGCGGTATCAGGGGTTCAGCACGATCTCGACGACCTGTTCGCGTTCGTTGGGAACATCGAGCGTGAGGTCGGTGGTATTGACGTTGGTGTACTTCGCGGGAATGGCTGACTTGGCCGGGGGGCCACCCATCGTTGGAGGCGTTTCCCAAGACTCGACGCGGATGCGATATTCTCCGGGCGGGATGCCATCACCGGTGCGATGCGTGCTCACGGTGAAGTGGCCCGCTTCGGAAATCGTTCCGGTGGCGGTTGGCCCCTCGCCTGCCTTGGGAATAAACGTCAGCGAGCCGGGAGGTATCGGACGACCCTCGAACAAGATCGTTCCGCTCAGTTGGACCAACTCCGGTCCGGAGTTTCGTCCACAACCGCACAAGCCGACCGCCAGGATGAGAGCCAACAGCCCGACCCCGGCATGACGACAACGCGCATGTTGCGATGACGACAAGCGATCGTCGGTGATCGGGCAACCTTTCTCATTTCGCACACAAGACGATGGCTGAAAGTGGACGGATCGAGTCATGAAGTGCTTCTCCCGCAATGGATCTCAAACAGGATCAAACGCCGCATGAGCACGCATGTTCAATGCATTTGATCGACCCCGGACTGAACTCGCGAACCCCGCACCACGATCCGGAGAGAACGATAGAGATCTCTGAAAATGAGCACATCGGGGCGCTGCGGAAAATGTTCTCGGGGAGTGGCCGAGCAGAAGAGCGGGGATGGTCTGAGTCACTGATCGGGGGATCCCCGATGCGCAGATCGGGAATCCCCCGATGCCGGACGGCACCGCATTTGAACCATTCTTCTGCAAAGGGCGGTGCATGACGCTCGTTCGTTATCTCGGGGGGGTGTATCCTGTTCGGGAAAATCAGCAGACACATCCCGAAGACATATCTCAAGGTGCGATCGTTGCAATGATCCCGCCTCTGAATTCGAAGCGTGAGCCGCAAGGTTGAGACCGACATGGCCGATGTCAGTGATCACTGGATTCCTCCGACGCTTGAACCGACCGTCACCGAGCGCGAATTGCCTGGCGTCAAATTGCTTGGCCAGCGCTGCCTCGTTGCGCTCGCGCTGCTGGCGCTGTTGACCTGCACGGAAATGTACGTGTTGTCCTCGCAGGCCAGGTTGCTCAAGAGTGAGGTTCTGGTGTCTTACTCCAGCGGCCAGCAGCGTTATTGCTGGAGTCGCTTCAACCTCGCGTTGGTTCGATTGATCATGCACCCGCAGGAGGACGATGCGCCGCACCTTCACAGGCTGTTGGCCGCGCTGATGAATCAATTTGAGACGACGCACGAACGCCTCGTCCACGGCGATCCCCAATCGGGGTTCCCTGCACCGCCCGCCAGCGTGAAGGTGATCCTGGAACAGCCGCCCCACGAACTCGACCGCCGCGCCCGCGAATACGTCGCCGCCATGCGGGCCGTCGCCAACACCCCCCTCGACAAACTGAAGGGCGGCCATCCGGTGTTGGCCGGATTCATGGACAAGGGACTCGACCCGAAACTCCTGGACGGTATTGAGGCACTCATCACCGCGTGGAGGTTCGAAAACGAACGCCGGTTGGCGGCCTTGCAGACGACGGGCTACGGTTGCCTGGTCGCCTCGGTGGGTGTGCTGGTTTCGATGTGGTTTGTGGTGTTCGCCCCCATGATCCGCCGCGTGCGACATGAGGCTCTCGAAATGTTGGGAGTCAACAAGGCGCTGAATCGACAAACCTGGCAGTTGCACTCCGAGATCGAAGATCGCGTGGCGGTCGAACAAGCTTTGCGGCGAAGTGAGGAACAACTGCGCACGATCACGGATTCGATGCCCGTGTTGATTTCCTACATCGACAGCGAGTTGAGGTACCGCTTCAACAACGCCGCGTACAGCCAGCGACTGGGAGTGTCTCCGGAACAAATCACCGGTCGTTTGGTGAAAGATGTTCTCGGCGAACGGCTGTTTGAGGTGGTGCGCCCCCGCTTCGAGCAGGCACTGTCCGGGCAAGCCGTCGAGTATGAGGCGAGTATTCCCCATCCCCAGGGGGGCGAGCGGTACATTCACGCCCTCTATGTCCCCCGTCGCGACTCCGACGGAAGTGTGCTCGGCTTCCACACGCTCGTCTGGGACATCACGGATTTCAAACATACCGAGGAAGCGTTGCGCATCAGCCGCGAACGCTTTCAGTTGGCGATGCAGTTGGCGTTGGACGCCGTCATCACCATTGACGAGCAGGGTCGGATTACGGCGTGGAATGCGCAGGCCGAACGAATTTTCGGTTGGACCGCCGACGAAGTGCTGGGCCAATCGATGCACGATTTGATCCTGCCACCCCAATACCGCGAAGCCCACATGAATGGCCTGCGCCGTTTCATCGAGACGGGAGAAAGCAGACTTTTTGGTCGACGCCTGGAACTCGGCGCTCTTCGCCGCAATGGCGAAGAATTCCCGATCGAGCTCAGCCTGGCCCCGTTACGCCTGGAAGGGGGCTTCGAATTCAGCGGCTTCCTGCGCGACATTACGGTTCGCAAACAGACCGAATCGGCCCTGCAGCAACTGAACGAAAACCTGGAACTTCTCGTGGTCCAACGCAGTGGATACTTGCAATTGCTCAAGGACGTCGCCGTGCTGGCCAACGAGGCCGAGTCGGTCGAACTCGCGTTGCGCGCCGCGCTCGACATGATCGCCCGCTTCATGAACTGGCCCGTGGGTGCGGCTTACATTCCGGACGACGACGAACCCGGCACCTTCGTGCCGTGTGTTTTCTGGACCGTCGATCAGTCGGAAGAGTTTCACCTGTTGCGCGAGGTGACGTTTCACACCCGCATGAACGCCACGTCGGACACGATTGGCCGGGTCGTCGCGACCGGCCGGCCGGTGTGGATTGCCGATCTCAGTCGCGGGGATTCCTTCGGTCGCGTCGAGCAGTTTCTTAAACTGGGACTCCAGACGACGCTAGCCTTCCCCATTGTCGTCGGTCGCGAAGTCGTCGCCGTGTTGGAGTTCTTCGCACACGCAGTCGTGGCCCCGGATGATGCTCTGTTGGACATCCTGGCACACTTGGGTACGCAGTTGGGTCGCGTCGTCGAGCGACGTCGGCTGCAGTCGCAACTGATCGATGCCGTCTGGGAGCAACAGCGTGAGCTGGGCCAGGAGTTGCACGACACTCTCGGCCAGGAACTGACTGGGTTGGCGATGATGTCCAATAGTCTCGAACGAAAGCTCGATGATCGACCAACGGAGCGGGAACTGGCTGCGGAACTGACCAACTACATTCGCCAGTCTCAGCAGCGGGTGCGGACTCTATCCAAGGGCCTCTTCCCGGTCGATGTCGATGCAGAGGGTCTGCGTGCGGCGTTGGCGGAATTCGCGGCGGCAATCGGCCGCCGTCATGAAATTCTTTGTCTGTTCGATGGCGATGACCACGTGCGTGTCTATGACAACAAGGTGGCAACGCACCTGTTTCGCATCACGCAGGAAGCCGTTCACAACGCCGTCAAACATGCGCGCGCCGAGCACATCGTGGTACGATTGCGGGCTGATCCGCTGGGACTCGCGATGTACGTCTACGATGATGGCCAGGGGATGGCCCCCACAAATGGCTCACCGGGAATGGGGTTGCGAATCATGCGTTATCGTGCCGCCGCCATCGGAGCCACGTTGACCATCGGTCCGAACGATGACGGTGGAACCCTGATGTCCTGCATTTTGCCGAGGAAAGAATGACATGCCCGCTCGCAAGCCTGTGAAATCGCGGCTGTTGCTGGTCGATGACCATCCGCTGGTTCGACGCGGCCTCGCCGAGATCATTTCGGCCCAGCCCGATCTCGAAGTCTGTGGCGAGGCCGAAGATCTCGCCACAGCTTTCCGCCAGTACCAAACGTTGCGCCCCGACTTGGTGGTGCTCGATATCTCTCTCAAAGACGGTCATGGGTTGGATCTCATCAAACAGATCAGAAACGAGGATGCGGTGGCACGCATCCTCATGTTCTCGATGCACGACGATACCCTGTTCGCCGAACGGGCCATCGCGGCGGGAGCGCTGGGTTACGTCAACAAGCAGGAGGATGCCAGGATTCTGGTGCAGGCCATCCATCGCGTGCTCGAGGGCCGCATCTATCTCAATCCCGCACTGAGCGAGAGGATTCTGGAGCGGGCTCTCAACCCTTCCAGCACGTCGCCCTTCCAAGCCGTGCAGAGTCTGACCGACCGCGAACTCGAAGTTTTTGAACTCGTCGGACAGGGGCTCAGCACGCAACAGATTGCCGACAAGCTGTTTCTCAGCCACAAGACGATCGAGACGTACCGCGAGCACATCAAGCGCAAACTCAATCTCGCGAATGCCGCCGGACTGACTCGTGCCGCCGTACTGTGGCTGCTGGAGAGCCGACCACAGTAAAGAATGTGCAGGAGAGCCGGACTTATTTCCTCACTACGCACCTGTAGCGGCTGCGTGTAGCTGAAGTCGCAAGACTTCAGGCCAGAACTCTTGCGAGTTCCGCTACAGGTACGATCGTCACCCACACGCATCGGGGAATCCCCGATGCAGTGCTCGGGAAAGCACCGGCGTATTTTCAGAAACGCCCCGAGTGACACCGTGAACGCATTCGCTACCCTTCCTCGTGATCGATTTGGTCGTCACCAGTCTCGTTTCGAGGAATGCCATCATGCGTTCGCGCCGTCCCGGATTCACGCTCATTGAACTGCTGGTTGTGATCGCCATCATCGCGGTGCTGATCGCGCTGTTGTTGCCTGCCGTGCAACAAGCCCGCGAGGCGGCCCGACGAACCCAGTGCAAAAACAACTTCAAGCAAATGGGCCTGGCCTTCCACAACTACCACGACGTGTACAACCAGTTTCCGCCCGCGTACACGCTGCTGAAGGGCAATGGCAGTTGCATTCAGGATGGCATTCCCTCGGCCAGCCCGGACTTCAACATTCACACCTATGCGGAGTTTCTATTGCCGTACATCGATCAAGCTCCGATGTACGGTCTGATCGACTTCAAGGCACCGTATATGTCTCCGGTGACAGCACCGTGTACTGGAAAAGCATATTCGGCCAACAACAAGGCTGCGATCAAGAACGCAATACCGGCGTTTATCTGTCCGTCAGCCATTCATCCCTCTAATATCATCCCCATCACATGCACTGACTTTGACGGCTCAACGGCGGTGACGTGGGAAACCGGAGTAATGGACTATGCTCCCGTCGGCGGCTTCTTCGGCGTATTGAAAAACACGTACATCGTGCCGCAGCGTCCCCAGGGAAGTTATACGGGCCTTCTAAGTGACGACAAGCCACGCAACGGCATTCGCGACTGTACCGATGGAACCAGCAACACGCTCATCCTGTGTGAAATCGCCGGACGCAATGCCGTGTATGAGAAGGGAAAGCTCGACCCAACCGAAACCACGTATGGCGGTGGCTGGGCAGATTTTTCGAATGCCGAGAACTGGTTCAAGGGGTCGTCTGTCGATGGCACGACGGGCGGCGGCCCCTGCGTCATCAACTGCACCAACCGCATTTCGAACGGTGCCTACAGTTTCCATGTCGGCGGTGTTCACATCGTGCTGGCGGATGGCAGCGTGCGGTTTGTCAGCGAAAACCTGAACATTGGCACGTTCGCCGATCTCGTCACTCCGAATGGCGGCACCGTCACGGGTGAGTTTTAGCGGAGTCCGATTGGGCCGACGAAATGATGGATTCGGGCGAGCCGGGTGCCATAAGGAGACGCTGGGTACTCTGTTCTGAAACGCGGAGCCTTGCGGCATCCGGCTCGCCTCGGACAAAACTGGACCCGCGTGCAAGGTGGACGTTTCGCGAGTATTCGCCTCTGGCGTTCGATTATCAGCTCGACCATACGGAAGGCATCATGAACAAAGTGTCGCGGTCATTGATGTTCCTGGCTCTCCTCGCGCTTGTGGGTTGCGGGCCACGAGCCCTGACCCCTCAGGAGAAACTCAAACTCCACGTGCCAAACGCCAGCAGGACGACACCAGTGCGCGGCAAGCTTTTAGTGGACGGCAAACCGACCAAGGACATCTCTGTGTACTTGATCCCCAAGGGAAGCAAAATGCCCAAGGGTGAGCTGCCCGCTCACCGCGCCGTGTCGAAGGCCGACGGTTCTTTTGCCATCATGACTTATCTGGAAGGGGATGGAGCACCGGCTGGGGAGTATGTCATCTGCATGGAATGGCTGACGTACCGGCCATCCAAAGACTCGTGGGTTGGCCCGGACAAGCTCGGGAACCGCTACAACGATCCTGACAAATCCGAGTTCGCCGTGACGGTCGATCCAGAGGTCGAGGGCTTTCTGGACATCGAAATCTCCACCGCCGGGGTGGACCATTCGCAAACAGGCGCTGCCAAGACGGTCCAGCGCGAGAGCAAGAGAAACTGAGCGATCGCTTATCGTTCAACGGGAGGACTCGAATTCTGCACCGGCCCGGTTTCCAATGGGAGACCGGGCCGTGATTGTAATGGCCGCTTTCCTGCACGAGACGATCTTCATGCCGTCCACCACATTGTCAGCATCGAGTCGTTTGACATCGTTGGATCAGTTCCGCGGCTACACGATGATGGGCATGTTGCTGGTGAATTTCCTCGGCAGTTATGCGGTGTGCCCCAGAATTCTCAAGCACTCCCACGACTACTGCAGCTACGCCGACACCATCATGCCGCAGTTCCTGTTTGCCGCAGGTTTTGCGATGCGTCTGAGTCTTGGCAGGCGATTGGCCGCAGATGGAAAAATGCCCTGGGGACGGGCGATTCGAAGAATCGCGGGTCTCGCGCTCGTGGCCGTGGCGTGGTACACGTTCTGCGATCTGAAACAAATCATCCACCAGTTTGGCAACGATCCGACGCTCAGCGTGCTTGCTCGACTCGCGAAGCGCAACTGGTTCCAGACTCTGTCTCACATCGCGGCCACGTCATTGTGGATCTTGCCCGTCATCGGAGCTTCGACCAAGACACGAGTGTGGTACGCGATCGCCTCGGGCACGACCCACGTCGTGTTGTCGTGGTGGTTCAACTTTGCGTGGGTGAATTCGGATCCGAGAGGGATTGACGGCGGACCGCTGGGATTCCTCACCTGGGCCATCCCTGCACTCTGTGGCGCGCTGGCCTGTGATGCGGTGAGGGCCTCGGGAGTCGTGGCGGCACGTGGAATCGCCATGCAGGGAATCGGGATGATGCTTGTGGGCTATGTGCTCTCCTGCGGGACGACCCTCTATGACACTTCTGTTTCTCGCGTGACCGTCCTCTCGAATCGACCGTTCGCAGCCGACCCCGTCCTGCCGTCGTCAGAGCGACTCCAAAACTGGAACGGCACGTTGGCCGAGCCCCCTTTCGTTCCTCCGCCCGCCCGCCAGCATCGCGAGTGGAACTACTGGATGATGAGCCAACGGTCCGGCTCGCTGTCCTACCTGACTTTCACGGCGGGGCTGTCGTTGGTGTTCTACTCGCTGTTTTTGTGGGTCTGCGATGGACGGGGTTGGCAACTCGGAATCTTTCGGACGTTGGGAGTGAATTCCCTGGCGGCGTACATCCTGCACGACGTGGCCTCGTGGTCCGTGGCTCCGTACTTTCCAGACGCATCGAGTTCCGTTGTGTTGGCCATGACGGGCTTCGCGTCCTCTTTCCTCGTCGTCTACGGAGCGTGCCGGATGTTGGAACGGCACGGCTGGTATCTTCGCGTGTGACGAACACCGCTGGGCTGCTCTAACCGGCGGGGGGGAAGCGAAAGCCAACTCGATCTCAGGGAATCCCCGATGCCCTCATCCGACATCCCCCGAGATGAATTCTCGGCAATTCCCGATGTCATTTCTCGACGATCCCCGATTGTTCGATTTCTCATACGACATAACATCTTCCTGCAGTTCGGAAGTCTTAAAGAAGGTCTTTCATTTGTGAACTTTCGGCGTTTCTCGACTGGAACACTCTCACGAAAACTCAGCAGTGCATTCACCTCCGGCGATCGTATTCGATGCAGATAGTCTCGGTCTCTTCAGCGGAGTTTCCCATGTCGCGTCGTCGAGTCGGCTTTACCTTGATCGAGTTGCTGGTGGTGATCGCCATCATCGCCGTGCTCATCGCACTGTTGTTGCCCGCAGTCCAACAGGCGCGCGAGGCCGCGCGGCGGACGCAGTGCAAGAACAACCTCAAGCAGATCGGACTGGCACTGCACAACTACCACGACACGTTTCTGGTCTTCCCGCCGGGTCAGTTTCAGGTTCTGGCATCGGAGCCACCGGCCAGCCAGTACAGCACCAATCGATCCGGCTGGATGCAGCAGATCCTGCCCTACATCGATCAGGCTCCGCTATACAACACGTTCGCGCCCTATATGGCGGCGGCGACAGCAGTCACTCAAACGGCGTTCACGTGGCCGAAGAGCGATACGATCCTGCCGGCCTTCATGTGTCCCACGGACCCCGCCGGACCCAAGAACTCGACGGCGAATGACCGCCCCAATCAGGGGTTCCACGGCAACTATGTTGTTTGCGCCGGATCGACTCCGTTTGGACCGACCGGTGGTGGAACGAAACTGGATGGGATGTTCTTTTGCTTCTCTCGCACGAGCATCCGCGACACGACCGACGGTACGTCCAACACGTTGCTGGTCGGTGAACTGCTGCTGGTCAGGGACGTCGATCCGTCCGGCCACGATCTGCGCGGCCGCTATTTCAACACCTGGTCCGGCAACACGTTTTTCAGTTCCAACCTGCCGCCGAACACGACGGTGGGTGACCAGCACACCCCCTGGTGCGTCAGCAGTGGTACGAAGCGACCCTGTGCCAGCACGGGCGACTTTGTGCAATACGCGCGCAGCGAGCACACCGGTGGCGTGCAGCTTGTGATGACGGATGGAGCCGTTCGCTTTGTCTCGGAAAACATTGACCAGACGACATTCCGGGGGTTGGGATCGCGATCAGGTGGGGAAGTCGTGGGCGACTTCTGACGAAGCTCAAGGCGTACCACGCGCCGACAGTTCAGGTTCGATGCTCAGTTCAAAATTTGCAGAGAGGCGGAAACATGCGTCATTCGAGAAGAGGATTCACACTGATCGAACTGCTGGTCGTCATCGCGATCATCGCCGTGCTGATCGCGCTGTTGTTGCCGGCCGTTCAGCAGGCGCGGGAGGCCGCGCGACGGACGCAGTGCAAGAACAACCTCAAGCAAATCGGGCTGGCCCTGCACAACTACCACGACACGTTTCTGGTCTTCCCGCCCGGGCAGTTTCAACCGCTGGCGACGGATCCGGGTACGCCCGGAACCTTGCTGACCCCAGGTTCGGGGGACAGTACCAACCGCTCGTGCTGGATGCAGCGAATCCTGCCGTACGTCGATCAGGCTCCCCTGTTCAACAAGTTCGCGCCCTATATGTCGGGGCCTGCCGGAATCGCCTTCCAATGGCCGGGTGCGGACACAATCTTGCCGGCCTTCATGTGCGTGTCGGACCCGGGCGGTCCGAAGAACACCACCGTGCCGGGGAATGCTCAGGGATTTCATGGGAACTACGTCGTGTGCGCGGGGTCGCTGCCGTTCGGGCCGGCCGGTGGCGGATTGAAACTGGACGGGATGTTCTTCAGCTATTCTCGCACCAGCATTCGCGATGCGTCGGACGGCACCTCCAACACGCTGCTGGCGGGTGAGATCCTGCTGATTCAGGACACCACCGTCCACGATATCCGCGGCCGCTACTTCAATGCCTGGAGTGGCAACACGTTCTTCAGTTCGTATCTGCCGCCGAACACGACCATCGGTGATCAGCAGTCTCCCTACTGTATCCAAGGACCGAAGCGGCCCTGCGCCAGCACGGGTGACTTCACGCAGTTCGCCCGCAGCGAGCACACCGGCGGCGTGCAAATTGTGATGGCGGATGGAGCCGTCCGCTTTCTCTCGGAGAACATCGACCAGGCGACGTTCCGGGGATTGGGAACGCGATCGGGTGGAGAAGTCGTCGGCGACTTCTGACGAAGCTCATGGCGGGCCACTCGCCGACAGTTCAGGTTCGATGCTCATTCAACATTTGCAGAGAGGCGGGCGCATGCGTCATTCGAGACGAGGATTCACACTGATCGAACTGCTGGTCGTCATCGCGATCATCGCGGTGCTGATCGCGCTGTTGTTGCCGGCCGTTCAGCAGGCGCGCGAGGCGGCGCGGCGGACGCAGTGCAAGAACAACCTCAAGCAGCTTGGCCTGGCCCTGCACAACTACCACGACACGTTCCTGGTCTTCCCGCCGGGTCAGTTTCAACCGCTGGGGACGGATTCCGTTGACAGCACCAACCGTTCGTGTTGGATGCAGCAGATCCTGCCCTACATCGATCAGGCGCCGCTGTTCAACAAGTTTGCTCCATACATGGCGGGAACCTCGCCCTCCACGTATGCCACCGAATGGCCGGGTGCGACCACGATCCTGCCGGCACTCATGTGCCCGAGCGACCCGTCGGGTCCCAAGAACTCGACGGCGGGTGGGTCCAATCAGGGGTTTCACGGCAACTATTCGGTGTGCGCCGGATCGACCACATTCGGCGTGGATGGAGGCGGGTTGAAACTGAACGGGATGTTCTTCTGCTATTCCCGCACGAGCATCCGCGATGCCACCGACGGCACTTCCAATACGCTCTTGGCGGGTGAGATCCTGCTGTCGAAGGACATCGATCCGTCCGGTCACGATCTGCGTGGTCGCTACTACAACGAGTACGCCGGTCAGACGTTCTTCAGTTCCAATCTGCCGCCGAACACGACGATCGGCGACAAACTCTGGGGCAACTTGTGCATCCACGCCCCCCCCAAGCGGCCCTGCGCCACAACTGGTGAATACGTGAATTACTCGCGAAGCGAGCACACCGGCGGAGCCCAGCTCGTCCTGGTCGATGGCTCGGTCCGCTTCTTCTCGGAGAACATCGACAAGACGACGTTCCAAGCGCTGGGATCGCGGGCCGGCGGGGAAGTGGTGGGAGACTTCTAGTAACGCTCCGTCTTGGGCGGGCGGTCAATCAAACGGATCGCCGTCCAACGAGCCTCCGTCCAACGAGCCTCCGGCCAATGGGCCGGGATATCAACTGACTTCACACGTACTGAAAGGGTTTGATCACATGCGTTCTCTCGTACTACTGATGTTCGTTGTCGGTTGCGCTGCTCTGTCGGGTTGCCAGGGATCGAGTGCTCCACCCCGTTTCGATGTGTTCGGATCGGTTCAATACGACGGTCAAATGATCCCCGAAGGGGACATCGTGTTCCTGCCCGAGGACGGCAAGGGACGACCGGATGGGGGAAAGATCGTCGATGGCAAGTTCCAGATTTCTGTCACGGCCGGGAAGAAGCGGGTCGAGGTTCGCGCCAGTCGCGAGAACCCCGACAAGCTGGTCGATTCCATGATGGAACCCGGCAAGAAGGTTCCCGCGCGCGAGGACTACATTCCCGATCGTTACAACACGAATTCAGAACTGAAACTGGAAGTGGCCAGTGGTGAGAACGCGATCGACTTTGAACTGGTGGCGAGCGTCCCACCCAAGAGTTGATGGTCCAATGGGTGGCGGCTCGTGCATGGGAGGAAGTGAAGATGCGTTTGCGACGAAGCGGTTTTACCCTGATTGAGTTGCTGGTGGTGATCGCCATCATTGCGGTGCTGATCGCACTGTTGTTGCCCGCCGTGCAGCAGGCGCGTGAGGCGGCCCGGCGGACGCAGTGCAAGAACAACCTCAAGCAGATGGGGCTGGCGCTGCACAACTACCACGACACGTTCCTCTGCTTTCCGCCCGGTTACGTCGGCAGTCCCGCTGGCAACGATTGTGCGAGCAGCCACCCGGCGGCACCGGGCTGGGGCTGGGCGGTGGCGATCTTACCCTACATCGATCAAGGCCCCTTGTTCAGCCAGTTGGATGCGGGCGGAGTCAAACAAGCAGTGTGCGACGCTCCGACGGGAGCCCAGAGTAGTCCTGCCGTGGGGAACCCCGCTTTGCAGCGCACTCTGATTACGGCTTACCTGTGTCCCAGCGCGACCGATCCGGATCAAAATCCCTGCCGGGTCGCGGGGAGCGCTCATGCCAAATCCAATTATGCGGGTGTGGCGGGAATGGATTGGAGCGGGATCGATCCGGTAACGGGGTTCAAAGCCATGTTTGTCGATGGCACGAAAGCCGTGATCCGGATACGCGACTGCACCGACGGCACCAGCAATACGGTGGCTGTCGGAGAGAAGTTTCGCCGCGATCTGGACGCCAACTTCACTGTGCAAACCGCGGGCGAGTACTACGGTGCCATGTGGGTGGGAGTCACCCCGGATACGCAAATTAGCTCTGCGGTTGGTCGCCTGGCCCTGGCGGGTTCGTCGTACGCCGTGAATGGCGGATCCGTCAACGCGTTCGCCAGTCGCCATGTGGGAGGCGCTCATTTCTTATTGACGGATGGAAGCGTTCGCTTCATCAGCGAAAACGCCGATCAGAACACGCTGTCGTATCTGGGAACCATGAACGACGGGCAGGTGGCCGAGAGTCCTTAACCCGGGAAGTCAGAAGGTGAACATGTCGGCCAAAACCATCTGGTCCTTTCTCGTGACCGTCGGTATCTCCGTGGCGGGGCTTGGTTGCAGTTCGGTCCCGGCCGATCGTCCAGAACTGGGAGGCGTCACGGGATTCGTGACTTTGGATGACAAACCACTTCCCGGTGTCACGGTCATTTTCACGCCGAAACATGGCCGCAGTTCGATGGCACTCACGGATGCGCAGGGTCACTACGAGCTGAGTTATCTATGGGACACCAAGGGAGCCAAGGTAGGCTGGCACACCGTCTCGGTTTCCGCATCTCAAGCAGAGGATGATTCCGCGTCGCGCAGCCCACTGATTCAGGAGCTAATCCCGGATCGGTACAACGCGAAAACAATACTCACCGCGGAAGTGCGGGCGGGTGACAACTCCATCGACATCATGCTGGCTTCAAACTGACGATTGCTCGGCATCGCCGTCAGCATCTCACGACCGATTTACTTGGCTATTACTTGGGAGACATGAAGATGCGTTCGCGACGAAACGGTTTTACCTTGATTGAGTTGCTGGTGGTCATTGCCATCATTGCGGTGCTCATCGC
>JANODP010000217.1:0-20346 GCA_031412755.1 Schlesneria sp. | reverse complement strand
CGGGCCGGAAGATGTGACCAACAATAAACGACTGCACCCAGCCGGACCTGTTGAACTTCGGAACGATTGTAGATGGCCGCTTGGTATGGCAGCATGCGGCGGTCCGTCTGTCGGTTCTGGCGTGGCGAGTTGTTTCGGCGTGGCTGTGCTCTGTGGTCGGGTGAGAGCTGCGGCGCGAGTCGGTTCCGCCCGATCCAGCAACAGCATCACCGCCTCGTCGGGGGTGACGTCACACGGGGCCGGGCGGCGATTCAGGGAACTGTCACACATCGAGAAGGGGGAGTTTGCGATGCTTCAAATGTCTGCTCGTTGGCGTCAGACGATCCGTCGGTTCCGTGGCCTGCTGTTGACCGGAAGTCTCCTGGCACTCGGCATGGCGACGGGGACGGACGAGGCGCGGGCTCAGTTCTTGGCGCAGGATTTTGTCAGCGGCAACGCCCAAGGGGCGACGGCAACGGGATCGTTGGCCTCGTCGCTGGGTCCGGCTGCCAGTGCCGCCGGGGATTTTGCGACGGCGGTCGGCAGAGGCACCCAGGCGATCGGCGACGACTCGACAGCGATCGGCCACAACAGTGTTTCGAGCGGCACAGATTCGATCGGGCTCGGCTTCTTCAGCAGCGCTACCGGCACGGGATCGATGGCGATCGGCGTCCAAAGTCAGGCCACAGGCGTCAGCGATTCGACGGCGCTCGGCTATCTCAGCGCCGCCATCGCCACGTCTTCGACCGCGCTCGGCAAGTCCGCAAACGCGAGTTTCACCAGTTCCACGGCCCTCGGTTTTGGCTCCACCACCACCCGCGACTTCCAAATGATGTTCGGCAAATCGGACAGCACGTACACCGTCCCCGGCGTCACGTCGGCGGCCAGTCTCGCCGCGCTCTCCGGGTCGGCACAGTTTGTCATGACCGATGCCGACGGCAACCTGGCCCTCGCCGATCCCGCCAATTCCGTGGGCTTGGGAACGTTTGCTCCCGACGTCAACACGCGTTTGGACATCCGATCGACCGGCAAGCTGTATGGATTTCTGGCGAAACGAACGGATGCGAATTCTCACTTCGCGCGGGTGGAGAACCCCGCGGGTGTCTTTCGATTGGGCGTCCAGGCGAATGGGGACGCTCAGGTCGGTTCGCTCACGGCGGGCAAACAGTTGTCGCTGCTCGCGGGGGCCTCGACGAAGATGATCGTGAATGCCACGGGGCAGTTGAGCTTCGGCAATCCGCCTCCGGCCATCGGGGCTGATGCGTTGACGTCATCGACCGGTGCGGTCCTCACCGCTGCCGGCGTGTGGACCAACAACTCCAGCCGCGCCGCGAAGCAGGACATCGAGCCGATCACCAGCGAACAAGCCCGCGATACCGTGCTCGCCCTGCAACCGGTCGGCTACCGCTACAAGAGCGAACTGGACGAACGCTACGTCGGCTTCATCGCCGAAGACGTCCCCGAACTGGTCGCCACCAAAGGTCGCAAGGGCCTCGCCCCGATGGACATCGTCGGTGTGCTGACCAAGGTTGTGCAGGATCAGCAGACGAAGCTGGAGAAACAAGAGGCCACGATCACCACACTGGTGGAACGCCTGGAAGCCCTCGAACGCAGCCACGCCGCCGCTGCGAAGTGATGTTTGGGGTCGGGCGTTCAAATCTCAAATTTGCTGACTCCAACGGATTGCAGGTGACGGCGTTTTCTGTGACTTCTTACTCATAATCATAATCTTACTCATAATCTTACTCCCCTTGACGGTTAGAGATGGAGAGAGGAGTAAGAGTAAGAGTAAGATTATGATTATGAGTAAGAGCACGAAACGGGGCCATTTGCAGACGATAACTACCGGCACCTGCAATCCAGTCGAGTCAGAAACTTGGACGCCCCACCCCGGTATGCCGGTCAGAAACGAGACGAACCATGACCGTGAAGCGAAGTGATGAAGCGGCGATGAAGCCGGGTTATCGGAAGATTCTGGTGGCCACCGATTTTTCGGCCGGCTCCGCGGCGGCGCTGGAGCAGGCCGTGTGGCTGGCGCGGCAGAGCGGGGCCAGGGTCGTGCTGGCTCACACGCTGCCCGATCTGCGGCAGTTGGTCGCGACGCTGCCGGTGGAAGCGCGGCGCGACTTTTTCTCCGGCGATCACAACCTGTTCGAGAAGGAAGTCCGGCGCGAGTCCGATGCCAAACTGCAGGCGGTGATCGCCGGGCTCCCTGCGCCCGGGATCGACATCACCTCCGAGACGCTGCTGGGAGCGGCCTACTCGGAAATCACTCACGCCGTGCAACAGGAGGGTTATGACCTCGTGCTGGCGGGAACTCGCGGACTGTCGACGTGGGAGCAATTTGTCGTCGGAAGTACCGCCCGGCGTCTGGTTCGCAACTGTCCGTCGTCGGTCTGGATCGTCAAGGCCGAGCATCGCGGGGCGCCGAAAGTGGTCCTGGCGAACACCGATTTCTCCGACAGCAGCCTGAAGGCCGTCCGGGAGGGATTGCGGGTGGCTCAGCAGGCCCAGTCCGAATTCCACCTGCTGCACGTGATCGAGGAGCTCGACGAAGAGCTGATCAAACGGGCGCCGCATGGCAGTCCGATGCGCAAGGACATCAACGACTATGCCCGGCAGCGGCTGGAGTCATGCGTGCGGTTACTCGACACGAAACCCGAGCAAGTGACGCTGCACCTGTCCCTCGGGACCGCCTGGCGAGAGATCACGCGGACGGCTCAAGTCCTCCACGCGGATCTGGTCGTGATCGGCACGCTGGGTCGAACCGGCGTGTCGCGACTGCTGCTCGGGAACACTGCGGAAAAGGTGCTGGAGACGTGCGACAGCAGCCTGCTGACGGTGAAACCGGACGGCTTCATTTCCCCCGTCAGTCCGACGTTCCGAGTCCTGCATCCGGAATGAGGTCGTGCCACTCATTCAGAACTGGCGGATCACGCCGACGACCAGGCCGATGATCTTGACCTTGCTGGCATAGACCGCCGGCAGGCTGCGGTTGAGCGATTCCAGACGGACGCGATGACTTTCGCGGTAATAGCGTTTGACGGTCGCTCCCGCGCCATCGACGATGGCCAGGACCAGTTCGCCGTCGCGGCAATCGGCCTGGCGGCGGACGGCCAGATAGTCTCCCTCGGCAATGTGATCGCCGAGCAGTCCGTGGCCGACGACTCGCACGCAGCAATGCGACTTCGAGGCGAAGAGGCCCGCGAATTCGATCCGCGTCGTCGGTTCGGGCAGCAGTTGCAGCGGTTGCCCGGCGGTGACGTGGCCGATCAGCGGCAGGGCGGCCTGCGGTTGCGGCGGCTCGGTCAATTGGATCGCCCGCGACATCCCCGCCTCGCGCGAGATCAGCCCCTTCTTTTCGAGGGCCTTGAGATGGCACATCACACCGTTGGGCGAACCGATTTTGAAATGCGATCCGATCTCGCGCACCGTCGGCCCGTACCCGCGCGACACGATCATCTCGCGCAGGAACTCGAACACTTCGCGCTGCCGCTCGGTCAGCGTCGCTCGACTGGAATGCTCGGATCGATCGGCCATCGGTCGAGGTGTCTCCCTTCGTCTCCAGATATGAGTTGGAATGAAGGGAACACTATGAGACTGATAGCGACGCCGCAAGCATGGGGTCGATCCCGGATTATTCCTGGTGCTGTAGCTGAGTTCGCAAGAACTCAGTGGTGAAGGTGAGTTCGGCTGAGTTCTTGCGAACTCAGCGACAGACAGGCGGCCACTCTCAACAAAAACGCCAGCGTCCTGAAGAACGTCGGCGTGGGATGTGTTTCGAAATGGGAGGCGTTCGCCGTGAAGGACTACTTCGTCCCGCCCGCCGGCTTGACCGAGGTGGCCTTGAGGTAGGGGAGGTAGACCTCGCGCAGTTTGGCTTCGAGGTTCTCGGCGTCGAGGGTGGTTTCGGCCACGACGCCGTTGGGATCGACCAGCCAGATCGTCGGGAGGTTGTTGATGCCGTAATGCGCGGCGAGCGGCGAGTTCCAGCCGCGCTGCTCGCGATTGGGCGAGAAAATCTGCGGCCACGTCAGGCCGGTCTTTTCAATGAACGCCTCGACCGCCGGCTCTTCGGCATCCAGATTCACGCCGACCACGACGGCATACTTCTCGTACTTCTTGGCGGTGGCGACCAGCTTCGGCAACTGCTGCACAAACGGCTGCGCGTGCGTGGCCCAGAAGACGACGAGCACCATCTTGCCGCGATACGATTCGATGTTGATCTCGCCGCCGTCCATCGTCGGCCCGGACAGTTCCAGCGGCTTGCCCTTGAGCTGCAAGCGGCGGACGACGCCCTGCGCCTGCTGGGCCTGCGGCGTGTCCTTGAACTTCGTCATCAACACCGAGTAACAACTCTTGGCTTCCTCCATGAAGCCGTTCAATTCGCAACTGCGTGCGGCGGCGGACAGCAGCGGAACCGCCCGCCCCTGTTCTTCGGGGAAGCGGGCCGCGAACAGTTGTGAGTGTTTGGCAAACTCCTGAATCCACTTCGGCTCGGCCCGGCCGTACCGCAGCGCGTTGGCATGCGTCAGATTGACGAGGGTCAACTGCGCTTCGAGCGAGACCTCGGAACCGGGCTTGCGGTCGTGAAAGACCTGCGCCGCTTCAAACAGCGCGTCGATGCTGGCCGCGTCCCCCTGCAAGGCGAGCTGCAACCGGGAGTCGAGCAGATGATGCACGGCCATGTCGAAGTACTCTTCGAGTTCCGGCTTCTTGTTCGTCTTGGCGATGCACTCTTCAGCCAGTTTGATGATCTGCAGATTCCGCTCGCGGCGCACGGCCCGCTGCTGATCGAGTTGCTTCTTGAGCGCCGCCTCCTGCTCCGGCGTCGGTTCCTTGTCGTCGCTGCCGAACTTGTCGACCGTGCCCGGTAGAGGCAGCGTGCGGATGTGCTGAATCTCGAGCAGCAGCCATTCGGGTGAACCCTTCTCGGGTTCCTTGGCGGCCGGAGGCGCGGCTTTGGACGGAGGTTGAGTGTCCGTCGTTTTCGCCGCCGCCCCCTTGGAAGCCGGCGCCGGAGTGGCAGCGGCTCCCGTCTTGGTCGCCTTGCTGGTCGCGGGCTTCGGACCCGGAATGGCCACCGTCGGCAGGCCCGATGGCAGCTCGTCGTCCGTCGAAAACGCGGGGGGGCCTTCCGTATCAACGACCGGAGTCGAACCGCCGGAACCGCCACAGCCGGACAGACTCCAAGCGAACACACAGGCGATACCAGCCGACCACAGGGAACGATTCAGGGAAGCCATGACCTCTCCATCCTTTGAGAGCCGTAGCAAGAACTCCGTTGTCGCGGGCCACGCACTCGGATCGGGTCCGATCCTGCACCCTGCCTGCGACCAATCGGGCGGGTTGTATGGCAAAGTCCAAGAATGGGGCAAGAGGAACTCGCAGAAGTTGCCGGTCGGGAGGAGGGGGGCAGTCGGCAGTAGGCAGTCGGGAGTGGCTGTCCAGGATCAGCCATCAAGGATCAATGGCAGAGGCTGACTACTCCCCATTGCTCACTGCCCACTGCCCACTCCCCTCTGACTTCTTCCTCCCCCCCTTGGCCGATCGGTCGATCATCGGCTACGATTCCACCGGGATGAGCCACCACGGGGAACCAAATCATGAGTACGGTCGCGGCGAGTCTGACTGCCGTCACGAGCATTGATCCGGCGACGATGGACCGCACCGCCGAGGCCGCTCGTTGCATCCTCTTCTTCGACGGTGTCTGCGGGTTGTGCAACAAGTCGGTCGATTTCGTGCTGGCTCGCGATCCGGAGGGGCATTTTCAATTCGCACCACTTCAGGGGGAGACGGCTCGCCAACTGCTGCCCCCGGCCGACACGAGCAATCCCAGTTCGGTGGTCCTCCTGGTCTATGGTCGCCCCTATCGCAAGTCGTCCGCCGCCGTGAGGATCCTCTGGCAGTTGAGCCTGGGCTGGCGAATCCTCGGCACTCTGCTCTGGCTCATCCCGCTGCCGATTCGCAATCTGGGCTACCGCCTGATCGCCAGCAACCGCTACCGCTTCTTCGGCCGACACGAAACCTGCCGCGTGCCAACCCCCGCCGAACGATCGCGATTCCTGCCATAGCCGTCGGTACGACTTCCAGGTCGGTCGCGGTTCACTGACACCGCGCCAGCCGGTTCCCGATGACGCACCACTCCACCCGTTCGAGTTCATCGAAAGACACACCATGTCCGCATCGTCTGCCCCCCGGTCCGGGGCTGCTGCCACAAACTCTTCGCCAACGATGGCGACGGCGGGGCGAGGTCGTTGGAAAATCGCGGTCGGTGTGCTTGCGGGGGCATGTCTCGCGCAGGCCCTGCTGTGGGCGAAGTGGTGGGAAGATCCGACTCACTTCAAGATGTCGATCCTGTTCGTGTGGCCGGCGGCGTTGTTCAGTCTGCTGATCTGGTGGACGTTTTTCTCGGGCTGGTCGACGAAGGTTCGGTTTCGTTCGGTGGGGGTCGGGTTGGCCGCCGTCGCCGCCTTCTTCAGTCTCTTCCGATTGGAGAAATTCGACGGCGACATGGTTCCCCATCGGATCGCTCCCTTCTGGGCGAAGACCTCAGACCAGCAGTTGAAGCAGCTTCTCGACCAGATCGAAGCCGCGACCGCCAAGGTTCCCCAGTCCGCTACTGCCACCGTCGCTGAGCCGCTCGTTGCGGACGAATCCGACTGGCCCGGCTATCGCGGCGCGGCGCGCGATGGCATCGTGCGCGGCATGACGTTGCGAACAGACTGGTCAACCAAGCCTCCACGCGAAATCTGGCGGCATCCGGTGCACAGTGCTTGGTCGTCGTTCGCCGTGATCGGCGACATGGCCTTCACGCAAGAGCAGCACGAAGCTGGCGAAGCCGTTGTCGCCTACCGCCTCTCGACGGGCGAGCCATTGTGGGCGCATCGAGATCAGGTCAAGTTTGTCGCGGCGGATTTCCAGGGTGGTCCGGGACCGCGCGCGACACCGCAGTTTGACGAAGGAAAACTCTACACGCAGGGGGCCACCGGACTGCTGAATTGTCTCGACGCGGCCACCGGTCGTGTCGTGTGGTCGGCCGACATTCTGAAGGACGCGGGGTCGGAAGGGACTCCCGCGCCGAACCTGGGCTGGGGAACGGCTAGTTCACCGCTCGTGGTCGATCAGTTGGTGATCGTCAACCCGGGTGGAAAGGACGGCCAGTCAGTCGTCGCTTACGACAAGCTGAGCGGCAAGCGAGTCTGGTCGGGCGGCAGTCGCATCGCCACCTACGGCAGCCCGCGCGTCGAGACGCTGCTCGGTGAGCGGATCATCCTCGTCTCTTTGGGTGAGGGACTGGCGGGGCATTCTCTCGCCGATGGTCGCGAATTGTGGTTCTTTGAGTGGATGAGTGGCCCCAAGGTCAACGCCGCCCAGCCGCTCGTGGTCGCTGACAACTCGCTGCTGTTCGGCTGCGGTTACGGCGTCGGCACGGTGCGGGTCGATCTGGCTCGCGAGGGAGCCAAATGGACCGCCACCCAGCGCTGGCACTCCAACCGCTTCCGGCCCAAGTTCAACGACTTCGTCCTGCACGAAGGCCATGTCTACGGTTTGGACGACGGCACGCTGACATGTCTCGACATCGAGTCTGGCAAGGTGAAATGGAAGTCGGGCCGCTACGGCTACGGCCAGTTGCTGCTCGTCGGTGAGACGCTGTTGATCCTCAGCGAGACGGGCCGGGTCGTGCTGGTCCCCGCCTCGCCGACTCGCCCGGAAGAAACCGCCAGCTTCAAAGTCCTCGACGACGAGAACTTCACCTGGAACCACCCGGTCCTCGTGCGCGGCAAGCTGCTCGTCAGGAACGCTCACGAAGCGGCGTGCTTTGAGTTGGAGTGAGCGGAAGGATGAAGGACGAAGGATGAAGGATGAAAGATGAAGGATGAAAGAACGACAGATCTCATCCCTCATCCCTCATCCCTCATCTCTCTTCCGGTTCTTCTCCGCATGCGGATGCGCCTGCTCGTAGGTGTCCTTGAGCCGCTTCGTGCTGACGTGCGTGTAGATCTGGGTCGTCGTCAGGCTCTTGTGGCCGAGCATTTCCTGCACGCTGCGCAGATCGGCTCCGCCGTCGAGCAGATGCGTCGCGAACGTATGCCGCAGCGTGTGCGGGGTCGTGATCTGATCGAGACCCGTCAGATTGAGATACTTCTCCAGCATCCGGCCGACGCTGCGCGTGGTCAGTCGCGTGCCGAAGCGGTTCAGGAACATGGCAGCCCTGTCGGCGGGCTTCGCGTCCGGAGCCGGTTCGCGCACCTCCATCCAGCGGTCGAGGGCCTTCGCGGCGTGACGGCCGATCGGGGCGATCCGTTCCTTCCGTCCCTTGCCGTAGACACGGACGATGTTCGCGTCGCGATCCCAATGCTCGACGTTCATGCCGACGAGTTCGGCGACGCGCAGGCCGGCCGAGTACATCGTCTCGAGCAGCGCCCGGTCGCGCAGGCCCTCGACTTCGTTCGCGGGCGGTGATTCGAGCAGCTTCGTGATCTGGTCAATGGTCAGGAAGTGCGGCAGCTTGCGACCGACACGCGGCGTCCGCAGAGCCTTCGCGGGATTCGACGTGACCAAGCCTTCGCGCTGACAGTAACGGAAGAAACTCCGCAGACTCGCCAACCGTCGGGCGATCGTGGTGCGGGCGTAATCGCACTCGTGCAGGTACGCGACGTAGCCTCGAAGCTGCGCGATCTGCAACTCGCCGGGAGAAGACACCTCGCCGACGCGGTCTCGCAAATAATCCTGCAGGCTGCCGAAGTCCTCCGAGTACGATTTGATCGTCAACTCCGAGGCGTTTCGCTCGATCTTGAGATACCGCAGAAAGCCGTCGATGGCATCGAACATCGGACGGTCCTTGGCGAGAAGTGGGTAGTGGGTGGTGGATAGCCAATCAAGGCGGAGGATTGGCCTCTTCTGCCCATCCACTATCCACCACCCACTATCCACTTTCTCAAGCCGCGCGGCGGATGCGGTTGCGCGGCGCTTCGTCACCGGTCAGCGAGGCGTCTTCGTCAACGTTCGCCTCACGCAGGGTGCGGATGCGCTGGCTCAGAACCGCCGCGTCGTACCACGAAAAGTTCAATTCGGGATCGGCGGCGTAGCGACCCAGTGTCTGCAACAGTTGGTCGGCGCTCCGGTCGTCGTACAGAAAGACGTAGCGTTCGCCATCCTTGAGCAACGCCAACACGTTGATTCCCTGTTGTGCCATGTCCGCTCCCTCCGTGGTGCGTTGTCAGATGTCTGTCGGAACCAACGTCGTCACAAACCGGGCGACCGAAGTTCCCGAGTGGGATATCGGCCGCACGACCCAGATGTGCGGAGCTTTCACCGACCGCGAGACTCAAGCCACATCAAGCCCGAACACAACACCCGCGCGATCCCTCACGGCAGGCACGCTGAGAGAAAGTGGCCTCGAAGGAGAGATCGGCAAACTTGCCGCGACAACTTGAGTTTGCCCAACCCGCAAAGTTTGACACGACTCGACCACGAGACCGGAATGCGTGGCCCGGCACCGGCGGAAACGGCCGCTTGGCGAGCGAGACAACGGGCATCAGCGTCCCGCCTGTGCGACTTGCGGGGAGAAGCACAAACTGGCCGCCTGCTACGCCGGTCCGCCGAGTTCCTGCACGAGGATTCTCAGAAACGGTTCGACGTCCGTCACCAAGCCGATCGTTTGGAAGCTGCCCCGGTCGCTGAGCTTCGTCACCGTCGCCGGGTTGATGTCGACGCAGACCGTCTTCACCCACGCGGGGAGCAGGTTGCCGACGGCGATGCTGTGCAGTGTCGTCGCGATCATCAGGCAGAACGTGACCCCTTGCACCAACTCGCGCATCTTCGTTTGAGCGGCCAGTGAATCGGTGATGACATCGGGCAGAGGCCCGTCGTCGCGGATGCTGCCCGCCAACACATACGGGATGTTGTGTTGAATGCACTCGTACATGATCCCCTCTTTGAGCAAACCTTGTTCGACCGTCTGACGGATGCCGCCCAGACGCCGCACGCGGTTGATCGACCGCAGGTGGTGTTCGTGTCCCTCTTCGGTGGAGCCGCCATGCGCCATCGAGATCCCGAGGCTGGTACCGTAAAACGACTGTTCGATGTCGTGCGTGGCGAGGGCATTGCCGGCGAACAGCACGTGGACGTAGTTGCTGCGAATCAGCCAACTGAGCAGTTCGCGGCTGCCCGTGTGAACGACGGCCGGTCCGGCCACGACCAGAATTCTGCCGTTGCCCTGCGCGGCGCGGCGCATCAGTTCGGCGATCTCGCGCACGGTGACGTGCTTCGGCTTCTCGCTCGACACCGTGCTGTTCATGAATCCGAACGAGTGCTTCCGATCGGCATCGCGTCCGACGGGAAAGACGCGCGTGCCGAGACGGCCCACGATGATCGAATCGCCACGCTTCACATCGACCATCGCCACGCAGCGTGCTGTCCCGGTGGCTCGATCCACCGCGATGCCGCAGTCCATCTCCTGCCGTTCGACCCCGACCCAATGCCCGGCGAGACGGACCTCGGTCGGCTCGTTCGTCGTCGCGTAGAAGCCCTCGGGAAACGCACCGTCCATGTCGGCCGGTTCGAGCCGGCAGTCGTGATGCTGCACGGGAACCGCACCATGCTGACCGATCGCGGTCAGAATCTTTTCGAGACACGGCTCGGTCGGTGCCGACACCGTCAGCCGGACGTAGCTCGGATCGTTGCGATTGTGCCCGATGCGGATCTCGTGGCTTTGGTACTCACCGCCGAGACCCGTGATTTCATCGAGCACCTTCGGCAGCAGCAGGCTGTCGATGATGTGCCCCGCCAGTTCGACGTCCTCGCAAAACGGAGCGTGTGAAGGTGCGGACCCGTGGAGATCAACCTGCGTACTCATGAGGGAGCTTCCTCGGCTCGTGGAATTTCGATGCGGATTTCGTGCGGCGGATGGGGAGTTTGCACGCCGCGTGCTGTCGCCTGTCATTCTAATCGCGTCCCGCTAAGATGCCCTCCCCGTTGGGTATTTCCGTCGCCAGGGCAGGGGTGGACCAGAACGATGCGAGAGAAGACGACTCGCGCCCAGCTTGCCGTCGGCCTGATTGGTCTCGGCTCGACATGGGAACTGCACTACCGCGAGGCCGTGCGCCGGTTGTCGTCCAAACTGTGCGTCCGCGCCGTCTGCGATGCCGTTCACGTCCGAGCCGCCGCCGTGGCGAGTGAGTTTCGCGCGGCAACGTTCTCCAGCCCCTGGCAACTCTCACAGCGGCGCGACATCAAGGCGTGGCTGATCCTCGACCCGGGGTGGTTTGGCATCTATCCCGCGGAACTGGCGGTCTGGTGTGGACGCCCGGCCCTGTTCGCCAACTGTTTCAGCGCCGACCCGCAACGACTGTCCGAACTGTTCGTGTCCGCCAGCGAACGCGGCGAATCACTGCTCGCCGAGTTCCCCAATCGCTTCGCCCCCGCCACCACTCGGATTCGCGAACTCCTGGCCACAAAGCTCGGCCCGGTGCGTCGGATCGAGATCGACCTGGCCGTCCCCGCCAGCGCCCAGTCCGATCTCCTCCCATGGCTGTCCGAGGCGCGGGCCTACTGGATCGGGCTGCTCGATTGGTGCGCGTGCCTCGTGGGAAGGCCGGTCTCCGAGGTGGAGTGGACCATCGACACGCCGCCTGCCGGGTTGCGACTGCTCTTTCCTCCCGAGACCGGTGAGGCACCCGCATGCTCGCCCACGGCCACAATCCGACTGGCGAGTTTCGCGGGAGACCAGACGGTACGGCACCGACGCCGCATCGAATGTGAGCGGGGAGTCGTCACCACTGACAATCCCAACCGGATCGTCTGGCAAACCGAAACCGAACAGGCGGACGAGTCGCTCACCCAGGAACGGTCTCCGTTTGAAATCATCCTCGACCAATTCTGCCGCCGCGCCCTGGGGGGGCTGGTCCCCGTCCCGACTCTCACCGACGCCGTGCGAGGTCTGGCGATGTGGCGGGCGGCCACCGACTCACTTTCCACGGGAACCCGTGTTTCGGTGAAGTCGGTGCCACACCCCTGACGAAACTGAGGGAGCGGCGACAACACCTCACCTCCGTTGCCGTCGAGTTTTCCGATGGGGCGTTCGGAGGTGACTGGACAGCCGTTTGGTCCGACGCAATACTACCGCCGACTTTGACCGGCCCCGGACGGCGAACCGTTGGTGTCGGCTGTTGTCCGTGTTACCAAGGGCGTATAGCTCAGTTGGCTAGAGCGCAGCTCTGATAAAGCTGAGGTCCGTGGTTCGAATCCACGTACGCCCAATCGCGAGCCGTCGAATTCCTCGACGGCTCACTGGTTTTTGCGACGCTTGCCACGGCGAACGTCTGCGGTCGGGGACGTAGCTCAACTGGGAGAGCGCTGGCTTTGCAAGCCTGAGGTTGCCGGTTCGATCCCGGTCGTCTCCACTCGATAAGCCTTGCTCGCAAACACTGCGGGCAAGGCTTTTTCGCTTGGTTTCCTGCGGTTTTCGAGTGCCGCACTTCTCGCCGTTCGTTCATCGTCATCGTCTGATGAGATGACAGCAAATGATCCGAAATGACCCCGATTGCCGACAGTTGGTGCAACAACTGGTGCAACGGAATTGACGGCATGTCTTGAGTCCGCCGAAGCGTCGCGGGCATCCGTTCCAGTCGCTCGCATGACAGCCCGTTCGGTCGAGGGTGACGACTTCCAATCGAGCGAGGGCAGGGCGTCCAACGCCCCGGCCACGTCGAGCAACTTGGGATCGGTGTAGACGTTCATCGTCAGGTCGATCTGGCTGTGTCGCATCGCCGCTTGAGCCGTTCGCGGGGCAACGCCCGCCTTGGAGAGCAGCGTCCCAAACGAATGCCGCAGAGCGTGAACGTCGATGGTTCTCCCCCGCTCGTCGGCTTTGTCGATGCCAGCGGCAAGCAAGTCGCGGTTGAGGATGCGAACGAGTCCGGCGGGAACGATGAACAGCCGTTCGCGTCCAAACGCATCAGGACGCCCTTGGAATCGCGCCCGCTTCTCGGCGATCCAATCCCGCAACTCGGCGGCAAGATCCGTTCGGAGCGGGAGTGTCGAGCCTTGGCGGTTCTTCTCGTCGGCCGCATTCAACACGGCGAACGGCATCGCCCCGCCGAGTTCCAGTTGCCCGACCGTCAGTGATGCGAGTTCATTCTTCCGCAGACCGGTCAGAACGAGCGTCTTGTAAATCAACGCCCGTTCGCGTCCGAGTTGTTCTCGTTCGTCGAGGAACGCGGGACTGTCCTTCAATCGCTCCCGAGCCAGTTCGACCGCCCGTTGCATCCCGTCGAGCGTGAGCGGCGAATAGGTCCACTTGGAACGCTTCGGCGGTTTGCCGCTCGCTTCGGTCTCTGTCTCATCCACCGAAACGGATTCGCGACCGTACTCGGCGAGCGGCCTCATCCGAGCCACTTGCAGCAGCGTCAGCAGTTCGGCTTCGGTCATCGCCCGCCGCTGCCGTCGCCGGTCGCTCTTCTCGTCGGCCTTGGTGATTCGAGCCAGCGGATTCGAGGCGAGCCGTTCGGTTTGAACGCACCACTTGCAGAACCCACGCACCGCTTGCAGGTACGTGTTGCGAGTCCGGGCCGCCATCCCTTTGACCTGTCGAGCCGTCAGCCACGCTTCCAACACTTCGGCGTCGAGGTCGCGGAGCGTACCGACATCGCAATCGGCGAACAGTCTTTCAGCCTTGCGCTTCACGTCGGCAACGTGCGCGGCGGTCGCACCCTTGGCCCGCAGATGATTCAGATACGCGGCAAAGTGATCGGCAATCGACGTGGCCTGATGATCGGCCATCGCCGATTCGCCTTTGCTCAACACTTCGCTTTTGACCAGTTCGGCCCGCCGTTCCAGCTTGGACAGAACCGAGCGAGCGGCATCCTCATCGCGGCAGCCGGTCGAGACTTCGCAGACGTAGCCCGATCCATCCCGAAACTTGGCGAGGTAGGTTCCCGACTCGTCGAGGATGCGCGGCGAACCATTCTTCCCGGTCGTCACCTTGGCCGTGCGCGACTTGCCACCCTTCGCGGGTTTCCAGCGGGCGAACGGTTGGCCGTTCTTCGTGAAGAGTTCCACCCCCTTTGGCAGCGGTCGCGTCACGGTTTTCTTGTAGACGGTTCCCATCGTGTTCCTTTCGACTTCATCACCGACATCGGGCAGTTTCCAACAGGCAAGTCACGGAATTGGTTCGATCTGGCAATTCGGCAATGCCCTCCGAAGCATCGCTCGTCCTTTCGCGGTGACTTGTGTGTTGTGGAGAAAAAGGTAGGTGAGGTTGGTCAGGCCCTTGAGATGTTCCAAACCGGCATCAGTGACTTCAGTGTTGCTGAGGCCGAGCAACTTGAGTCTCGTCAGTCCCATGAGATGCTCCAAACCGGCGTCAGTGACCTGCGTGTTGTTGAGCTTGAGTTCGTAGAGGCTGGTCAGTCCCTTGAGATGCTCCAAACCGGCATCGGTAACTTGAGTGTTGATGAGGCCGAGTCGGTGGAGTCCCTGGAGATCTTCCAAACCGGCATCGGTGACTTGAGTGTTGGTGAGGAAGAGACAATTGAGGTTGGTCAGCCCCTTGAGATGCCCCAAGCCGGTGTCAGAGACTTGGATGCTGGAGAGGTAGAGTTCCCTAAGGTTGGTCAGTCCCTTGAGATGTTCCAAGCCGTTGTCGGTGAGTTGAGTTTTGTTGCAGTGGAGAATTTTGAGGTTGGTCAGCCCCTTGAGATGTTCCAAACCGTCGTCGGTGAGTTGAGTCTTGTTGCAGAAGAGCGATGTGAGGTTGGTCAGTGACCCTAGTTCCGAAAGCAACTCCACACATTCAGCGTCGTCCGATAAACTCACCCCGCAAATGCGGTTGAGATACGGCAGGCGGTCCTGTACAGATTGCGGAATCCCACCCGGCCCAACCCAATCAAATGACACCTGTCCTCTGTGGGATTCAATTTCCCTCGCTATCCGCTGCTCCCGCTGGTACGTGGCATAGACACTCACCACACCGTAAGCCGCCGCGACCAGCACCGCACAAATCACGATCCGCGCGAAATGCCGTCGCACGAAATGCCGTACCTTCATCGGTTCGCGGGGCGTCTCGTCCATCGTGTCACTTCCCCTTCCGCTTCGGAGTGGCCTTGCGTGTTGCCGGTCGGAGTTCCAACCCGAAGTATTTGGCCAGAGCGTCCGCCGAGTCGAGGTGAATCGTTCGCTCGCCCCGTGCGAACTTCATCAGCGATTGCCGTAGGACGCCCGTTTGTTGTTCCAGCGTCAGAAACGGAATCCCGCTTTCGTTGATCGTTCGTCGCAACAGTTCTGTGATCGGTTGTTTGTCTGGCATAGTGTAACCCAAGTTACAGACCGACGGGCGGTCAGTCAATCTTCTGTTCTTTGTCACCCCCTCAAGGGGTGACTCTTATGGTCCCTTATGGGATAGGTGAAGTGGGCTTCACCTGTAATTGCTGGAAAACTTCACCCGGCAAGGTGAAGTACGCTTCACCCGGCAAGGTGAAGTACGCTTCACCCTTTGGCGGTCGGTTTTCCGAGCGGTTGCACCCTGTAAACCGACACTCCCCGATTCATGCCGCCCCGGTGGATGCGCGATACAAGCCCCCGCTTGGCGAGTCCCGCCACGGCATCCACCGCAGTCCGCTTGGTCGCTCCGATCCGTCGAGCAATATCCGTCAATGCCGTGCGAACGGTTCCGTTCTTCGTGTCCCGCCACAGAACGAGCCAGGTTCCCAACTCAGCCCGCGTCAGCCCCGCCATCGAACAATCGACGAACGCATTCAGTTCCCCGAAGCGGTTCGACGTTGCCGCCGTTCGCTTCGGCTTCTCATTCCCCTTGCCGGTCGATGTCGCCTGTCGAGGTCTCGGCGGTTCCATCGGCGACAGAACCGAGCAACCCGGCAGAACGGGCGGGCGTCCGTTGGTTCCGTGGTTCATCGGTTCGCCCCCCACTCGTCGCCCGCATTGTCATCGGCGGCAGCCGTTCGCCCCCAAAGGTCCGCGATTGCCGCTTGGAGCTTGCCCCGTGGTTCGCGCTTCGTGGTTGATGTCGATTCTCCACCGTCGAGCGGCGCGAAGAATTGATGCGGCTTGTCGAACGCCAACCGCACGTCGCGGCATTAGCCGTTGCGGCTCTTGAGATGTCGCAGGATGACTTCCCCTTCCGCCTCATCGTCTGGCGTCAGGATGAAGGCATCGTCGCTCCCGAACTCCAGTTCGCTCGATTCGCGGAACGATGCGAGGTTCAGCCCGTCGCCCGAGTAGCTCGACCGGCCCGCCTTGTCCTTCGTGCGACCAACGGCCGACAAGACGATGACAGCCACGCCCGCATCGGCGAACGCCCGCAGATGACTCATCGTCGCATCGACCGAGCCGCGCTTGTCGCCATGCTCACCCGGCGGTTGAATCCGTTGGATGTAGTCCAGCACGATCAGCCCGGCGTCGAACTCGTCGGCCACGGCGGCGACGTTGGCTAGGTCGAACGGCGGTCGCACGAACGCCAGCCGTTCCGCCAGTTCGTCGAGCGTGTTCAGCCCCGCGTCGATTCGCTCGCCGTGTTCTTCTGTGAGTCGGCGGTATCGAATCGTCGTCAGGTCCACACCCGACAGCCGAGCCAACTGGCGGTCGAGCAACACGGCGGGCGGCATCTCGATATTGCAGACCACGGCCCGCAGTGTCGGCGTCAGTCGCAAGGCATCGACCACGGCTTGCATCGTGAATGCCGTCTTGCCCGCTCCCGGCGCACCGCCGAACAGCGTCACCAGTCCCGGCCCGATTTCGATGCGAGACAACTCGCCCTCGCCAATCGGATAGAACGTCGGCGGCTTGCCGGATAGCACGTCATCGCGCCAACCGTGCAACACGTCGGCAGCGGCTTGGAAGTTTGGTTTGCTCAAGATCCGTTCCCCTTCGATGAGTGATTCAACCCACAGTCGATTTGCCGTCGCGTCTCACTCGGCGAGAGTCCCGAATCGAGCGCGGCTTCGGTCAACAGTTCGTGAGCCAGTTCGCTCGGGCATCTGAACTCGGCGAGGTTCGCAGCCGCCGAAAACAACAGCCGATGCCGGTCTCCCGTTCCCGCGCCGTTCGCGATGAAGTCGAGCGTTGCCCGGTTGAGCCGCGCCGATCGGTCGGACGATGCCCACCGTTCCCGCGCCGCTTCGGTCTCTTGCTCAACCCGTCGAGCGGCCTCTTGCCAGTCCCCGGCCGCTTGATCGCAGCGCGTCGAGACTGTCGGCACGTCGAACGCCAGCGGTTCCCGAGCGAGTTCCTGTATCCGCTCGACTGACAGCCGCGTCAGTTCGTCGAGCGTCAACGCCCGCTTGTGTAGTCCCGTCTTGAGATGCCGACTGTTCGGAGCGCGGAATGCCCGAACCTTGTCATAAACCCCAAGATCAATCGCCACCGCAGCCGCCGTCGCCAGCGTCTCAGCCAGTCGGCAAGCCACCCGGTTGAATAGCGTTGCAGCGGTCGGTTCCCAAAGATCGGTTGCGAGTCCAATGTGAAACCCTTTCGAGCCACTGAAGAACACCAACAGCGAGTCATCGTCGAGCCGGTATCGTTCAGCCAGGAACAGACACAAACGAGCCGCATCACGTCGAGCGGCTTCCAAGTCCGTCCGGTCGATGTCGAACCAAACGAACTCTGCCCCGCACACACCATCGAAGCCCTTGGTTGAGCCGTTCGCGTCGAGATGTCTGCGGAAGTCCTCGCCAAACGTGAACGCGCTCAAGTAGGCTTCGCGGTTCACGTCGGCCCTTTCGTCGAGCGACGCATACGCGACGAACGCGGTTGGCCAACAGACCAACCGCCGCTCGCCCGTACACGGCCCCACGATCCGAAATCCAAGATCGTCGGCCATCATTTTCGCCCCCCCTCAAAAGCCAGGGGGCGGAGTGAGTTCGTCGCCGTCATCGCCGCTCGGTTCGTCGCCGTCGCCTTCCGGCTTCGGTGCGAACGGATCGGCTTCCGGCGTGTCGATGCCGACGACTTCAAACGACCGAACGCGGTTCCGTTCGATGCCGTCATCGTCCTTGCGCAGCACAACCGTCACCTTGCAGCGGATGCCCCGTGGCAACGGCCGTTCCATCATCTCGGGCGACACGATGCCGAGCTTGCCCAAGTCGCGCTTCGACTGAGCCAACGCGGCGGGCGTCAGCCAACAGTCGAGCCAAAGCCGTTGCCCCTTGTACTCGCCGTCAAGAATCACGAACTCGACTTTGTAGCCCGGTGTCCGGTTCGTCCGGCTCGATTCGAGTTCGCCCTTCGTGACGTGGCAAACGTACTCGCCCCGTGGAACCGGCCCGAACTCGCCAGCCGCTTCAGTAGTTTCCCAGCGGGAGTTGAAGTCGCTCCCGTGGCCGTTCAGAATGTCACTCAATCGACCCATCGTTCGTTTCTCCATTCTGTGGGTTGGTGGTTTGGTCCAGCGCGGGCGAGTCGGTTGCCCCCGATTCGCCCGCTTTTGTTTTGGCACTGGTCAAGATTTCCAGTTGCAATCGCAGCCGCGAAAGTCGCCCCGATACGGCAGCTTCATCAGCGGCCCCAAAGAGTCCGATCTTGCCTTTGTGGCGTGAGGGGCGAACGGAACGGATCGTCTTGAGTTCGACGATGGTTCCATCTCGCAGGTACTCATTGGGGATTTGACCAACCCACTTCCCGCCATCCGGATACTTTTCAAAAGTGTCATCGGGGATGACGTCCGTCGATGTCTCTTTCCAGCGCACCAGCGCATCGAGGAACCGAATCGCGGCTCGCAATCGTTGTTCGTGCCTGTTCATTTCGCACCGCCTTTCGCGGGGCGACACGTCGGACAGCCAGCCTCGATCCAGTCGAGTACGCCGGTCTTCGGATCGCCGGTGCGCAATCTGAATCGGACGAGTCGCCCGCAATGAACGGGACGCGGCATCAGCCCCGCGTCGGCCATGCGTCGGACGTGTCGGGATGAACAAGGGATCAGTGCCGCAACGGCGTCCACGTCACCCATGCCGGTCGAGTGACCGGCCGCAGAAAGAGTCATCATCTCGTCTCCTATGAGACGTGGCTCGGATGCGGCGGTCTACTGACCGTCAGTCCATCGCTGCCACTCATAGGACACTGGGAGCCGTTGCGCGTCCGATTTGGACGCGACGCGGACTATTTCGCAGACCAGACGATTTCCCCGTGAGACTCATCGGGGGCGTACACGTAGTCCGACTCGCCCCGTGGACGTTCGACGAACTGCTCGAAATGCTTCGCCAAGGCAATTCCGTGATTGCCTTCGCGAAGTCGGTCATACGTCCGGTCGAGCGACTTCCGCACGGTTCCCGCAGCCGCTTGGACCGCTGTCTTGCCGCCTTGAAGTGCCGCGTCGATTTGTGCCGTGAGTTCGCCCGCCTCTTGATCATCCCCACGGATAGCCGCCGCGTCCCGTTTCACGATCAAGTTGGCGATGGCTTCTCGCACAGCGGGCGGCGCGTCATCACCCAACCGCGATTCAAACCGTTCATCGTTGACGGATTCTCGTTCTGACAGCCGGTCCGCATCGACATCGACCGAACCCCGGTCACGCCCCCGTTGAGCCGTGCCGATCCGGGCCAGTTCCATCACCTTGACTCGTCGCCTTGTCACGATGGCGATCAGCCGTTCGACTCCCTCGGTTCTCTCCAAGTCCACCGATTCGCCAAAACCGTAGACGTGAACGGTCTTCGTTCCGCACTCGAAACGGTACGGATGCTCTTCGCTTGTTTCCCGCTTCGCTGGTTTGCCGCCCGCTTCGGCTCGCCCATCCCCCGCGTCATCGACACTCGACGGCGTCTCCGCCTTGGCGTCCATTGTGGTCAAGTTGCGTACGCGAATCCGACTCACCTCGATTTTTCCCGCCTTGGTCAATCGCACACGAACGCGAATTTCCGGCGTCTCAACATCGTCCGCAACAGCAGATTTCAACACGTCGCTCGCCAAGCCGTGGTCGGAGTAAATGACATTATGGGTTACTTCCCAACCATCCTCCAAACGCAATTCACTCTTTCCAGTGGGACCAACGTGGCAATGTTTTCGCCTGACAAATTCAATCAACTTGTCGTCCGCATGGAGCACGTTCAGAAGGTCAGGCTCCTGTAATTTGTGAGGCAACTCAATCAGCGGAATGCCAGACTCATCAAGTCCCGACAACAACAGCAAGAGTTCATCGCGTCGGGTGTTCACAGTTCCCGTTCTTGCAGCGGGAGATTGATGGCCGTTCGGATCAACGCCACCCGCCAGCGTCTCCGCTTGCCGCTCGACCGGCTTGGCGATCAGTCGCATCAGTGTGAAGGATTCCGCATCGAGCCGCGCCGCAAGATCTTCGATGTTGATGTCCTCAAGCAACCGTTGAAGGTCATTGATCTCGACCAACCGCGTCTCTTCTGG
>JANODP010000216.1:0-10884 GCA_031412755.1 Schlesneria sp. | reverse complement strand
ATTTATGGACTGAAGGCAATAGGAGTCAGTGATTGAACCGCAGTTCGGGGCTGGTCAGCAGAGCCCACACCATTTGCCTGGTCGCTGCCAGCGGATCGGCGTCTCGCTTGGCGAGGTACTGCTCGCAGGCGGCGACTTCATCGGCGGAGGGTGCTCGCGAGAGAGTGGCCCAGTAGGCCGAGGCGATTCGTGCGGGGCGGTCGGTTTGCTGTTTGAGGACTCCCACGAGGCGGTCGTTCGAATCCCGCAGATAGTTGTCGGTGAACTGCGGGCTGTTGGCGAAGAGCAATGCTTCATCCACACCGACCTGGAAGTTCTCGCCGGGGAGTTCGAACTGGTTCGCGACACCTTCAACCTGGCGATCGAGTTCCTCGCGGCGTTTGAGCCACTTCTCGGCGTCGGCCATTTGCGCGGCGAGGTTCTCGGAACTTTCGGTCGCGATTTGCAGCGACAGCGCGTATTGGCGGGGAGACAGCGGACGGACGAGTGCCACGGCGAAATTGTCGGCGGCGGGCGGTTCCGTCGAAGCATCCCATTGGCTCGACCGGGCGTAGGTCTCGCTGAGGACGATCCCCTTCACCAACCGACGCAACTCGTACTTGTGAGCGATCAGGTCGCGCGTGAGCCATTCGAGCAAATCGGGGTGACTGGCCGGATTGGCCGAGTGCATTTGGTCGAGCGGATGCACCAAGCCTCGTCCGAGGAACATCGCCCAGACGCGGTTGACGATGTTGCGGGCCAGCATCTGTTCGTTGTCGGGTTGGAGCGCGAGTTCCACCAGCTTCGTGCGCGGGCTGAACTCGGGACGAGACGGCGGTCCCACCTTGTCGTCCTGCATCTGCTTCTTGACTTCTTCGTCACGCTGCTTGCGGACGTCGGCACTCACTTCGACCACCGGCTCGTCGATCGTGGCCCCGGTCAGGAACATGAACTTGGCGACCTTGTCCTCACCCTTGACGGTCTTGAATTTCACCTCGCCGCTGAACTTCTCGGCCAGTCCGTTCTTCTTCGTCTGATACGTTCGCTGGAAGAACGAGGTCATCCCGAAGTAGTGGTCCTGCTTCCAGTCCGAGACCAGCGGATGATCGTGGCACTTGGCACAACTGACGTTCACGCCGAAGAAGACCGTGGTGGTCTCGTTCGTCAGTTCGTCGAGTTCCCGGACGCGCGACTTGAGAAACGTCAGAGCCGGTTTGATCTCGGCGTCCTCTTCGTTGCCGATCAGCATGTCGCGGAACATCTGGTCCCACGGGCGAGCGTTGCGAACGGACTTGAGGAGGTACTCGCGCCATTCGTTGTTGCTTCGCTTCTGACCGCCCATCAACAACGTGTCGAGTTCATTCCGAAAGTGGAGGGCAAAGTCGGGGCTGGCCAACAGCCGCTCGACGAGTTTCGCCCGCTTGTCGGCTTCGGTCGAATTGGCGTAGCTCTGCACTTCGGCCACCGTCGGAATGCGACCAGCCACATCGAGCGTCGTCCGCCGGGCCAGCGTGCAGTCGTCGGCGAGCGGAGCGTGCTGGATCTGCTTCTCGGTCAGACGCTGCTTCACGTAGTGGTCGATCACCTGCTCGACGGGCATTTCGGGTGCGAGCAATTCACCAGCGACAACGCGGCTGGCAAGGAGACTCAACGTTACAAACAGGAGGCATCGAATCTGAGCCATCAGAACTCAGCCCTCATCAGGTGGGAACAGTCAACGCGGGGCAGGCAGGGCAGAAATTCGGCAAGGCAGGTTTGCGGGAGGCCGTTCGGCGGGTAACTCTAATTGTCGTCACAATGGCCGGGCACAGATTAGCGTCTCCCGATACCTGCGGCAAGAACCGGGAACGATCCGCATTCCGTCGTGCTCAGTGGGCCGCAGAGGAAAGCAGGCCGTAGCTGAACTCGCAAGAGTTCAGCTTTCACGGAACGTGACTGAATTCTTGCGAATTCAGCTACCCAGAGATCACTGCGATCGGGCGGGGACTCCCATCAGCAGCCGCGACAATTTTCCCACCGGCAGATCGGGTTGCAGGACGATCTCCGCCCGGCCCAACCGCGCGAGCACGTTTGCGGCGGCGAGATAGCCGCTGCGCACCGCCCCTTCCATCGTGGCGGGCCAACCGGTGCGAGTCCAATCTCCCGCAAGTTGCAGGTTGCCGAGCGGCGACTGCTGCCCCGGTCGAGACTCGTCCACACCGGGCAGCGGCGAAAAGACCGCACGATGTTCCGTCACCTGTCGCGAGTGCAGCAGCGTCGCGCGCGCCGTCTCGGGCCAGACGGCCGTCAGTTCCGCGAGCACCTGCGACAAGATCGCCTCGCGCGACTGACCGGCCAGTTCGCGGCTGGCGCTGATGACGATCTGGTAGTAGTGCTCGCCAGTGGCTTCCCGATTGGTTCCAAGCGCCGTGCGGTTGAACATCCACTGGCACAACCGATCGACCAACACGGCGTGAGGCAACTCGGTGATCGGCCGGTCAAACCAGAGATGGACGCTCGAAATCGGAGCCGCCGCCAGTCGCTCGATCCCCGCGAGATCGGGATGCGCGGCGAGCGATTCGGGCAGGATCGACCGCACGCGAAAGAACGGCAGCGCGACGATGAACTCGTCGCCGGCAACCACTTCACCCGAGGAGAGCCGCGCGCCAACGACCCGGTCGCCGGCGAGTTCGATCCGTTCGACAGCCGCCTGCAGACGAATCGTCGTTCCGCGCGACGTCAGCCACTCTGTCAGACGGCCTCCGTACAACTCTTCGAGCGGCACCGTTGGAATCTCCACGAACCAGCCGTCTCGATGCGCGAGGAACGTGTCGACGAAGACCTTCCGCGCGTGTTCGACATCAATTCGATCGAGCGTCTCGCTGAGGGCACTCACCAGCACGACATGCCAGAAACGGTCGATCGCCGCGCGTGTCTGGCCGTGCCGCGCGAGCCATTCCGAAAACGGCAGGCCCCGTTCGTCGGCGCGGATGCCGGGTGCCACTGGCGGTTGCTTTGAGCCGCCAGTGTTTTGTGAGATCACTGGCGAGCGAAGCCCCTCGCCAGTGGCACCCGAACATGCCAATGCCCGCAATCCTCGAGCCAGCGCGAACTTGTCTCGCCACGAGAGATAGCTCAGCCGCGCGAAGGCTCCGGCCAGATGCAGCGGCGCGGGAAGCGACGTGGCGGAGAACGGATCGACCTTGCCGTTCGGGCCGATGAAATACAGCGTCGCTTCGCGCCGGAAAAACTCCGCCAGTCCGGTCGTCTGACAGAAGTGGCGGAAGTTCGTGCAACAACCGAGCGACACGTGCTGGCAGTTGTCGATGTACGAGTCGGTCGTGGGATCGAGAAACGAACTGGCCCGCCCCCCCAACCGGGGCCGCGATTCGAGCACCTCGCACGGCAGGCCGCGCTCGGTCAACGCCACCGCCGCCGCCAGCCCCGCCAGTCCTCCCCCCGCGATCACGATGCGCATGTCAATCGGTCATCCACTTTTCCGACTCCCTCGCCCCCTTGGGGAGAGGGCTGGGGTGAGGGGCGATTGCGAAACGAGGGCGTGATTGGGGATCTCCCCTCACCCCCGGCCCCTCTCCCCAAAAGGGCGAGGGGGGGAAAGAGGAAAGGATATCGAGTGCCTCGCACATTGCGATGCCGACGCACGGCAGGATTTGAGGAGGGTGCAGCCGCTAATTTGGTGGTCACATCTTCCGGCCCGAAGGGCCGAAAGCCAAGGACCACCAAATAACGACTGCACCCATTTGAGGATTGTCCGAGGCGTCGATATGCTCGCGGCGGCTCTGGTCGAGGTTCCCCTCGTGAACATGCACGACTTGCTTCCACGCCGTTCCGCATCGGTCCTGCTCGACGCGACACAGCAATTGGCTCGCGCCGCGCTCGACTTCGTCTATCCGCCGCGTTGTTTGCTGTGCGACGACGACATGAATTCGGCGGCGGATGCGTTCTGGAGCCACCTCGCGTTCTGTGCCGACTGCCACGCGAAGCTCGCCCCCGCCGCCGGAAACGAATGCCGCCGCTGCGGTGCGCCGCTCGGACCGTACTCACCGACCACGGCAGGCTGCCCGCTGTGCCTCCGCGAACACTTCGCCTTCGACGAGGTGATTCGACTCGGCCTGTATCGCGACGAACTGCGAACGGCCTGCCTGATGGCCAAGAACCCGGCGGGAGCGTTGCTCGGGCGAGCTCTCACCGATTTGCTGGTGGAGGCGAAGGGGGCCGCCCTCGCGTCTCAGCCCTTCGACGTCATCGTGCCGGTCCCCGAACACTGGCTGAAGCGGCTGGTCCGGCCACAGTACGCGGCCGAGACGATCGCGTGCGAACTGTCGCGCCGGTTGAAGGTCCGGTTGGCGACCGGTATCCTCGCGAAGCAGCGCTGGACTCCGAAGCAGGCTCGGAGTTCACCGGCCGAACGACGGCAGCAGCAACGCGGAGCGTTCGACATTTCCCAACGAATCAGCCTGCGCGGGAAAACGGTGTTGTTGGTGGACGACATCCTGACCACGGGAGCGACCGCCGATGAAGCCGCCCGCATGCTGAAACGGGCCGGAGCCCGGCGAGTCGTCGCGGTCGTGCTGGCGGTCAGCCCCCCGTCCGCGTGACCGATGTGTGAATCGGCCTGTTGACGATTTCGGGAGTGTGGCACGCCCTGAGTCCTCGAAGGGCGTGGAGCTAACGCTGAGCCTGATTCCACGCCCTTCGACGACTCAGGGCGTGCCACTCAAACTAACCCACTACCGTTTCAGACCGCTGGAGATTTCCCTCGGTGACATCCTCCTCGACGATTCGCATTGCCACGCGAGCCAGCAATCTGGCGCTCTGGCAGGCGCACCACATCGCGGACCTGATTCGAGCCGCGTCGCCGGAGACCGCCGTCGAGTTGATCCACATCAGCACGACGGGCGACCGCGATCAGACCGAGCGGCTGCGAGACCTCGGCAGTTTCGGAGTCTTCACGCGCGAGGTGCAACTCGCGCTGCTCGACGGCCGAGCCGACGTGGCCGTTCACAGTTTGAAGGATCTGCCGACCGATCACGTCGAGGGCCTGATGCTCGGCGCGACACCGGCTCGCGGTTTGACGGCCGATGCGCTGGTGATGCCCGCCCTCCATGCCGGCCCCACCGAGTTGGCGCTGCTCCCCCGCGCCGCGCGAGTCGGCACCGGCAGCCCGCGACGACAGGCTCAACTGCGATACCTGCGCCCCGACCTGCAACTGAGCGAAGTGCGCGGCAATGTCGAGACGCGGTTGCGGAAACTCGACGAAGGCCAGTACGACGCGCTCGTCCTCGCTGCGGCCGGACTGACGCGGCTCGGGCTGGCTCACCGAGTCTCGCGCGAACTGCCGCCCCCCACCATCTATCCCGCCGTCGGTCAGGGAGCCATCGGAGTCGAATGCCGCACGGACAACGATCGCGTACAAAGCATCCTCGCACTCATCACCGACTCACCGACACTGGCGGCCGTCACCGCCGAACGAAGCCTGCTCGCCACGCTTCGCGCCGGCTGCCACGCCCCACTGGGAGTCTCCACACAGGTCGAGGGCGACACGCTGCAATTGGAGGCGGTCGTCCTCCCGCAGGATGGCTCGGAGCGCTGGATCGCCCGCGCCTTGGGAACGACCTGCGATGCCGCATTCCTCGGCCAGCAAGTGGCCCAACGCCTGCTGATCCAGGGCGCCGGCCGAGTCCTCCACGGTTAGCAATTGGAGGATGGGCACTCCTGCCCGTCCGGCTTTGCTCTTCAAAAGACGACGGGCAGGAGTGCCCATCCTCCAAGCCTCATCTCAGCGCGAAGCACCGCACGTCGGAGCTGCCGCGCACGTACAGTCGGTCTCCCACGATCGCGGGATGTGCGTACACGCCCGAATCGTCGTCGATGAGTTGCGCTCGCGAGACCTGCTGGAATTCGTTGGCCATCGCGTCGATCAGCAAGATCTCGCCATGCATCCCCGTGACGAGCAACCGCGTGTCGGAGGCGATCAGGCTGGCGTAGTGTTGGAACGTCTTGCCCTCCGCCGTCCAGATCGGTTTCAAACCGTTCGACAGGTCGAGGCAATGCAGGTCGTTGCCGACGCCGAACAGGCGATCGCCCACCACCATCGGCGAGTGCGTGTCGGGAGCGAGGTCTTCGTACTCGGCGAGCGGCTTGTCGATCAGCCGGCCGTCACCGTCGAAGCCGAACAGACGGGTGTCGTTGTTTTCAGTGGAGAGGATCAGTTTGTCTCGCCACAGCATCGGCGTCGGCACGTTGAAGTCGTTCGGTCGCTTCGGGACGTGCCTCCACAACCGACGGCCATCCTGCGGATCCCAGCCCGAGATCGAAGTCGCCTCGTACCCCACGATCTGCTGCCGCCCGGCCACCGTCGCCACGATGAATGACGCAAACGCGGCGGCCTCTCCCGGCGACTGCCACACGACCTTGCCGGTTGTCGGCTCGAGCGCGACCACGGACGCCTCGGGTCCACCGGGGTTCACGATCAGTTTGCCATCGACCACCAGTGGCGAGGACGCATGGCCCCAGACCATCTTGCTCGTGACCGCGAACTCGCGCCGCAGATCCTTCTTCCAGACGACCTCACCCGCAGAGAGCCTCGCGCAGGTGAGATGCCCGAACGCACCCAGAAAATAGACGAAGTCACCGTAAATCAGCGGCGTGGCGCGCGGCGAGTTGCCGTAGTCGAGATCCCCCTTCGCCGGATACGACACCTTCCAGAGTTCGGTGCCGGTGGCCGCGTCCAGACAGCGGAAGGCGTCCACCGTATCGGCCGACTCGCGATCCGAAACGATCACGACCTTCGAGGTCGCGGCCACCCCGCCCACGCCCGCGCCGCGCAGCCGCTTGCGCCACAGCGGCTTCATCTCGGCCGGCAGCTCGTCGGGAAGCCACGCGACACGACCGTCGCGCTGCGGTCCGCGCCAGCCGGTCCAATCAACGGGTTGCGGGACGTCGGCTACTTTTTTTTGGCAGTCGTCGCACCGGCATCGGCCACTTCGACGAAGCCGAGTTGAGTTTCGAGTGCCTCGCACAACTTCGGCGATTCGATCAGTTCGAGCAGCGTCTCGGTCATGGCGGCCCGATCCTTGTCAGCCAGCTTCCCGGTGGCGAACGCCGTGACGAACGCGACGGGAGCGGTTTTGCCGACGACGCGCAGGTCGCCCTTCTGAATCGTGCCGCAGCCTTCGAGCAGCGGCGCGGCATAGCTGCTGATGACCGTCGCCGCGCGAATGTCGGCTCCCAGTTCGAGGATCATCGTCGCGCCGTCGCTGCACGCCGAGCAGGTTTCCAACTTGGCGGGTGCCGCCACGCCGTGCTGCTTGAGCAGTGCCAGGGCCGCCTTGTGCTTCTCGTCGCATTCCTCGGGACCGAACACGATCCGATAGCCCTTCAAATCGGCGACGGTCTTGGCGGGATCTTTCGCCGGGACGACGATCAAGCCCTGCTGAGTCGTCACGCCGTCCTTGCCGCTCAGCGAGCCGATCGGCGTCACCTCCAGTTTGCTCGCCTTCGCATCGAACTCGACAACCGACCGCTTGCCGATGATCAGGTCCACGCCCGTCGCAAGCTTGCCGTCCCGCAACGCCCCCACGAGCGACTCGGAAAACACGGTCTTCACCGCCAGCTTGTGCTTCTTCGCGAGATGGCTCGCCAGCGCCAGGTAGTCTCGCTGCGCGTAGCCCTTCACGCACGGACAAGACAACTCCTTGGCGAGCGGGTCCATGACGAGCAGCACCAATTCCTTGACGCCGGGCGCGGAAACCGGCTTCTCCTCCGCAGCCGACAACAAGTTCGCAGCCAAAAAGGGCGTTGAGGCAATCGTCGTCAACGCCGTTCGACGAGTCAGACGTGGCATGGCATTTATTCCTGTAATCACTTTCCACAAAGTTCAAAGGAGTTCGCTGCTACTTGGACTTGGAGACTTTCTTGTCCGCCTTCTTGTCACCCTTCGATTCCTCGACCGGCTTTTCTTCCTTTTCTTCGTCCGTCTTCTGATCGAGGATCACAATGCGCGAGCCTTGCAGGTCGAAGAAGTATGCCTTCTCGCCGTTGGGGGACAGGTTGATGGTGACGTTCTTGCAGCCGCCGCTCACCTTGGCCTGGCCGACGAGGCCGAGGAAACTCCCCTCCTTGGTGAACCGCTTGATGTAGCCTTCGGACTCGGCGGTGAGGACTTCTCCGTTCGAGCCGAAACAGAGATTCATCGGGTTGCAGCAACCGCCAAACTTCGCGCCCGCTCCGCCGTTGCGATCCCCCTCGCCCCAGTGCCGGACCTGCTTCCCTTCGCGATCGTACTGCACCACGCGCTTGCGGCTGTTCTCGGCCACGAAGATGCCGTCCTCGCAGCAGCGGATATCCATCTGGCCGCAGCAGCCGGACAAACCGGAGACGATCTGTTCGGCCCCTTCAAAATCGAGGCTCGTCCGCCAGATCGCATAGCCGTAGCCCTTCATCACACCCGACGCGATGAAGACGTCCTTGTCGGAGACGGTCAGGGCATTGGTGATCTTCAGCCGGCCAGTCAGTTCGGTGATGACATCGTCGATCTTCCGCTCGCCGCGTTGTTTGTAGAAGCGTTCGAGCGACTTGTTGTTCGACTCCAGATTCCTCACGGTCAGTTCGAGCGTGCGGATCTGACGCTTGGCGGCGGCGGTTCGCTCTTCCGCGGGCTTGGCCTCCAACTTCTCCTTGTGCTCCGCCAGCAGCTTCTTCTGGGCATCGAGTTGCTCGGTCATCTGCTTGACCTGCTCGACGTACTGCTCCTGCTCTTCTTCGAGTTGAGCCTCGGCCTCTTCCCTCAGTTTGTCCGAGTCCTTGAGCAGCTTGGCGAGGTGCGGGACGTCGGCCTTGGCGAGTTCCTTCCCCTCGGCATCGAACTTCGCAATTTTGCCGTTGCCCGAAACGAAGACCAGCCCGCTGGGAGCGATCGAAATGGACTGGACGGCGAAATCAACCGTCCACTGCCGCAGATCCTTGCCGTCGCCGTCATAGACGCGGATCTCGGACGAGTTGTTCTTCCCTTCCAGCTTCACGTTGCCATACGGCCGCGACGGGCCAACGACTGCGAAGATGTGGCCATCGGCGTTGACCGCAAACGACTGAAGCTGGTGCCCCGACCGCTCGCCACGAATCTTGATGTCGCCGATTTGCTTGTGGCTGCTCCCCGCCAGATCGACCGGCTTGGCGTCTTCGGTGGCCGCGCCGCCGACCAGCGTCGACAGAGCCTCCAGCAGGAGCTTGCCGTTCGCGGCATCAGACGGCTCGGGGTCTTCCACGGGGGGAGCCGCGATCGCCGCAGGGCCGCGCGACATCAGCACGACCGCCACGAGCAAACCAGCCATCAGACGACTCAGACGAAACCAGCGCGAGAACCCATTCAGTGACATGGCAGCGACTCCGTTTGCGGTCTGGACCAAGACATCCGCGTGACACAGGGTCGAGCAACCCAGATCGGGCCACCCGGCGATTCGATGGACGAAACGATACACACCGCAGAGACAAAATGTCAAAGGGGCTCTCGGGAATGGCCCGCGCGCGGCTGTCGTGGTGGAGTGATGGAGATGGAGTGCTGGAGTGCTGGAGTGCTGGAGTGCTGGAGTGCTGCGGGTTGCAGGGAGTGCAAAGTGACGAGTAACGAGTAACGAGTGAAAAACGCCGAACAGAACCACTCCATCACTCCACCACTCCCCGCCGCGCCGATCACGCCGGTCGCGTGATCGTGACGGTATTGCTGCCCGCCTCGTTGTTCGTGGTGAGGACCACGAACAGTTTATAGGACACCACGTTGCCGGGGCTTTCGAGGCCCTGGTTGGTTGAGAACGACAGGGTGCCAGGTTGGAAGTTGCCGATGACGATCGCCGCGGCCGCGTCATAGTTCGGGCCAATCGACATCCGCATCTGGTAGTGGTCGAGGTTCGGGTTCGAGGAAGCCGTCCAGGTCAAATCGACCTCAGACGTGACGGGATTCCAAATCCCGGTCAGGTTCGACGCATCCGGCGTGCTGCCGCCGGGAGCGTACAGGTCGGGGATGGTCTGCGCGAGCAGATGGTTCGGTAACAGCGCCATGACCCCCAGCCGGTACTGCACCATGTACTTGCGGGCGGTCTCCAGCAACGCATCCCGCTCTTTCGCCCACATCCGCTTGTCGTTCTCGGCGGTCAGGACGGCAAGAAACGCGGCCCGCATCGCGGCGATCTCGCTGACGAAGTCCTCCAGCGTGTACCCCGCGATCACCAGCGGCGGAGTGAACCCGGCGATGGTCGAGTCGGCATTGATCCGCCCCCACAGATCGGCCGCATCGTCAAACGGGGCCATGAACTTCGACTCGCCCGACGTCATCGATGGCAGAACGGGGAGCGACGACGCATACTTCGAACTCGGCAGTAGCATCTGAATCATCGCCCGGAGCTGACCGAGCCGATCCCGCAGGCCGGTCTTGGTCAGATCCCGAAAGTCGGCGGCGATCTGCCGTCCGTTCTCAAATCCCTCCCCCGCGGAAATCGAGGCTTGTGTCGCATCCCGCAAGAGCAGAAACCCGGAGAGGGCAAATGCCCCCTCCAGCTTTAGATGGTTGGGAGGCGCTCCCAATGCGGCATTCACCAACGCCCAGTGAATCCCAAACTCGTTCATCGTAGAGATATACGAACCATAATCTTCGATCGGCATGAGAGACCCTCCTCACTAGACGACAGCAGGACAAACAAACGGCAAGCAGCCAGCGCTGCATCGGAACAAATTTCTCTTCACTGTTGGTCGGACGGATCCATTTGACGGTCTGGCGGCTCCATTTGTCAGTCGAGCGGCTCCATTTGTCAGTCGGGCGGCTCCATTTGTCAGTCGGGCGGCTCCATTTGTCAGTCGGGCGGCTCCATTTGACGGTCGGGCGGCTCCATTTGACGGTCGGGCGGCTCCATT
>JANODP010000215.1:0-42575 GCA_031412755.1 Schlesneria sp. | reverse complement strand
AGGTCACCTCGACGGTGTACGACGCGGCGGGACGCAGCATCGCCGCCATCGATCCGCTCGGGAACCGGACCAGCACGACCTACGACGCGGCCGGGCGTCAGGTCCGCCAGCGCAACCCGCTGAACCAGGTCACCTCGACGGTGTACGACGCGGCGGGACGCAGCATCGCCGCCATCGATCCGCTCGGGAACCGGACCAGCACCACCTACGACGCGGCCGGACGGCAAAGGAAACGTCAGGATGCGAACGGTCACCCGACGACCATGCTTTACGATGCCTCAGGACGAAACATCGCCACGATTGATGCGCGAGGAGAGCGAACCTCTTCCGTTTTCGATGCCGTGGGGCGAAAGTTGGCACTGATCGATCCTCGCGGATTCCGTTCCAGCTTTGCGTATGACCCTGTCGGCCGACAGACTCGAACCGTCAATCCGTTGGGGCAGATCGTCACAGCGGCATATGATCCCGCCGGGCGAAAGGCGATTCGAGTTGATGCACGCGGAAATCGAACGACATATGCCTATGACGGACTCGGACGTGAGATCGGTCGCCGGTATCCAGACAGCTCGCGGGTGACAACGATTTACAATCCGACGGGAAAACGATTGGTGGTGTCCGATTCCACGGGCCGGTACACGCGAACCTACGATCCGTTGGACCGGACTCGTTCGAGCACGAACCCCGATGGAGGTTGTCTGACGTTCGCGTGGGATCCCGTCAGTCGTCGGGACTACATGATCGATACGGTCGGCCGACGCACCACATACACCTACGATGCCGCGGGTCGATTGTCGCAACTGGTCAACGCGCACGGCGAACGAACGACCTGCATTTACAACGCTGCTGGCTGGAAGACAGTGGTGAAACTCGCCAACGGGACTCGGACGTCGATGACCTACGATGAAGCGGGCCATACCACAGGAGTCGCGGATCTCAAGTCGGACTTCTCGTTTATTTCCCAACTCGACTATCGTTACGACGCCGTTGGCAATCGGCTCGCCATGGGCGAGATCGGTGGTGACAGAACGACATTCACCTACGATCCGATCTACCAACTCCGCGCCGAACGACGAGTCGGCGCCAACGGCTATGCGGCCACCTACACCTACGATCCGGCTGGTAACCGCATCGAACGCGAAGACGACGGGGCGACCACGCTTTACACTTATGATTCCGCCAATCGTCTGCTGGTGGAAACACCCCCCTCGGGACGCACGACATTTACCTACGACGCCGATGGCAATCAGCTTTCCGGGGAACATTCGTCGGGAGCAATGACCACCAACGTCTGGGACTACGAAAACCGCAACACGTCGGTCGAGCTCCCTTCGAGCAGCATCTTTACCTACACGTGGAACGGCGATTCGCTGGAGGTCGCCAGGACAGATGATCTCGGCGTGACCACCGGCCTCGTCTGGGACTACAAGAATCTGATCGCCGAAACGGACGAGCTCGGCGACATCCAGGCCGACTACACCTACGAGCCCCTCGAATTCGGCAACCTGGTCAGCCAGCACCGCGCTGCGGAAAGCGTTTGGAATCACTACGACGCCCAGGGTTCCACGCGGGCACTGACCGACGAGGCCGAAGTCATCACCGACACCTACTTGTACCGGGCGTTCGGCAAGCGGCAAGCGGAAACTGGAACGTCGGTGAATCCGTTCCAGTGGATCGGACAGAGCGGGTACTACTACGACGAAGCCACGGATCGCCACCACCTGCGCCGGCGTCGTTATCAGGCCGAGTTGGGGCGCTTTCTCAGTCAGGATCCGCTGAGTTTCTCCGCAGGTGATACGAACCTCTATCGCTACGTGGCAAACAACAGCCCCAATGCCACTGACCCGAGTGGCCTTCTCCAGTTTGGAGCTACCATTCCAGTAGCCACACAAATTTCCCGCCCACAGCTTGGCGAGAGCAGGTATAGGCAAATCGGCGTCAATCCAGTCGACAATCACCCGGAAATACGAAACACCATTCTCAATGGCGAAGAGTGCAAGAAATATAATGAGCGTTTGGGAACCATGCGCCTGGTGGGTGCTAACGAGCGGGACCCCGCCAACATCGTCACGCGAATCATCGAACGAAGCTCAGGACTCGCTCGAGTCCCCTTGAAGCTCTCTGATTTGAAAGTAGAGGTGGCGGTACCTAGTGGCGCCTTCCGTACCAAAGGCCTTTCAGCCACCACAATTAAGCGCAACATTGACGTCTGGTGGGCGGGAACGGTTGGTATTCAAGACGTTGCCCCCACCGAAAGTACTAATACATCAGCGTACCTGTTTGGTGCTCTTCAAGACCAGATACAAAACGCCGGAAGGGTAGTATGCCCGGCTCTGCACACACTCGCGGACACAGACGTCTGTGCGACAATCGACTCACTCCAAACGACGTGCGCGGCGGCAATAGGCAGCGCCAACGACCTGTACAAAAAACTTGTCGAGACCCTTTTCTTTGGAACGGGCACGGTCTTCCAGAATGTCTTTTCTGGTGTGTCGCAAGGATTTACAAGTTTTGGAAACAACTTTACAGACCGGCTTGGAGCGGCGCTGAAGGAATGGGCCAACATCCCGAAAAATGTCGATATGCAGTTGCTGGTGAATTCAGTCTATCCAGAGCTCCGTTGGGGCGGGATTTTTCAGTTCCTTGGGCAGGCGCTCAACTTCACCCAGTCAAATGTAGAAAGTAAATTGGACAATTCCGGCGCCATTGGCAAAGGAATCAAAACAATTTTTGCTGGAGCGATGGACATTCTTACCCAGCCAGCGTCTGGCGGAGCCGGCCAGTCCAGTGGAACATCCGGTCAGACCAGCGCGAATGCATCTGACATGCTGGGGAGTGTGATGCAATGGCTTAATGAAGTTACCGGGAATCATTTTGCAACTGCGCTCAGTTCATATCAAAACATCAGGAACCCACTCTGCACAGACGTGACGACGAAAATCACAACGGACATTCTGGGTGTCAATGGTGTTTTACCACCCCTAATCAAGACGCTTGTGAGCCAGCTCGCCAATGTTGCACCAATAGCATGGATACGGATTGCGGCAAAGGCTCTCGGCGCATTTGTGTCGACATGCAGTGACCTCGCAAACCTCTTCAACAAAATGGTTGGAATCCTACACGATGCCGCTGGCACAGACAGTGCGATAGTTGGTGACATTGCACAGAAGGTCGACAGTGGTCTTACTGCGGCACTGGTTCCGATATTTCGATTTATCGGAACGTACCTTAACGTGAATGATATTGCATCGAGGATTCAAACGGCAATTACAAGCATGCAGCAAAAGGCTGACGAAGTTTTAGACTCGATTATCCAAGCCGTGACGGGCTCACTTCAAAACCTCCTGAGCAGACTGGGGGTGGGTTCCGGCGTAGATAACAAAACACTTGTATTTCCCGTCCATAATACTAGTGGCTCGAAGGCCGTCGATGTAGCCGTAAACGAAGAATCAGTTATGGTTTCATTGAGCCCTGCGAGGAATTTCTGCTGCCTGCCTGAGAAATGTAGAACCGCCCCCAACGTCAGTAACCAATACAATGATGTCAAGACGAAGCGCGATGCGTACCGAAATGAAACGAACAAGGCTGCCGCCAGAGATAAGTATAGGGCTTTGAAAGACGCAGCAAAGGCGCTGGCCAACGCCATCTCAAGTTCAACGGAGTGTGCTGCTGCCAATTGCCAACCGCTCACTGAGGCTAGAAAGACGGCAATTCGAAATGCTTCGCCTGGTGCCACTCTTCGTTCGCAGATTATCTCCCAGAAGGCGAACGAGATGAATGCCGCTAGCGTGGGTGCAGTCGATCCAGGAGTAAGGACCGTCAATCAGGATGAGCTGATACCCCCTGATGACAATTGCATACATGCGGACCATATTTACCCTCTCGATACAATTCTTACCGAACATACGCTCGAACTTGGTTGCCTGACAGATGCCCAGCAAATGGAGGTGGCAAATTATAATCCTAATCTTTTCCCTGTAAGTCAGCCAATTAATAGCTCGAGAGGTAACGTCAGCTGGGTGTCATGGAGCGGTATCGGTAGTTCAAATTATTGTGGCGAGCTTGCCCAAAGTCAGCAACTTCCGGCCCGCGTGGCATATACGCAAGCGATGTCTACAAAGGAGACGCAGATGAGAAATGAGATTGCCACAAAAATAAACGAGTTTTTGAACGCGAATCAGTGTCCGAATGGATCTTCTTCTTCGTCTTGCTGAATTCTAGCTTATGACATCAAGTAGTGTGGTTGCGTCTGGTAAGAATCACTTTCTTGCATTTTGGCGTTGTATAGCCGAGCCTGAGTGCCCTGATGAGGAGTATTTCCGTTCGCATCTTCGCGTGTTGTTTCGGCTTCGCCGAGCGATCCAGCCCACTTGGTTTATTTGGATTAAGAGGATATTATGTCGCCATTCGATGTTGTAGTATCGCAATTGCAATCAAGCGTTTTGACCACGCCTACGATGCTTCTCGATTACCTGGGTGAATTCGACAACGGAAACGAGCTTGCTGGTCGCGCGAGCACCCGATCTGCCCGAGCCATGCGGTCAGGCCCGCTACGGGAGATCAGCAACAAAATGGACGATAAGACATCGCGAATGGTGTCGAAGAAGATGAAGCCAGTTGTTCAACGTATACAGGAAGTGGTTCAGGAGTGTTGTAGCGCAATTCCAGAAGACGTTCGAAATCGGTTGATTTGTGAAACGCAGATTGTCGGTGATATTGAGTCTGATTTAGTAGCGATTGCCAGGTCGACGCTGCTGGGAGTGGAAAGCCCTTATCTGAACTGGACCTGGCTGCATTACCGGGTCGGACGGCTACCCCTGTTCGGATTTCCGGTCGAAGGCTCGTTTGCCAGTTTCTTGGAGATCAGCCCAGAACGTGCCGTGGAGATTCTCGATGAAGGGGAACGGAACGCGCGGGCGGCGCTCTTGGTCGAGGGGCAGCGGAAAGAACGGTTGACGAAGGAACTCGCGTCTGTCTCCGGAATGCTTCCGGCCGACTTGCTCAGGGAGTGTGTGCTTGAATCGCATCCGGTGTCGTGGATCGCCCTGTCTCCTGCTGAACTTTCGAACCGTCCTGTTCCCGCGGCATGGCGGGAGTTGTTGGAGGCACAGTCGGCGAAGAAACCAATCCCGTGGGAAAAGGTCTGGGGGCCGGTGAAGGAGTTGCTGCCTGCAGTCCTGCAGATGCTCTCGGAGAAATGCCTGGGTGTTGCCGTCCTGGCAGTGGAAGAACGGGACCGGACGACCTCATCGCTGCCAAAATTTACCGGGCCACTGCTGGCCTACGTGTTTGAATACAACGTGGCGTTTGGTCCCTATGGGCGTGCCTATGCGGTGTACGTTGGAGGAAGCCCACATCCGTTGAAGCAGCCTGATAGCACGATGATTCCACACTTTCCGGAAAGCGTCAAAACATTTTACCACTCCGTGCACGACGGTTGGTGCGATTTAAGCTTGACGAACGGTCCGCAGCCAATAGCGCAACTCCAGTTGCTGGTCGATCGAATGTCAGATACGGAAGAGTTTGAGAGCCAGAGTGACAAGCCGTTCAGCATGCGTGACATGATCGATATGGTCGAAACGGGGAACGGGGATGCGATCTGCCTGGACCTCAAGCGGAGTACAAAAGACAAGGCGGTTGGAACCTACTTTTACCATGAGGTTCCGGATGAATCACGACTGGGACTGGACTTTTGGGAGACGGTGAACACCCGAATTCGCGAGGTTGTCATCGAAGGATTCCTTCCAACCGCCAAGTGATTCACTTCGATCAATCAGGCGAGTGGTGGCATAAAGAGTTCAGTTCAGCTGGGATGGCTTTTCAGAATTGCAATGCCTCCGAAGAGTATTTGAGACAGCTGTATGGTTTCCTCCGGAGTCCAGTACTTCACAGAAAGTGCGGCATGAATACGATGCAGGCTCTCGGTGGGATTTGGGAGCAAGTCAAATGGCCGACGATTACTGTCGTCGGAGATATCATTCTTGATCGTTACATCTGGACGACCGCAGATCGCATCAGCCCGGAAGCGCCCGTTCCGGTCTTGATGGCTCGCAGTGAGGAATGTCGCCTGGGGGGGGCGGCGAGCGTAGCCTATCTGCTCGCGTCGTTGGAAATCTCAGTGCAATTGGCTGGGGTCGTGGGCGACGATTCGTCCGCCGAACGTCTCCGTCAATTGCTCTCCCAGCACCACATCGGCCAGGGTGCCGTGTTGGAAGACGCGTCTCGTCAAACGACCGTTAAAGAACGGATTCTCGGACAGACAGCAAACCGACAGCCACACCAAATTGTTCGGATCGACCGAGAGGATCGGCATCCGGTTTCGAGTGAACTCGACCAACGGATGCTGAACGAACTGGAACGACTGATCTCCGGTTCGCAGGTGGTACTTGTGTCCGATTACGGTAAAGGTGTTGTGACTGAACATTTTTTGGCTCGATTGCGGAAGATGGCTGCGGAAAGAAACCTGCCGCTGATCGTCGATCCCGCGAAGGAAAGATCATTCGATCACTATCGCGGCCTGGCGGTCATTACTCCCAACCGGGCGGAAGCTCAGGCTGCCAGCGGGTTGTGCATCGATTCCATCGAGGCCGCCATCATGGCCGCAAGTCAGTTGTGCCATCGTTACGAACTGCAATCCGTGGTACTGAAACTGGACAGTGATGGCATCGTCGTATTTCAATCGGATGGCCATCATGTCCATGTTCCCAGCAGGCAGCGCGATGTGTGCGATGTTACCGGTGCGGGAGATATGGTGACGGCCATGATCGGTCTGTGCCTGGCGTCGGGCATCGACTTGATCGACAGCGCGAGGATTGCCAACGTCGCTGCGGGACTCGAAGTCGAACACGTCGGCGTTACAGCCATTCGTCGAGAAGCCATTCAACAGGAAATAAATTGGCAGGGACAGCCGTTCCCGTCAGTGACCAAGATCATCACATCAGTAGAAGCGCAACGACTGGCCAATCTGCATCGGCAGAGCGGACGAAAAATCGCATTGGCGAGTGGAGGCTTTGAAGGCTTTCATGTTGGGCATCTCCATTACTTGGAACAGGCGGCATCATTGGGAGACGCCCTATTCGTTGCGGTCAGCAGTGAACATACGCAAGAGCGTAATCGACCTTTCGCGTCAGGGACGGACCGAACATGCCTTGTGGCCGGTTTGAACTGCGTTGATCATGTTGTCTTATGTGACGAGGCAATGCTTCACGAACTCGTGAACCTCATTCACCCAGATGTTCTCGTCACAGAAACCGAAGATCGACACACAACCAACCGGTGTCGCGAAACGGTGAAAGAATATGGTGGAGAAATCAAGAACCTGGTTTCGTTGAGCGATGACTCATTGCCCCGTTTCGTAGAGCGGGACCACCATCTGAATACCCGCTCCCAAAGTGCTATTGTGACTGAGGTTTGACAACGTGGATCAACAAGATGCTTCTAAGCACTCCCAGAACCAATGAGGCCGTACGCCGCTGAAAGTCAAATATGACACACATGGCTTCGGCGATTGCGTCCACTTCGCGCACTTGCTGCAGCTCTACGAGCTTCGCGGCTACGACGAACCCTGCAAGCAGAAGTGAGCAAACTATTGATAGAAGGTTAGTGACTTTGCAATTGTTTCTGTCAGGGTATTCTCGACAGTACGCCGATCACTTCCACCGTCATCATCCGAAAGATTCAAAGATTGAAGCATGGCTGAAGAATGGGCAAGCACGCTCGCGGTCTATGTAGTTTCTTGGTGTCCTGCGCATAGACCCGCACGAGTGGAGCATCTCGCATTGACCCTGCAATCACTGTTTTTGCAGATTGGTACAGAGCCAAGACTAAAGACTGCAGTGCATCTCGTTGACAACGGATCATGCCCCGAGGCTCTGGCCGTGATCGACCGATTCCGTCCCAGACTCGGGCGCGTCATCTGCTGGCCCGAGAATCGTGGCATCAACCAAGCCTATGAAGCGATCATGCCCGAAACGCCCGAAGCAGACTTTGCGATGGCTCTCGATGGTGACGTGGAGATCCTGGACCCGCTGTCCCCATACATTCAGATCCTCAAACAACGGCCCGATGTCGGAGCGGCTGGCGGCCAGCACTCTCCCGAGCACGAAACGCTGGACGTGATGCGATGTGCTGGACGCGGTTGGGCATTGAAGCGGTACGAACGTGGAGCGTTCATGGTCTTCAGAACCGCTGAGCTCAACCAGATGCGACCATTCCCAGTCGACAGGAAAACCGATTGGGACTGGCACGTGTGCCAATGGTCATCGCGCTCCATTGAAAAACAGGGGAAGCGGGTCGCCGTGTTGATTGGTGGTGCTCGTCACCTAGGTTGGCGTGCCGCCGATTCCACCTGGATGAACGCGCAGGATCATCGCGAATGGTCAGGCCTGTACCCAGACGTTCCTGATGATCTTCGGCCGGTCCCGACATCTCCCACCGGATCCGAGTTGAAGTCCGTTCGCGAAGTCTACGAATGCGCCTTGCGTGATGCGACTGACATCCTCGAACACCTGCCCGTAATCGCGGCCCTGGCCAGTGGTGTGGACTCCGCGGCGACGATCGGTCACAGTGTGGAAACGACGATTGCATTACTGCAGGCCGGTGTCCCGATGGTACGGAACTACCACTACGATGATCGAACCGCAGTGGCCGTGAAGTCAATCAAGCATGGTTCAGACTTCCGCTGCTTCGTCTGCGATACGGCTCGACGAGCAATCGAGCTAACCGATCTGCTGGCCATCGACTCGATCCATACCTACGCGCAGCTCCGCGCCGAATTGTTCCTAAATGTGTCGAACGTTCGCAAAACGATCATCATACACGATACTGTAACCTATGGGGAAACTGGCGAAGACGGCAGCCCTGGACTGTGTCGAGCGATCGACGAATTCCTGTCAGCCAATCCCAATTGGATCGTCACTGAGCGATTGTCGAACAACAATGGGCTGACCGTCTTGTCGAGACGTCGCACAACGGCATTAGCAGAGGCAACAGCATGAAGCGCAATCTGCTCTATCACATCTATCCCAGAGCGGGGAATGGCATCTGGCAATGGAACGTGGCGGAACTCCGGCAGCGCCTCAATCAGTTCGACGGCCAGCGGGTTGTAGCCATCATGACCGCACCTGATGCGGATCCTCCCGCAACGGTCCAGGCGGAGTTCGGCGGCCACGATCGAATCAGTTGGCTGATCCTGCCGAACAATCCACATCTCCGCGAAGTGGCCAGCTTCCTGCCGTTGTTCGCGCGGGTTGCTGAACCCGACGACGGGATCACGTTCTATGGCCATGCGAAAGGAGTAACCCAGGCGGGGAACGAAGCCGTACGGATTTGGAGCCAAGCGTTGTATTCGGTATGCCTCGACGTCCCCACCGCGATTGATGAGCACCTGTCGCGGTTCGTTATGACCGGTGCGATACGGAAGACGGAACGCTTTCTATCATCCGCCTGGCACTACCACGGTTCGTTCTTCTGGTTCAGAAACGACTTTGTGTTCTCGTCCGATTGGATGCGGATCGACAGCAACTCACATGGCATTGAAGCGTGGCCGGGTTCACTCACACCGAAGGAGCATGCAGGATGTCTTTTGCTCGAAGATGCAGGGAGCGGGTACGATCTCGCCTATTGTCGCAACATGATAATTCCGCAACTGCAGCAGTGGCGGCGTTCCAAGGGGCTCAACCCTTCCCCCATTTCGTGATCGACGAGGCGCTCCCAGAGGACATGATTGAAGCTGCTGCAAATGCATGGCCGCTGGCGGACTGGCCTGGGTGGTTCCGGTACGGTTCCGGCTTTGAAGCCAAGCTCACCTGCAATGACAGGTGCGAAATCCCGCAGCCATGTGTTGACGTGTTGTATGCACTCAACGCGATTCCATTGGGTGATCTGGTGGGGATTGATGATCTTCTACCGGATGCCACTTTCTACGGCGGCGGACTTCACGCAATGAGCCCAAATGGTAAACTAGACATGCACTTGGATTGCGATCGGCATCCGAAGTTCGGATTGCGCCGCCGGCTCAACTTGGTCCTGTTCCTTAATCCTAAGTGGAACGAGGCCTGGAATGGACACTTGGAGTTGTGGAACCGGGACATGACCACATGCGTTCAAAAGATCGCTCCCGTCTGGAACCGGCTCGTGATGTTCGAGACATCGGACAAAAGCTATCACGGTGTCCCCGAAATCATCGCATGTCCGCCTGGTGTAATGCGACGCAGCCTCGCCACGTACCTGTGGACTCCAGACTTGACTGAGTGCAAACGACCACGGGCATTGTTCGTGGCGAGACCTCAGGACGATCAAAGCGAATCGGCGAATCACGCCCGTCTGCAACGATCACAGAGCTAAAGGTGGAATTCATGCAATGTAGAGTGTGCGGATCCGACAATACGCGGTTCTATTGTCATGCGCCGGAGCCGCGTTCCGAGGATGTGTTCATCGGCGGTTCACCGAGTGAACGGCAGCACTGGTTTCGGTGCCTTGCGTGTGGCTCAGACACATCGGACACGACACTCGATGCTGCCGTTGCATCTTATGATGGCGCAAATCTCCTCGGTGTCCTCAATCGATGTTTCGCAGGGGATCGTTCCAAACTCACGGAATCCATGACCAATAATTTCAATTGGTTTATGAAGTATCCTGCCCCGAGCACACGATTCCTCGACATCGGTTGCAACGAGGGGTGCGGAATGGATGGAATGCAATCACGCGGGTGGGACTGTTACGGGTTTGACATCAACAGGGCGGCAGAGATGCCCGGTCGTGTCGTCGTTGCGCCTCAATTTCAAGCGACGTTGTTCTCGGACCGTTTTGGTGCCGTGATGTTGCGAGAGGTGATCGAGCACGTTGGTAACTGGCGTTCTTTGCTCAACGAAGCTTTCAACTCCCTGTTACCAGGAGGCTTGTTTCAGATCCAAACCCCGCGTCCATGTTCGTCGGGAGAGCCAATCGTATACCAGTTTCAACATTTGGAAATCTTCAGTGTGCGGATGCTTCAACTGGAGTGCCTGAAAGCTGGATTTGAGTTGCTCGGCACAGAGACTTGGTATTGTGGGCAACTCCACATGTGTCGCAAGCCGTGATTCGTCTGATCCGGGCAACTCAATAATGCTACGAAAGCAATGATCATGGGACACATGGAAGACTATCTTAACCTTACGATTGGCGAATTGCTCGCCGTGATGCAATCCCGGATCATGACGAACACCACTTACTTTGGCATCCAGACCTTCAAAAGTCCGCTCGACTTTTGGGTTTATCAGGAAATCATTTTTCAGACCGCTCCCGATTTCATAATTGAGATCGGCAATCATCATGGGGGTAGCACCCTCGCGTTAGCCCACATTTGTGACTGCCTCGGCATTGGCAGGGTGATCGGGTGTGATCTGTCGCATCGAAATGTACCCCCGTTAGTGAGAAACCATCCTCGGATTTCACTCCTCGAGGGAGACGCCGTTGAATCGTTTAGTCGAGTCGTGGAACTGATCGCCCGAGACGCCAGGGTTCTTGTCATCGAAGACAGCTCACACACCTATGAAAACACGTTGGAACTGTTGAGAATCTACTCTCCGCTTGTCCAGCCGGGGCAGTATTTCATCGTCGAAGACGGGATCTGCCATCATGGGCTGTCTGTTGGGCCGAACCCCGGTCCGTATGAAGCGATTGAGGTCTTTTTGGCTGAGAATATTTGTTTTGAAGCTGACAGGAGCAAAGAGTCATTTGTTATCACATGGAACCCAATAGGCTATCTCAGGCGAAAAGCTGCCTCCTGATGTGGCTTGAAGGTTTGGTTACGCACGCCGTGATTTTGCGATGTCAACCACCACGGCGTTCCTGGGTGGGTCGCAAGCTCGTGATTCATTCCCATTCGCAAACATACGCGCACCTAGTTCCAGATCGGCCATTCAACCATTTGCGATCAAATACAAGAAAGTGTGCTTCTGAATCGGGGCGAATCTCTATGGTGAGTCCTGTCATTGCGCGACCTGTCACCCATCTCCAGTCACCCTCACTGAACTCATCACTCGCTCCAGTCCACAAAACCAGCGGACCGGCAAGCCTCACTATGAACTCTACCTCTTTGGGATCCTCTAGGCATACAAGGTGTCCACCCATTTCCTCGCATCGTTGTTTTGCCACATGCCACGTTGCTGGTTCCTTGATCAGCGCATACGTGTGCCCTTGGAACTTCACCGTCTCCTTTGGACGAGGGCGCTTCGTGGTCTTGGTCGGTTCGCCCTCTTTCTCGGTTTCGAGCTGATCCACGCGTGCTTTCAGTCCCAGCGCTCTATTGAAGTCCCCCGTCTTCGTCACCTCGGTCAAGCGATCCTTGTATGCTTTCATTCGCACAGCGGCGGCGGCCTTTCTCACCTTCGCTAGTTCCGCTTCCGCACGGGTGACCTCGGACGAATACTTGTCTTCGGCAGCCTGTAGGATCACAGGCTCGACAGACGGTGCCGTCGGCTCTTGAGCCCAAACTGTGGTGAAGCTCGCGGCCAACAGGCCACACAACGCGAAACAAAAGTTTCTCACGATCAGTTCCTTTCATCATGGGTAAAATCATGAAGCCCGATCAGCAGGACGAACATATCCGCTCGTCCGCAATTGAAAACAATCCTTCAGATGAACCAGCGAAGTGGTCAGCGGCGAGATTGCAACGGTCGTGCGGAACAGGTTGGTCTCACCATTCAAAGTTCCGTCAAATCACGAAATGAACTGTACCGCAGGCGAAAGGATCGGATCAGCGCCTTCGCTACACGTGTCCAACAATGTCACGTCTATGCATTTGGATTGTTTGTATTCGTGCGGTCGCGAACTCGCTGCTCTTTGAACGCCGTCTTCGATCAAATCCGAGATGAGCCTGCGGACAATCCGTCCTCCCTCTTGCCCGCCAGACTTTTCGTTTAGCGAGTGTGCGCGGCGGCCGATCAACTCAATGGCCTCTTCGGAAACTGAAAGCATACGACCTCGCTTCTGCTGCCAGGTTTGCTGAACTTGACGAACGATTTTCCTGGCGATGGCGATCATGGCAGATTCGGAGAGGGCCTCGAAGACAACGATTCGCTTTAGTCTCGCGAGAAAGGCCGGCGGGAAAACGGGCTGACTTGTTCGTTCCTGACGAACTTTCGACAGCGTGTTTTTGACCCGCTCTTCGATCTCCTGTTGCGACTTCCCCGAACTCGACATTTGTGCGATGAAATCACTGCCAGAGTTCGTTGTCAGAATGAAAATAGCACGATCCGCATACGCTTTTACACCCCGCTGATCGACGACCCAGCCTTCATCAAACAGATTCAAGAAGGGCTTCCAGACATTCGGATGCGCCTTCTCGGCCTCGTCGAGCAAAAATACCGAATAGGGGTCGGAGATCAAGTCATTGACCAACCGTCCCCCCAGTTCGTGTCCAACGTAACCGGGCGGTACACCGATGATTCCGGAAACACTGTGCGGTTCCGTGAAATTCCCCATCGTATACGTTTGGAGGCGTTTCGAGGTTGAATAGAGTTCCGCAATTCGTTTTGCCAACTCCGTCTTTCCCACGCCAGTCATGCCGGCAAACAGCATGACGGTAGCGGGTTTGCCGGATTCCCCCAGCCCTGCTTTGATTAACCGCAATTCGACGGCGACTGCTTGTATGGCTCGCTCCTGCCCAACAACTGCTTCGGCGAGTGCCGCTTCAAAATCGACGAACCCTGTATCTCCCTCCAAAGTTTGCTCGGGAATGCCGGATGTCTGAGAAAGAATGTGGATAACATCTGAAACGCCCAGTTCGCTCCGATCCATTCCAAGTTGCGTTCTCTCGTAGTCGGCATTCTCGCAGGCCTGTCTCAGCAATCGAATCGCTTTGGCTGGATGACAATCAGAGAGCATGCAAATCGAACTGAGAGCAACCGTTCTTTGGACCGTTGAATCACTGATTCCAAGCCGAAACTCTGTCGACATTGCCCGGGCAGATTGCCGGAGTATTTCCAGCGAATGTTCTTCACGCGGCTCCTCGATTTCGATTCTGGTAAAGAAATCGGAGATGTCCGCGTCGCAGCCAATCAAGTCGTTGTAGTCCCATTTGGAAAGAATCCCAATCACCCTCAGTTGAGGTCGATTTAGAGCGGCACGAAGAAGGGGCTTGTTACTACCGCCCATCGGTCTTCGCCAGAGGGCAGCAAGGCCATCCAGACACAAGATCAGGTTGGGGTGACTGGACAGTGAGGAGAAAATGGCTTCCAAGCAGGCCCGACTGTCTTCTGGTGCTACATCCTGGCAATCAATTCGCACGAACTGCTTGTCTCGCAAGAAAGATATCTCGCCCAGTGCCGCCCGGCGGGCCAACTCGCGAACGGTTGCGGTCTTGCCTACACCTCGGTAGCCCGTAATCAGAATATGACCATGCTGCTTTCGGTAGAGTGCTCGCGCCATCTTGTCGAAGAGGTCGCGAGCCACCGTTGCATCGGTAACCGTGGGGAGGATGCTGCCCGAACGCGCTTCACGGGTTAAATCTTCGATCGGCAACAGGCTTGAGAGGATGTTGCCACCTTCGTTGTGAGGGGAGTTGTGTTCAAAGCTATCGTGACGATCAACCGACATGGTCCGCCCTCATTCGAGTCGAGAATCCGAAGAAAATCGTGACATCGTACTCGTCGTCGTCTTCCTAAGATGGCGGAAGTGGTTTGCTTGTCAACAGCAGACTGGAGATTGACCCTTCATCAAGCCTCCCATTCTCCAACCCCAAATCTCTGCGCATTGCGAGCACGACGAGAGAAAGACTGCCAATCGTCATTTGGGTCGTCTGCGTGTCGGATGCCGCTTCCTTGAAGTCGATGTACCGCTCGATCACATCAGGGCTCGCTTTCAACAGCAAACCTAATTCGAGCGAGGCGAAATCGGATCTTGTCGCTCTTTGGCTTCCCGGCAGACTGCATAGCAGTTGTACCCAATTCTGCATAATGGCCGCATACGCCTCGTACCTTTGGAAACGAATTCGGCTTTCAGCCGCGATTGTTCGACTGTGGGACATCCCGATTGCAACGATGCGTGCGGAAATCAAAATCACGATCGCGCCAACAACCAGTGGAATGCCAACATAGTCGGGAAGTCCACGGAAGGCATTTGTGGTCCAAGTTGCGCCATAGTAAGCAATCGCTCCAAGACTCAAGAGCAGAAGCAGGAGCAAAAGACTTCCCAACAATACACTTCTCGGGACTGATCTCATCACAACCACCTTTACGCTCGTGCAGGTTAGGCGAATCTGCCAACACGATTCTTGCGAACTTGATGCCAACCAAGGTCCGGCAGCGACACGGACTTGGTTCCCGTGTATGGATTTCGCTCAAACAAACGAAGCGGGACGACAACCTCTTGCCAGTTTCAATTCAACTGTAGCATCGTCTTGTACTTCAGTTGGGATTGTGGATGATCCTTGTCCGATTCTCAACTGCGTGAGATGCTGCCGGTTTCACGGACAGTCCAACTGCTTATTCTGGATAATCCAGAAAAGGGCTCAGGATGTCACGGAAATCGGTTCAGAAGGCGAAGCAGTCGCGTCGGTCGTTCACGGAGGAATTCAAGCGCGAGGCCGTCGCAATGTTGTTGGATAGCACGAGCAAAGTCGAGAGCATCCATATTCTTCACGACCGCGATGAATGTCATAGTGAGAATCGCCACGGCAGTCGGCGTTAGCCACCGACACCACGAACTCAGCGCTCTACGCAGCCCAAGCTACTGAACATCGACGATGTGGGCTATCTCACGCTCCACGCACTGTCTGCCAGCCTCTTGCTCCAGCATCTGCTATCGCTAAATAGGTTGTTACAACAAGCGGCTGCGCGGCTTCGTCGAGCAGCTTGAGGTGCTGATGATCTTCGGGATAGAAGAAGGTCCCCTTGGCCATGGATGTGATGGAAGGGAAATGAATCAGAAGAGACACCCGTGACCGGCGGGTTCTGAGGGGATGATCGGGCCGGATGGTGAATGCGACCGCTGCGGCTCGGGAGCCGCCTGCTCCTCCACTGGTTTGGTGGCGGGACTCTTGATCGCCGCAATCAGCTTCGTCCGGGCGTCGTCGAGGGCTGTCAGAAACATGTTGAGCTGCTCCTGGCCAACAACCGTCATCGCCTCGGCGATCTCGGACACGAGCTCATTGAAAACCTCAGGCGTGATCGGCGAGCCGTGAGGCTCCAGCGTGTACGTGCGGAGTTCAAGATGGTTGCTGGCATCCGGTGCGAGTGGATCGCGGGCCATCCGCATGACCCGTGTGTGCTCAATGGGACGACCACCCGGAATGCCATTGCGGGTAATCCAGTTAACGTCTTCCCGTAGATCGGCGATCACATCGCAGAGAACGACGACATGTTCCGTCAGCGTCGTACTGATTCGCAAGCGTGAGGTTCAACCGGTACTTCCGGGCTTCGCTCAGAATCGCCGCGAAGCTGTCGGTCGCGAATGACCCGAACTCATCGACCGTGAGGAAAAAGTCACAACGTTTCTCTTCCGGCAGATCCGCACGGCTCATTGCGGCGAGCTCGATCGCGGTGATGAGAAATGATCCCAAGAGTGTCGAGGCGTCCTCGCCAATGCGCCCCTTGCTCAAGTTACACAGGAGTACCTTTCCGTCGTCCATGATGCGTCGCAAGTTCAGCCGCGATTGCGGCTGGCCGATGATGCTCCGAAGGATGGGGTTACTCGCGAAATGCCCGACCTTGTTGAGGACAGGGCTGATCGCTTCGCCTCGCAGTCGCTGCGGCATCGCGGCAAACTCCCCCTCCCAGAACTGCCGCACAACGGGGTCGCGAGACCTGTTCACCAGTTGCTGCCGGAATCGCCCGTCCGTCAGAAGCTGCTGGATACTGACGAGCGTACTGCCTGGATGTTCCAGGAGCAGAAGCAGGCAGTTACGCAGGATGTGTTCCAACCTCGGTCCCCACGAATCGCCGTAGAGCTTTTTGAACGCGGAGAGCACGGCAGATGCCACGAGTGGACGATCTGAGGCCGCCTCACACTGAAGGACATTGAACGCCACGGGATGAGCCGTGTCCGTGGCATCGAAGAGGACGACATCGTTTGTGCGATGACTTGGGACGGATTGAAGAACTGCCTCGTACAAGTCTCCGTGCGGATCGATGAGAGCGCTGCCTCGCCCGGCTGAGATGTCGGCTGTTATGAGTTGCTGCAGGAGCGTGCTCTTTCCCATGCCGGTCTTCCCGAGGAGCAGCAGATGCCGGCGACGATCATCAGGCAAGAGCCCACACTTCACGGACCTCCCACGAAACACGGCTCGGCCGAGGACGGTGACCCTCTGGTCGGTCTTCGGTGTCGGGAGATTGATCGGCCACTCCCGCTGTCGATACGAAGCGTCACGGAGTCCCGGCGGACGCGCCGTCTCCATCGGCGGGTGCCAGAGCAACGCGACTTCACCCGGCGAAAGGAGAAACGTGCCGACTCGTCGTCGCTGCGGTTCCGTCACGAATTCCGATCGCCCCGGTTCGGTAAGCCGCGGCCTGTGTTCGCCGCCAACACCCGGAACTCACTGCCATTCTCTGGCAGTACGCCGAGTCCCTCAGTGATTGCGACCTCGACTCCCCCGTGTTTTCGTTCACTGTTGCGGACGAGTTCATTCTCGAAGTCGGCCGCAACACCCGCCACACGTTTGAGGGACCACTCTGGTTCAGCATTGTTGTGCCGCCACGGATCGACTAAACGGCATTCTCTCGCAGAAAAGTGTTGAAGTTTCTCCGAGAAACTTCATAGATAAACCTGACTCAAGAGGTCTACCTTCGTGTAGGCGAGGCTCGACTGAATCTCGACGGATTCAATGAACGAAGCCGCGGCCACAAACGGAAAACCTCGTGGGTTTCTCAGAGAAACTCAGGAAAGCAACCCTTCCGAACACGTAGGTCTTGCGTAAGTGATCGCCCTCCTCGGCTTCAATTTCGATATCGGTTGACTATCCTGATATCCGTCAAAACAAACTCGAGTCTGTCCGAAAAAGCAGGCCACTTCGCCGCCACCAACTGTCATGAACACTCGCCTCTTTGCGCGACATCCTCCTACCCACCAACCACCTCTCCCCCCCATGCATCTTCGAGAAGGTCGTACAACCTGCGTCCTCGCATCACTGAGGATAAGTGCCACAACGACCGTAGAGTCGCCACCCTACTTCTCATCCGCCGCTCCCACGTCAACTCATCACCACTTCTATACACTACCGACATGTACGATCGCATTATTGACGAAGCCATAAATAACGAATCCCTGCCAACCACGGGCGACTTCCGGACTACATTGCCGCCCTTTATGCTTTCATCAATATCCTTATGCTCAGCGACCTGATCGACCGGCAGCCCACCCTGCGTATTGACGCTTTCCACATACCGAATTACAGTGCGACAAGCGAAAGTCCAACAGACCTCAGCAACTCCGCCAAGCAATGCTCTTTTACTCTCAAAATAATCGTTGGTGGCAAGTTTGACACTCAATTGGCGGCAGCCTTCCAAATCAGCTGGCAGACGCACGATTGAGCTTACCTTACAAACAAAAGTCTGGAACTCCTCCTTGCACGACTTTCCCCATGCCTTGCCACCAATTCCTGCTCCAGCCCGTATCAATTGATCCTGCCGCCCTTCAGCAATCTGTTGCACAGGATCGCAGTTCATCTGCCTGAATGGATATGTAATTATGAACCATCGCCAATAACACTCCACCAACCCTCGCGACAACGATTCACTCGTTAACGGCCGAATAGATGACCCAATGTTGTTCGTAAACGAATCTACTGCGTTCCTTAAATACAAATCCCAATCACACCCGAATATTACAAGATGCGGAATGAACTCAGCGAATATCTCAGCCGCTTCAGACATGCCCAACGAAAAAAGCGATAGCCGATCTGCGAACGCTTGATCTGTGTTCTCACTCAGCGACCCAGTGCCCCTCAAGTCGATCACGCGATCCTGCACTAACACCCGACATATATGACCATATCCGAGGATCTCAAAAATCGCATGCCCCACTTCATGTAGTGCCACCGGCAGCCTCTCGGGACATACAATGTAATCAACGTCAACTGCGATGTTTCCAATAAATGCCCCTGTTGACACTCCGTCACCGCGGCGAAAGGAAAACGCTGTCTTCGCTACGGGGCTAAGTCGCACCTGCGTAACCGCTGATACCCGCCGCCTTCCGCTCCGTCCCGAAGCGAAAGCAGCATCAGAAAAAAAACTTCTTCTGAAAATCCCCAATCCACAGCGAAGCGGCACATCAACCGCTGAAATCAAATCCTGCAATCCGCCCCGAAAATCGAACGCTCGATCCCTAATTTCTTCTCGAATTGATGCCGTACCAATGCGGTGGTGCATTGCATTCTGTACCGCATCCAGCATGTCTTCCAGGTCAGCGTCAGTTGTTACTCCATCAGATGCAATAAATGAATGGATCGCCGTGAAGAAATCAATGAGATCGATTACGGAGTCAAGTTGTGTAGGATCTCCCAAGCACGACAGGAACTCATCAAAAAGTAGATTCAACGTGTGATGGAACGACCAAGGCATTTGGTGCCGTTCCAAATTACGATCGATGGTTTCTCGCTTGTATTCGGAGAACTCTTTACCCACATAAGCCACTAGCTGAGACAATACGCCAAGCGTCGGCAGATGGCTCTCTGCAATGCATTCAGTAGAAACATGAATTGGAATGGGTATGGATAGTTGCGTGCTAACATCCTGGATTCCTGTCTCTTGAACTTCGTACGTTGCTGGCAATGATCCGGAGTCGCTTTCACGGCGCGAGTTATATATCTTGGATATTAGTGATATCACAGTTGCTAGCTTGACAAGCCTCTGGCCGCGCTCAAATGCAGCTATCGAAAAAAGCTTGGAGTGCCTTCCGGGGATTTGCATGTCGCATTCTAGTACGCCAAAGTCAACGAAGCTGCTGCCATCAATCACCGTCCTTGCTGATTCTGCTAAGAACGAATCCACTCCTGCTGCGTGCCCTGGGCTGATATTAATAGCGTTTACACCGTCAACGACTCCGCGAACCCGCGTATGTATCGTCGTTTGGTCGTCATAAAGGAGTTCGCTCTTGAATCCGAGCGTGGTATATGTGCTGACGAATACGTGATTGTCCCTGAGCGAAAGAGGTGATCGCGGCAATTCCGCGTCGACGCTTTTTAGTCGCGTTGCTATCCGTGACACGGCGAGTTGAACCGATAGCCTATTGTATGCGGAGAAAAATTGCGACAATTCTTCGTTGCCGGGGCAATCTAAGAGCTCGGCTACCGTCATGTCCCGCAAAGCCGCTACGGCAGACATTGCAATTGAATAGTTTGAGCTCTGGCAAATGACCAATGCGTCGTCGGCGCCTTGCGGATCGAGGATTGCGAATCGCGTCGAATGTATGTCATCAGCGGTTATCTCAAACTGCGGCGGTGCGCCGCGAAGTTGTTCCAAACTCGAGTGCAACTTATGCACAACTGCGCGAAACATGCTCTCTAAGAATAGTGATCCGAGCTCAAGTGTTAAAAAGCTGCTCGCCTTGAAGCTGGTCAGCGCAAGCAAGGGTGGCGCTGAATCAGTATCGCGAAAAAAGTCGGCAACATCGCAAAGAAACCGCGGTCGCGACTTCAGAAATAGCGATTCGACTTCTGGACAAAAGGCCAACGAAGAGTATTCTACTGGCAACGTCTGAGCGGTTAATTCAACGAACGCTTTAATATCATGTGCCAAGACGATTGCGACTACATCCGTATGGCCCAGTGCGTCGTAGACTATCGGGCGCAGAATTGTTGCGTCAAACTGATTAGAAGCACTCTGTTCGCTAGAACGGTAAGCATCGCAACGAGCCGAAAAATCCGTCGCAAAGGTGTACGAGGATTTCCAATCGCGGGAATCGCCAGCCATTCCTGAAGTTGGGCTAGAGCTTCTAGTTCGAATCGACGGTTCGCTGTCGGCAAATGACAGCACGGCTACGTACGGCTGGTATCTCATACGATTCAAGTCGCCTAATGTATGAGGTTGTCCTTTGGAGCACCTATGGGCAAAGCATGCGAGTATTGCAATAATGATTCCGGCTGACTTTAGTGCCGTTGCAAGCGGAGAATGTAAATTATGTTTGGAAGATCGAGCGTTTGTGGATGATGGCCGGATGGCCACGATCTTTGGCAGTGCTTTCCAAAAAGTATTGACATATCGATACAGAATTAAAATACAATTGAATCGCGTACCAATAGAATAATTTTAGAGAGAAAACTAATCGAAAGCAGGCGGGAAGGGGAACAGAGGCTGCGAAGATGGCAGTATGCTTGCGATCAAAGTCGATTGTATACAGGAGATGTCAACCGGTGGTAAAACTCCGGAGAAAGAGTTGATCAACTCAGTTAGCCATCCTCTTGGCTGTCATCACTTGCACATCGTAGATGCTGCTCATGTGCAATGTCTTCTGCCGGATGGCGTCGGTACTGACTTGCCAAAAGGCCAGACGCGGTCTCGGAATTGGCAAGCTGAACAATTGAGAGTCGCTGTCGATGTGCATCGGCGAGACGAGGCAGCGGGATTATATCCGTTGGAATGAAAACGGATGATTGGTCGGATTCCTCCCAGACGGATAGGTCGTTATTTAGGCGTACGAGGCCCCGAGTCCACAAAGTAAGTAGAACCTTTCTGTCGTCTATTGAATAGTCACCATGCAAACCAGAGACGACGCGATATAGCATTGTTCGCACATTGGAAATGCGTGATGTAGTTTGCGAGTTGGAATCAAAAAGGAACCGATCCAGCGAGTCGGTGCTTCTGATTGCCATCAAGGTTGCGTCAATCGTACTCAAGAAACAGCAAATTGCCTTGCAAATATAACGGATAATCTGTTCTTCACTAGATGACGTTGCAAAAGTTCTGCGGTCATCGTGATAACAGGCGCGACCTGAAAGCCGGCTCTGAGTTCGGTGGCATGCTGTCGGATCGACGATCGTTTGAATAGCCAATGCGGCAAGATTCTCGCACAGCGCTGTTGTTGAATTCGAATCGGAACCAGCTCTAGTTGATTCGACATCTGAGGGGCTGACACCTTGCGATTGGCCGACAATTGGCTCAACCGTGTTCTCAAGCTCAACCAATTTGGTATGAATCGCGTTTGCCAAACAATGGAGAAAATTCAATGTCGACATCAATGGCCGAGTTTGAGTTGATTGCTGGATTTTAGACATCAACTCAGTGATTAAACCAGATGCTTCAGAAAGGCGTTCCGAATGGATGCTAGGCGTATCGACTCCAAGAAATCCGTGGCCCAAGAGGCACGCAATCTCTTCGACAATCACCCCGTCACCGTGCAATCGATCATCCAACAGGTTGACGAAGTAGTCCAGCACAATCTGCCGATCCGCAAGGAAGTGGGGGGGTAGAGTCATGCTCCGTAAATCCTCCATAAATCTTTGCATGCCAATAGGATACGCCTGGTGGCGTGGGTGGTCAAATTAAAGCATAGGTCAAAAAAACAACCGGGTTGGTGTCGTTCTATCGGCGCGGTCGCTGTTATTCAATTAATTTCGTTTGATGGCTGCTTGCTGCTACAAGCGATTTGGCTGAATTGGAATTCTATGCAAACACACGTTCGCAGTAGGAGAATTCCCCTTTGTTTCAACAGTGGAACTCCTGCGGGGAGTAACAAAAATGGACGCATCTCCACCCGAGTCTGTGGTATTTGAGACGACGCCAATTGTGTTATTCGTGATGGCGAGGTGCGCCAAGTTGATGCGAATCTCTGTGGTTTCTTTTGACATGGATGACACGAAGACGTAACGCACCCCGAGCCGACGCAATGTGTCGACGATTGACTGTTCGATAACATCCTTACAAATCAGCGTTGCTATCGGTACCGCAGCACTGGTCATGAGAAGTGTCAATTTCCGGTTTCGATCGATGTCTTCAACGAATCTCTTGCGTTCATGATCTTGAAATTGAAAGATACTCATCTTGTTGTTGGGGCCGGGGCCAAATACGTCGTCTTCCGTGCGAAAGTAGACGTATTGAGTATTCGTTCTCCGGGTGCCGTCAATAATGTGCGAAGTACCTGCAATGACTAATTGAACCGGACTGCTCGGGCCGAGACCGCGAATTGCGCCTTCAATTCTGTCAATTCCTGCCTTTGAGGCACAGAGTTCGGGAAAAACAATAACTGTGGCGCCTGAATCACTCGCATTGTGAAGAAGTCGAACAAGGTCATCTGCGTTTACATATGAATCTCGCGGGACGACGGTACCAAACATTCCGACCACTTTCGGAAACATTCCTTTGGCCGAATCGTCGTCCAACACTTCAATCAAGAACGATTCATCAATTTTCGAAAAGTCGATTGATGGCAGACTGATGGATGCGAATGTAGCAGCAACGGGGTTATGCAACACAGATGCGTTGTGTTCGAATCGAAAGTCGAGTTGAATGTCGAATGGCAAATATTTTGGAGCAAGCCGAGCACGCGGGAGCCAATCAAGGTAGTCGTTCGACGTTGATTCGCTGAACGCAATGTCTTGGATCACACCGAGCCGGTCATTCGAAATGGCACTGCAAGGGAATATTCTGTCGGGTTGAAGAGTGACAATTTGCGATCTTTCTTGTTGACGAAACCAACGCAGGAAGAATTGTCCGCAAGCATCATCAACGCCACACGCAAGCGCTCTCGCAGTAACTGGATCCAATTGTCTGTTGTTGGTGAATAGATTCGACATGCGATCCGCCTCAGACGCATTGAGGCATGGAACCGTTTGATGGTTCGCAAGGATATTCTTGACTTGATTTCGCGTTGCGGTGAAATGGATACGATTGTCGCGACTGCTCATCAAAGAGTAGAAGTCTTTGGCACGATCCCGCGAGAATCGCAATAGGGTCTCTGTCACAGCCAGAACTGACCCATCGGCTGTGATGCCGTGCCAATTGTCGGAACTTGTATTCAAGTTTGTGGTAACTTTCAATGGTTCGGACGCCGGTACCACTCCAAGATCTCCAGTCTTTCAGTGTCCAAAACCGCGCCTCATCTGTTCGTTTCCTCCGAGAAAAATGGGGTACCAGCGCAGATTGAGACGGGAGGTTGATAACAGCCTACTCGCCTAGTGTCAATTGATATAGTTGCGATTCGGAGGGAAAACCGCGAGGTTGTCCTTCAACGCTTTCTTGGGCAGGACTCCAAAAGGGGAAAGGTGAGTTCATGAGAGGGAAACAAGTGGTTTCCCTCTCATGCTTTTTCTTTTTCCCCGCCCCTTCCAACCGTGCGTGGAGTTATCCGGGGCGGGGCTGTCACGGGCCGGGTGGAGACCCGTTCGCGAAGCGGGAGCGGAGTTCACTCCGATTCGACGGGGCGGAGCGGCGAAGCACCACCCTCAGCCGCACCCACTGGTCCGTCGGCTTGTGGTGGGGAACGGGACGGCGGTCGCGTTCGATGCCGCCGTGGCTCGGGATTCCCGCAACAGGCCACCATCGTAGCACGCCGGTCAAAGGCAGACCGAATGACACGTTATGCGTGACGAAGAGCCATCACAAACGCACACGGTAGGCACTCAGGCGGCAATGAGCTGATCGAGTGATCCTGTTCGGAGAGGTTGGGTACCTTTGCGACGCAGCAACGGCGGGATCAGTGCGAGAGATTCACAGTGATGATCCCGAAAACAAGGTGCGAGAATCGGGTCGGTATGCAGCAGGCACTCCGCGAGCGTCGCTCCGTAGACGAGCGACCGGCGGGGATTGCGGACAAGCTTTCCGGCCGCCGCCAAGATGTGGTCGAGTCGCTCTTTCGAGCGGGTTGTGACAAACAGCACGCGGAAGCGATTCGGACAGGTGTCCTCAAACTGGTCATAGACGCGAATCTTGCGTTCCAGCGAATCGACCTCCTTTGTCGAGCGGATGCGCTCCGAGGGGAGTCGGTGATACTCGGTTCACTTGGTGTTTTGATGCGGTCGAATGCTGGCCCCTTCGCCAGCCGCAGCGTGTACGAACCGCGTCCGTGCTTTGCAAAGAGGACATCGCTTCCTGGTGGCAATGTCACGATCTCTCGGGAGACAAGTTCGCTGACGCAGCGGGCGAGCTTTGGTTTCAACTGCCGGACCGGAATTGTCGGTGAGAACCCGAGGGCCTGAACGGCAAGCTCTGCGATGTCCAGAGCGGGCGTCGTGTCTTTGCGGAAGAAGAGCTTCTTCAAGAGGAGGTAGAGCCGTCTCGTTGCGGCAGGCAACTCGCGGTAGAGACCGAGATCAAACGTGAGCGCCCCGCCGGTTGCCTGGGCCAACTCGAAGAAAATCGGATCCCATGCGAACCGCCATGCTCGGTTCGACCCTGCGTCGAGCGGCAGGCTGTAGTTGAGGAACCCGAAACTGACGGCTCGATGCTCGCCTCGCACCGGATCGTAGAAGTGATCGTTCTGGTAGCGAATACCCGCCAGTCGCTGGATGGCCGCGCGAAAGAGTTCAAATTCCCGGCCCCCCTTTTTGTCATTCGTAATCAACCCCAGCCGACGCAAGCAGTAGTAGGGCGTCGCATAGAAATCAGCAGTCGGCTCCGGCTGAGAGAGAGCCAGTGCCAAGAGTCCCCACAGATAGAACTCGTCGTGTGCAGAAAGCCCATCGAGTCCACCGATCCGCACGGTCGCCGTTCGCCGATTGCGACTGCCGTCCGTGTAGAGATACCGCGTCTCATGCAGGAAGTTTTTGGTCAGTGACACTCCCGCATCCAGCGGACAGAGCGCATGCTCTACGAGCGTGAGCTGCGCCTTCGCGAATCGCTGGCTCGTGAGAGGAAGCCGCTGTTGCTGTCGGACTGGCATGCTCGCGAGCCTACCACGATGCCACGCCAAGAGTTCTTGACACCATCGTCTCAGCGCAGGCGGATGACTATTGCACGCTCCTTGAGCGTTGACGGACGCCGCCTCGCGTGTCGAAGCGAACGAGTTTCTCCGAGAAACTTCGGGCGATCTTCGTTTGCCAAAGCCAAAGCCTAATCGAACGTCCAGCGAGCGCGTTGCGCTTCGCCGTGGCGCTGGTATGCTCCGTTCCGTGCCTCACGGAACCGACCGCCGCGCCACAATCATCACGTCCCTCAACCTGAAGGGCGGCGTCGGCAAGACGCACGCTTCCATGCGCAGAAGGACAACCTCGCGGTTTTCCTTCCGCGAGCCAACCTTTCCCTATCGGCGGAGTCGCTCCAGCGCGGGAGCCCGCGAGACCCACGCTTCGCGACAGGTTATTTGGGGAAGTTTCTCCGAGAAACTTTTTCACTCGTCGGCTTCCAGAAGCTCTTCTTCGGTATCCGTGGGGGCGAGAGAATCATCCGTTGGCAATGGGTCGGGTTCCAGGAAGCCGAAGAGGCCGGTGCCGTGGAGCAAAGGGAGCATCTCGGTTTGGGCGCGATGTTGGAGGTCAGAGGCAGTGTGGTCGAGCGGGCGCTCGAAATGGCGAGTCGCGGATTCCAGGAACGCGGCGACGCAGTCGTCCCGTGACGGGAACGGCTGCCACGGACAACTCATTCCGCTGGAGTTGCCACAGCGATAGGCGAGGTGGTGTCGCATGGCGTAGCGTCCGTCGGGCAGAGTGGCGATCACGTACTCCGCAACGGCCGAACGGTTTGTTGTTTGAAGCCTGCGGATTCCCTCGGCGGCTTTCTCCGCCGGATCACGCAGTGTTGAGATCCATGTTTGGTAGTCGCGCAAGTGGTCTTCGTGGGTCGGTCGTGATTCGTCGGAAGCGGACATTCACGAGCAGGATAGCGCCATTGACTGACAAAACGGATTGACGTCGGCAATCTGTTTCGTAGATTTGTGACGAAGTCGATGGGATCTGCGAATCAGCAAATGAATTGCTTTGCGTTCTCCCAGAAAGTTCCCCAAGTTCACACGACGAGATGTCCCATGTTGCCGATCATTTTGGGAACCGATCAGGAGACCGGTCAGAAAGTGGAAGTGAATCCCGAATTGTTTCGGACGCATTTCCATCTGATTGGCGCGACGGGAACGGGTAAGACCACGGCCATTCACACAATGTTGCGACCGTTGCTTGCGGATGGGAGTTCCAAGTGCGCGTAGTTCCTCGTCGATCCGATGGGGAATTTGAGCCGGGATCTGCTGCTGTGGATGGCGAACGAACGGTTGTGTCCCGAGCATGTGCGGCGGCGACTGCTCTACATCGAACCGGCGCGTGAAGATCTCGTGCTGCCGTTCAACCCGTTGCTGCATACTTCGGAAGACCATCTTTACTATCAGGTCGGACGCGCGGTCGAGATCGTGCTCCGGGCCTGGGCGTCGCAGAACATCACGGAGATGCCGAGGCTGCGGCACTGGACGTTTGCATCCTTCTTTTCGGTGGCTGCGATGGGACTGCCGATTTCTGCCTGTCGCTGGCTGCTGCGACCCGGCACGGACGAACACAAGGCTTTGCTGAAGAGATTGCCGCCTGAATTGCAGGGCTTGTGGGCTGAGATCCTGAACGCACGGGGTGGTGAAGCGGTTCGCATTCTGGAGAGCACGCGGAACCGTCTCGCGCCGTTTTTCGACTCCGGAATTTTGCGACGGATGTTTGGTTCGACGGCCAGCCGATTTGACGTGGCCCGGTTCATTCGCGAGCGGCGGATCGTCATCCTGAACGTGGCGTCGCTCGGAAAGCTCGATCAACATATCGGAGCGACGATTGGCGGGCTGGCCGTCAACGAAGTCATTCAAACCGCTCGCAACATGCGGCCCAGCGAGGTCAACCCGACGTACCTGCTGCTCGACGAGTTTCAGAACTTTGTCTCCAACGATTTGCACGAGGCACTCCCCATCGTGCGGCAATTGGGATTGCGGCTGATTCTGTCGCACCAATCGTTCGCGCAACTGGAACGGGGCGACATCGATCTCACGTCGATGATCTGGCAGGCGCGGTCACGGCTGATGTTTGCCAACGATGCCGAGGACGCGGACCTGCTGGCTCACGAGCTGGCCACGCTGACCTACGATCCGTTGAAACTGAAGGAGATCTTGTACTCGCATCGTCAGCGTGTGGTTGGTCATCGCAAAGAGTGGCTGAAGAATTATGGCGACACGTCCACGACGTCCCAGGCACGAGACCGGAGCAAGAGCAGTGCGAGTGGTCGCAACGAAGGAGAATCACTCCCCCCCAGCCGCCACGAAGCCACGAAGTCGAGCGGCTCCTCCAGGACCGTGACAGAAACCGAGTCTGAGAAGGACGCGGAGAGTCGTGGTTCGAGCCAGGGCCAGAGTGAAACGCTGGTACCGATCCTCGAAGATGTCGAAGAGATCGCCAGCAAGAACTACTCAAACTTCGATGAGCAGAAGGTCGAATGGGCCAAGCGGGTGCGGACGTCTCCAACCGGTCATGCGTTTGGCAAGTTTCGGGACGATCCGAAGCTCTACGAAATCGACATCGATCACCATCCGATCATCGAGACGCCGGGACTGCTCCAGAAGTACGACGAACTGTTGGCGAAAAACTTCGAGTCGGAGTTCTTCCAATCGAAGTCGTCGGCCGAGTTGGAAGGAGAGCAGTTGCGGGCACTCGTGCTGAGTCCCACGAAGATCATTCTTTCATCGCCCAATTCCACCGCGAAGTCCGATGGGTCGCAGTCACTCGACGAACCATCTCAGACTCGTCCGCTGGTGGAGCCGTACACGTAGGCTGCACGGAGATCGCGACGAATCTGCTCGACCGTCTCGTGGCCGGTCTCCGCAGCCGCACTCAGTCGGACCTTCAATCGGTCCGCCTGTTCGAGGGGAACGCCGGTGAAGTATTCGTACATCCGGCGATATCCGGCACTCAGGTACTGTTGGTTCGCCCGTGCGAGTTCATTCGTGGCGAGTTGTTCGTCGTTACGGCGGGCCTCGTCCGCGAGCCCCTCGAAGAGCGGAGTGAACGCGAGTTCCAAACGGGCGTCGTTGGCGAGTGAAGCTCCGTCCGTGTCGATGTTGTGATCAAGTCCGTTTGTCATGCGCCGATCATCTCGCGCGCCGGGTCGTGCGCAAGCAACTCGACTGGACACGCGCCTCGTTCGGTAGTGTGACCATATCTTTTCGATGATGGTTGACCCTCCTCATGCCCGTATCCCTTCCTTTTCCCGCGCCGAATCTCTGCGATCGCGGCTCCGCCCGCGAGGCTCCGCGTTTCGCGGCACCGAAGGATCTCGTTCTGATCCGGTGAGAACCGCGTTTGATGGTTCCGACGACAGGGCCGGGGAGAGGGCCGGCCGTTGGGCCGGGCAAGGGGCCGGAGGGGGTCCGGCCCGGCCCTGAGCCCGGCCCTCACGTTGTGTGTTGTATGTTGTTGCCCCCCAGCCGTTTCGGGGTTGCCAGGGACTGACTCGGTGCGCCTCGCCAGCCCTGGCTAATTATCGTGCGTTTGGGGGGGGGCTGGCCGTCGCTGCGGCTCCGGCTTATATCCCCATTGGTCGGTCGCTCCACGCCACGGTTCCCCGATAATTAGCCAGGGCTGCCGCCCTAGCAACCCGCCCGCCACGATGGCTGCCGTCACTGAAGTCTGGAACCGACAGTGGCGGGCCTCGGCCTGATGGCCGAGTGCGAAACGGCCCCCCCATTTGTGTGTGGGTGTGTGCTGTGTGTGTTTGGACGGATGCCTTTCCGCGTCTCGGGACATTTCAAGATTCTCGCGAAGTCCCCTCTTGATCTTTGGCCTTGCGACGGTACAAATACGCCATCGACTTCGTTCGCGAAGTTGCCTCTGGTCGACAACGCGGCTGATCACGACGACGAGTCGTGAAGCTGTGTGGCCCAGTTGTAAGTCTCCCGGTCACGGGATCGTTTCCGCCGAGCGCTTCTCCCCCTTTCGGAGAACGCCCGGCGTTCTTATTTGAGAACGATCCGCTTCGACGTTGACCAGGGATGAGACTCATGCCACTCACGGACCACGACATCGTACTGCTGGCTGCGGTCGCGAAATACTACGTGCTGACGCGCGAGCAACTGCAGCGACTCTGCTGCCCGGACACGTCCGATCGGAGCGTTCGCAAGCACCTCTCGAAACTCCAGCATGGCGGTTTTCTCACCAAGCATCGCCTGCCCGTGCTGCTGCCCGATGGGAAAGGAGCGGCTCCGGTGTATTACGTGACGCAAGAGGGCGCGTCGGCCCTCGCCGCGTGGTTTGAAGATGACCGGTACCTCGCGACGAACACGCGCCAGCCGCGACCTGACCGACTCAACCACTGGCTCGCGCTGAACGAGACGCGAATGGTGATCGAACAGGCCGTGCAGCTCGATGAGAGTGTGGTTCTCGACGGCTGGATCAGTGAGTGGGAACAGATCGACAAGGACGCGACCGACCGCCCGCGCTTCACGCTGCATACGCAACTGCGCGAGACGCCACCGTTGTCGTGCTCGCCCGATGCGGCGTTGTTGCTGACGACGCGCGGCGTGTCGAAGGTGTTTTACATCGAGCAGGATCTGGCCACGAGTTCGCCGCATCAGGTGGCGGCCCGCAAGACGAAGGGCTACGCGGAACTGGCCCGTCAGCAGAAACACCGCACGCACTTTCCGCAGACAAATCTCGACAGCTTCTCCGTTTTGTTCCTCACGCCGACGCGCTACCGCTGCGTGCAACTCGGCAGGGAACTTCAGCAGCACGAGTCTCCCGAACTCTGGCGGATGATCGACCAGCACGAACTGACGCCCGCATCGTTTCTGCACGCGCCGATTCTCTACCAGCCGGATGGTTCTCGCGCCCCTCTCATTCGGCCGACGCCGATTCCTTCTGAAGAAGGTGCCCCGTGATACAGATCTCTCAACTGTTCCCCGGCCTCAACGCGACCCCGTTCCCGCATCAGGACCGAGTGCGTCGTCGCGATTGCGGTGTGTCCTTGTCGGACACGCTTTTATTTTCTGCCCCTCACCACCATGACGAAGCAGAAACGAACGCTGGCCCAGCGCTGGCAACAGAACTGCGTGATCGCTCGCCGCGTGGCGTTCGCACCCCGCGAAATTCCACGCCGCCGAGAGTATTGCGTCAGCCCGGTTTTCGATCTGGTCCTGATCGGGCTGTTGTTCGTCTTGGGAATCGGACTGCTCCTGTGAGCGGAAGGGGAGCGTGCCTGAACGCTCCCCCGAACCCTGTCTTTTCGGCTGGCAGACCTGTTTCGTCTCGCCAGCCCTCCTGCTGCCACACCCCAACCGTCCGTGACATGTCGTTGCAGTCAGGGCCTGCGCGATGTCGATCGGATCGGTGTGGATGCCCGTGTTCCCGCATTGAGCGGAACCGTTTTGATTTCTTTCCCCCCAACCCCATGTCTAATTCCACAGACAAGGAACCGACGACCAACAAACCTTGGAAGGTTCTGCGCAGCTCCGGCGTCTCGGCGAGCATCTTCGAGAACTCGGTCAAGACGAAGGATGGCGATGTGACCTACTTCAAGGTCTCCCTGACGCGAACCTATCGCGACGGGGACGATTGGAAGTCCACGACGAGTCTCAGCCGTGAGGATCTGCCCATCGCCGCATTGCTGTTGCAACAGGCATGGTCGGCCATCGTGACGGCCGAGGCGACACCGGAAAAATGATCTGAAGTCGAGTGGGAGAACGCCGCCCTGAGCGCTCTTCCACTCGTTCTTCAACGAGTTTGATGTTCCCGAACCGTCACGGTTCGGGAACCGGTCGAGTGAGATGCCGCAGTGCCGAAGCGAATTCGGACCAACGGCCGATCCCGACTGACACCGCGATCACCTCGGTCGCACTTTCGATGAGGCACGATCATTTCTCGTGTCCTCACACTCTCGGAGCCCCGCGTTGCAGAGCCGTTCTGCGCCGCTCACCGATAGCAATCGAAAGGACATCCACATGGACGCGAAGATCACCGCTTGGCACGAACAGGATCTCTGCACTTGGTGCGAGAAGTAACGGGAGTGCGTGACCGTCGACTTCGGCGACGGATTCATTCGCCAGGCTCCCCTCTGCTGGGGCTGCCTGCAAAACGCCGTCAAGGTCCGGAGCAAACAGGACGCGCCGCAGATTCAGGGGCCGAAGAAGATCGTCAGTTGATCACTCTTCCGCCCACACCGCCGGGCTGACCCCCATCACCCGGAAGTCGCGACGGCGGCGGCGAACGTCATTACCCGATCGACGAACCACCCGCAGCGCGACCGATCATGGCCTCACATTTCGAGGCAACCATTCTCTGAGTCGCTCCCCCTTTCGGAACGACCGCGACCAGCAACCGCTTCGCAAATCGCCTTGCGCGCGACGCAGACCGGTTGCAGACTGGAACCCTGCCTCAACGTGAGTCAGGAACCCGCATCGTCGTTCTTTCAGAAAGGCAATTCCGATGGCCAAACAGCCCGCCCCACAGACCCAGGAACCGGAACCCGACAAGCGGAAACCGGAAGCCGTGTTCCGCATCGGCTTCGTCAGCGCGTCGGTATTCGTCCACGAAGTGGACACCGACAACGGCAAACGCTCGCTCCGCTCCGTCAATCTCCAAAAGCGCTACAAGGATGGCGACGACGTCAAGTACACAAGTTCGTTCGGTCTGGCCGAGTTGCCGCAGGTCCTCCGCGTCCTGCAACTGGCCCAGCAACACGTCGAATCCCGCGAAGCCAAACTGGAACTGAACGACTGATCACGGCAGACGGTGAGGCACTCGCCTCACCGTCTGTTTTTTGTCACGAAAGCACTCTCATGACTACATCGCCAATGATGCGTGTCTCCGATGTTGCAGAGCGTCTCAACTGTTCCGTGTCTTCAGTCTACACGCTGATCGAATCGAGACGACTCGCACACCACCGTTGCCCCGGCATCCGCATTTCAGAAGAACAGTTGGCAACTTATCTGGAACAGACGAAGCGGGAACACATGATGTCGGAGCCCGTCAAGGCAAAGCTCCCCCGCCCTCGACTTCGCCACATCAGCCTACGGTAGTCAAACGTGCCCGCTCACGGAGGAGCGGGCTTTTTCATCCCATTGCCCGCTTCGCTTGGTCGAGCATATGGACAGGGTTGAGAGCGACATGCTGGTAAATCTTTACCAAAGTGGAAGGGTCCGCATGGCCCAAAAGTATGGCCACCGTCAGCGGATCAACACCCTTCTGAAGCGCATTGGTCGCCCAAGTATGCCGAAGAGCATAGAGGGACCACTTCGGAGCCAAGCTACAGGCGAGCTTATCGGTCAGCTTTCGGCGAGCTTCCTTTCGGAGATCAGCCGGCGTTTTGACGACAACCTTCCGTTTTACCTTTCGCTTCGCATTGAGCGTCGGAATCAACTTATCCACTGCTTCGTCTGTCACCGACAATCCGCGTTCCTTCATGAGCAGTTTGCCAAGTCTCACTCGAATCCGGATGAAGGCACAGTTGACTGCTTCCACGTTGAACGGCGTGCCGTCGGAGTTACAGAACAACTTTCCTGTTGGATGAGTGGAGACGAGGCGTCGAGTGATATCGGCCGCCACGTTCGTCAGGTAGACCACCCGCATTCGCTTCTTGCCCTTGCTCTCCGATTTCGGGAACACCCACCGTTGGTTCGCCAGATCAACATGGCGAGCTTCTACGCGGAGAGATTCTTGGGGACGGCATCCCGTTTCCCATGTCGTCACTACCAAGTCACGGAACGACTCGTCCCGAATCAACGACAGAAGTTGCACGTACTCTTCGGGGGAGACGACGACTTCACGACTCTCGGCATTCGGGACTTCGAGTTCCCGTGTCTGATTCCGTCGGATCAGCCGGCGGCTGCGTGCCCACTTCAGACACTTCTTGACCGCTCGGTAGTAATTCCGTCGGGACGTGACGGAAAGGTTGAGTCCATCAACCCAGTCTTCGACCATTCCACTCGTGAGTCGGGAGCCAGAGAGATCAGGGTAGCGTCGAGCCAGACGCTCCAGCCGGTACCGATACCACTCGTAAGTATCCGGTGCCCGTTTCGGCTTCAACCAATGCAGGAACTCGTCAATCACGGCCGACAGGTTATCCGAGGCCAAGGGACGGGCACGTGCGTCTTGTTTGACCTGTTTTTTCAGAGCGACAGCACGCTCAATCGCTTGCTCTTCGGTGCAGGCACCGAGGTTGTGCTGCTTGCCCCCGAGCGTGATGAACCAGACGCCGCGGGACGGACGGAACCATGGCTTTGCGAACTTCGGCATTTGAACCTCCCGACTGGAAAAAACCAGTGACGAGCCGAGAGGTTCGTTGCGGCTCCCGCCAGGTGACGCTGGCGGGGGCTTCTTTTGTGACAAAGATCTGTGACAGGCGATTTTCGGTGCTACCAAAACTAGACGCAAGTCTTTTTCTGGTAGGAATTACCCCCGGCAGGAGTCGAACCTGCGACCTACGGTTTAGGAAACCGTCGCTCTATCCATCTGAGCTACGGGAGCATGCCAATGCCATAATCGAATTTCTGGTGTCTGCCTCTCGATTCAAAGAAACTGAGCGACGCGCGCTGTAACACTTCCGAGGTGCCGTCGATGACACCTCGAATGATTGGAGCAACCCCGTCAAAACTGCCGTGACCGCGCACCGCGCGACCGTGGGCCGAGAAGCTTGATTGCAATGGACAGCGGGAAAAGTGTGCCAGAGATCCGCGACGAAGTATCTCGACCGGCGAGAGGACTTACAAGCTTGTCAAACGCCTGGGATTGGGAGCACCGGCGTTTCTCGTCGCGACCAACTCCGTTCGTCACCCGGCTTTTCCAGACATCGTGCGACCCATCTGCGACCGAACGTGTCCACTCGCGACGAATTCAAATTCAATGAATTCAAAGCAGAGGGTCGAGCGATGGCAATCAGCAGCTTCAGGGTCTTGGTCTTGCCGGCGGGGTGCGGACAACCGTTGCACAACGAGACCAGGCTGGTCGCGCTGCAACCGGCTTCGCCGGCGATGCTGACCGCGCGGCCGACTCACTTCTTTTCGGGCACGGGCTGTTCGAGAATTCGCCCTTTGACCCGGAAGGAAACGGGCTGAGCGCGGCCATCAATTTTCAAGACGAATTCTTCCTCAAACAATCCGGGTTCGGCCGGCGGCGTGAATGTCAGCGGGACCATGTGAACGGCGGCCGTGACATCGGGGCACTTGATCTTAAACGCTTCGTCAGGCAATGAGGCCGTCGGCGAAACCGGTGCCGCACCCACCGCAGGTGGCGTGGCATCGTCCGCGGGCTTCAAGCGCACTTCGCGGGTGACGTGGCTGACTTCGGCGATCTTGAAGGGCTTCTTGCCACGAACGATCACGTTCATCGACTTCGCATGGCCCGGGGTCACCATGCCGAACTGAACGTCCGTCACCACGATGTCGGCTTCCACGCGAGCCTCAATTGGAATTGAGATCGTGCTGTTTCCCACCTCGTCCGTGGTCAGCACCAGTTGGTCCCGCAAGACGCCGGCGGGCGCGGTGCCGTCGATGACGACGAGCGCCTCATAACTCGCCGCGCCTCCGGCACGGCTCTTCTCGACGATTCGAGCCGTCAGGTGCGGGTTGCCGACGTTGGCCTGAGTGATCTTCCAGTCGCCTCGCCCGCCGTTGTAGGTGATGCCGATTTTCTGTGTATAGCTTTTGCCGAGGTCGATCGTGGCGAAGCCGACGTAACTGGGGCTGACTTCGACGTCGGTGCGGATGCGGGCCGTGACCGGGATCGTCACCGAGTCGGAATAACCATGCGCTGGCTCGAAGAATGAAACGGTGGCGCGGACGTTACGGTCGCCGGTGAATCGCACGGTGTCGAGTCTCAGCGTCAGTTCCCGCTCCTCTCTGGAAGCCAGGGTGATCGGTGCCCGATCGACCCAAGAAATGCAACCGCAGGAGACGCCCAGGCTCGTGATCTGGATCGGATCTTTGTAGCGATTCGTGACCTTCAACTTGAAGGTCGTGTCGGCGAGTCGGGCGACGGTACCGAATTTGATCTCGGTCCGGTCGAGCATCTTGTCGCCCCAGTCTTGTGCGAAGACCGGTGCGGTTGTGAGGGCAGCGACGAACAGAGCGAACAACTGCAAGGGGCGGAGGAGAGTGGCCATACGATCTCTTTACGGCAAGGGGATGAGACCGGGGGAACGGTCTCTGTTGGGGGACGACCAAATCAGTCGGCCTCGGCGAATCCTTGCAGCCGCGGCGCTGGCTCGACTTGTGAAACGGCTCCGCGTTTCAACGCAATGATGCCCACGACATTATGCACCACCTATGCGAGTGTCAAACAAATTCTGACGTGGCAGGCTGAGACGCACCGCAAAACAGCGGGCTCGCACGCTGCGATCCCCGGCGTCAACCGTTCTTCACCAGACGGAAAAGTCGCTGGGAACGGCTTGGAATGAGGCGCGTTTTGGCGCACGGTCACCGATTGGTTGAGGGACATGTCACCAACGTCTCGTCTCGGTTCACGCTCGTCGAGTGAGTGGTGGAGAGTCGTGGCGCATCGGCCGCGAGGCCGGCTGGTCGAGCATGGATTTCCTGTACGTCGGCTGTTCTCTGGCGTGCCGACGGAAAGAATATCGAGGACCCTCTTGAAACAAAGCAGTCCGCGCGGGAGCCTGATGGGGGAAGGACGTTGGTCGCCCAACGAGTGCAAGGTGGCGCTGGTTTCGTTCGGGTGAGTTCTCTGATGGTGCTCAGAAAGGCGGTGGAGATCATGTCCAGATTTCGTTGGTCGATCGTCGCGTGTGGCCTGGTTGTCGCCGTGGCCTGTTCGTTCGAGGCCGCTCGGGCGATAGACAAGGATCCGAAACAACCGGCCGGAGGTCGAACTCCCGCACCCGTTCAACCGAAGCAAGTCGTGCCGGTTCAACCGAAGCAAGTCGCACCGACCGCACCAAGACAGGTCGCGCCTGCAGCGCCGAAACAAGTTCAGCCACAGCCAGCGCCGAAACAGGTTCAGCCACAGCCGGTGCCAAAGGCCGTCGTTCCTTCGACTCAGCCCCAGGTTGGCAAGTCGACTGGAACGCCGCTCCAGCCATTCCAACCGAACAAGGGGGGAAGCACCGCACCGACTGGCAAGCAGCCGGCCGTCGGAAGCAGTGTCCCGGGCACCACAGGCACCGCAGCAGGTACCAAAGTCAATCCGCAGGGGACCGTTGGTCGCCCACCGCTTGGCAACAATCCTGCGACGGTGAAGCCAGGCGGATCGACAATCCCCGGCGCACAGAAGGTTGAAACGGCCAAGCCTTCGACCGGCAACCCATTGCCGGCGGGTGTTGGCAAAGTCGGGACTCCTCCCGGCGGACAGGGAGTCAACGCAGGCAAAGGAGCGGGTTCTCCGACAGGGGTCGTCGGTGGTGCGGCGCCTGGCACAAAGAGCTCGATCGGCAAACCAAAGATCAGCGTCGAGACCGGTGCTGGAAGACAGACGATCGGCGGAAAGACCGGCAGCCTGCCGTTCGATCCGAAGGGGACCGTGAAACTCAACCCGCAGCCGGAACCGCCCGGCAAGCCAGGAACGGGGGCTCACGGGGCTCTGAGTTTGGAAGGTCGCGAGAAGACGAAACCGCTGGGTGTTTCCAAGAACGGCATCCTGTCGCTGGCCCCGCCGAAGGGCGCAGCGGCTCAGAAGGACGGGAAGGTTCTTCAGCTTACCGATCAGGACAAGCAAGCAGCGGCTCGACGGGAAGAAGTCCTGCACGGGCTGTTCGGATCGAGCAAAAAGGGAAGAACCGCGACGATCTTGCCGCTGGGAACCGACGACAAACAGAAAACGCCGCCCGTCGACATCCTGCCATTGGGAACAGACAAGGACAAAAAGGACGGTCGGAATACGGCCACCCTGATGCAGTTCCGGGAACGCGACAACATGCGCCACGAGTTAAACAAGCTCAAGGCATCGCCGGATCTGCAGGCCCAACTGGGACTGAAGCACGTGTCTCTGGACAAGGTCAGCGGCGTTCATCAGGAGCGGCTGGCCAAGCACGAAAACTTCCAACACTGGCAGCAATCGAACGTCGGTCAGAGGCTGGCGCTCAAGCAACAGTTTGAATTGCAGCGGCAGGGAGACCTCTCGCGGCGCATGAATCTCAGCAACAATCTGTTGAACGCCGGCGGTTGGGCGCAGCATCGCCACCACGGCGTGATCGCCGCCGGTTTCACATCCTCAGCCTTCAGCGTGTGGTACGCGGGCGGAGGATGCTACCCGACGCACGCCTGGTGCCCGGCCTGGTCGCCGTGGGTCGATTGGAGTTACTGGGGCACGTGCCCGATCCTCTATGACCCCCGGCCGTATTACTGCATTCCGATTGTGTACGACCCGTGTGTGCCATGGGTCTACTACGACTATCCCGTCTGGAGTCCACTCCCCGTCGTGTCGTGCGGTACCTGGATCGATGTCTCCCCGGTTGTCGTGACGGCCGGACAGGACGTGCAATTGCTGGCGGTCCGTTTCGTGGACAACGGCCACTCGGAACAGAATCTCGGTTCGCGCTATCGCGTCTGGGTGAGAAACAACAGTCCGGTGCAGATTCTGGCGCCGTTCAGCGTCCAGCTCCTAGCCTCGAATGAGCTGACACCAACGGTCGAACTGCCTCAATCGGGCATCGTCATTCCGTCGATGGACATCGGCGAAACCCAGGTGCTCGACATTCGTCTGCCGCTGGCCGCGAATCGACTCGGCACCACACCGGAGGGCCATCGCGTGCCGTTCACCTACCTGCACGTCCTGGTCGACAGCCATCAACAACTCCCCGAGACCTTCGAGGACAACAACGGGTCCGTGCTGGCTCGCAAGGACATTCTGCCCGTCGATCCGGCGGCGTTTTCAACCGACCTCACGGCTTCGACACCGGAGGGACTGCTGACCGTTGCCGGCGAAGGCTTTGGCCCCGAACCGGGCCAGGTGATCGTGTCGGTCTACGGTCAGCAGGTGCAGGCCGAGATTCACGGCTGGTACGACCTCGGCATCCGGTTCGAGGTGCCGAACTTTGAACTGACCCAGCCGGTTGATGCCGAGGTGCTCGTGGTGCGCGGCGACAGCGCGGTCTCGAACCCGCTGACCGTGCGACTCGCACCGCGTGAGCTGATCGAAGAAGCGGCCACTTTTCCCGAGCTACCGATTCCCGACCCGCCGCAATGACGCCCTCTCGCGTTGAGACCTGATGGAAGCTGCCCGGCGTTTCCAACGCCGGGCAGCATTGTTCGTGCAGAAATTAACATCCCAGCAAAAAGGCCGGTGACTCCCAACGCGGGCATTGGCACAGGAAGGCAAACGTTAAGCTCATGGCTCGCACGAACAAATCATCCTCGAAACCAAAACCCAAACCGAACACGGCCGCTCGAGACTGGATCATTCGCGGGGTGGTCTTCGGCGGACTGGCGATCCTGCTGGTGCTGGCGGTGCAGGAGTTTCAAACCAAGAACGCGGCGACCGGTACGGCCGCGGCGTGGCGGGCGGCGATGAAGGCCAAGCCCGTTGACGCGGAACTCACGAAGTCGGAATTCAGCCGGATTGTCGTGCAGGGCCGACCGACGATCGTATCGGGCCCGGCGGGTACGAACTCGTTCGCCGCCAAGACCGTCGAAACTTACACGTGGTCGGGAGTCTTTCGTCGCTACGAAGCGAAGGTCTACTTCGGTCTCGGAGCCGATCCGACCGTCGAAGCCGTCACCGGACCCGGCGGTGATCCGGAACCACTCCCGTAACGCCACCGGTCCCAGCAGCGTCGTTCCTCCCCGCCCGGTGGGATCGCTCAACGCCTGAATCGGGTCGACAGAACCAGTTCCAGCGTTCAACGATCCATTGCCGATGAAAGAACCACTTTCCACGTTGCGTTCGCGTGCTTATCCTGCCCTCCGACCTGAGAACCTGCGTCCGTCAAACCTGCCAATCAAAAGGGTGTGACCATGCTGAGCATTCTTGGCCCGGGAACGAAACTGTGTGACGGAATCACGCGCCGCGAACTGCTGCGTGTCGGCGGGTTGGGGTTCGCCGGACTCACGCTGGCCGATGTCCTGCGGTTGCGGGCGAGTGCGGCACTCGATTCCGAACGAGGCAAATCGGTCATCATGATCTGGATGCGCGGGGGGCCATCCCACATCGACAGCTACGACATGAAGCCCGCAGCGCCGCCCGAGGTGCGCGGTGAGTTCCAGCCGATCCCCACCAACGTGCCGGGCATCCAAATCTGTGAGCACATGCCCCGGCAGGCCCAGCTCATGGACCAGCTCGCCATTGTGCGCGGCATCAAATCCAACGATCTGGGCGACCACACCCCGCATTACATCCTGACCGGATCTCCGGATCGCGGCAAACGCCCCGTGCTCGGTTCGATCGTCAGTTACCTGCAGCCGCGTTCGGATGGCCTGCCTCCCTATGTCAGCCTGATGTACAAGCCGCCGGGACTGTACGACAACGAAGGCCCGCTCTACACCGGTCCCGCTCACCGACCGTTTGTGCCCAGGGCGGAAGGGCTGGAGAACCTGAGCCTGGCGAAGGGGATCTCGCAGGACCGTCTGCGCGACCGTCGGCAACTGCTCCGTGAGTTCGACACGCTCAGTCGCGAGGTGGATCACAACGCAGCCATGTCGGGAATCGATGCCTACACGCAGCGGGCGATGGAGATGATCACGTCACCCAGGGCGCGGAATGCGTTCGACGTATCGCAGGAGTCGCCCGAGACACACGCCCGTTACGGCAAGTTCTGTGAAAACTTCCTCGTGGCCCGGCGGCTGGTGGAGGCCGGCGTCTCGGTGGTGACGCTGAAGGTCGGCGACTGGGATACGCACGAGCACAACTTCCGGGACATGCGGGACCAACTGCCGCAACTCGATCAGGGCTTCCACACCCTCGTCACCGATCTGCACGATCGGGGGCTGGCTCGGGATGTCGCGGTGGTGATGTGGGGTGAGTTCGGCCGCGCCCCGCGCATCTCACGCATCGCGGGCCGCGATCACTGGCCCGACGCCGGCGCGGCCGTGGTGGCGGGAGGCGGCTTCAAAGTCGGGCAGGTGATCGGTGAGACAGACGCACACGGCGGCCGGGCGAAGGGCAGGCCGTACACACCCGGCAATGTCCTGGCGAACTTGTATCGCCACCTGGGCATCGATCCGGCGATCACGATTCCCGACCACAACAAACGACCGATGTACGTGCTCGACGACCGGGAACTGGTGCGAGAACTCCTGTAGTTCATCCCCTCCGCTCACTTTTTGAGCCGTGCGAGAGACAACTCGGAACGTTCCGGCTGTTACGGATCGACGATCTGCTTGAGCTTTTCGGCGAGACGATATCCGGCCAGCACGACGCGACGCCGGGCGAGTTTGTTCGCCTCGGCTTCGGCTCCCTGCGGCAGGATCGGAACATCGTCGGCCTTGATCCGGCGCTGATCGTAGTCGTCCCACAGCGCGAAGTGCAGATGACCATCGCGGTAGACGGTGGTCTTCGCCGCCTGATAGCTCTCGGCGGCCCAGGCCTTGAAGTCGCGATGCTGCGCAAACTCGGACAAGCTGCCAGCAGCCAGGCGAGGATCGTGCGCGAGGACTTCCGCCAGATCGCGCACGGTCGGGAAGTGCGAATCGGTTCCGAGCCGATCGTCCCAGAAGGCATGCAGCTTGTAGGGCGGCGCGCCGATGTGCGAGCGGATGCCGATCAGGTTGCCTCCCAGATCGGAGTGGGCTCCGGTGGGAAACTTCTGCTCGTCGACGAGCGTCACCGCGTGCAGCGGCTGGTGCAGATCGCCCACCAGATGGAACAGCCAGCAGAGACGCACGGCCCGGTTCTGCGCGTCGGTCAGTCCCTCGACCCGCCCCAGATCGTGGGTCGACTCGTCGGTGAGGACCTTCATCGACAGTTCGAGTTGATCGAGGATGTTTGTCGGCTGCGGCCCGTCACCCGGAATCGGGTGCGCGGGCAGAGCCGACTCCTGCTGACCGGCCTTGTAGGGATAGTTCACGTAGTGCCACGGTCCGCGATGAAACTTGTGGATCGGATGAGTGGCGATCTCGTCCTTCGGCAGGCCTTTCGGCGGACGAACTTTATCGGACCAGACGGCGGCTCGAATGAACATCCACTCCGCTTCGGTCGCGTCATCGGGACGGTTCTTGAGCAGCAGTTCGTCGCGGTGCGGGTGGTGCCGCAGCAACTTCACCACCTTCTCACGTTGTGAGTCGTTCAACCGCTCCCACGCGATGCGGGCGATGGTCAAATGCCCGGCGTCGTTCCAGGCCAACGTCGAGCCGGCACACAACAACGCGGAGACAGTCGCGGCAACAATCCTGGTGATGGCACGCATGGCATTCATCCTCAACGGGAAGGCTTCAGGAGCAGAAGCACCAAGGCTTCGGTCAGGAGCGTAGCATTCCCACGAATGACGAGGAATTGAAGAAGAAACGGTGAGCTTAATTCTGGAAAGACAACCCGGCCCCTGCGAAAAAAACGGCGCTGCACGCGGAGATCAGGATCGGATGAATCTCGGGAATCGCAGCGACATCAAACGAGGTTCCCGGTGAGACACCTCGGGGCGCGTCTGGGCCACCTGCGGTGGTGGCCTTCTCACACCGGATCGGGGCGAGACGGCTTTCGGGCAAACTTGTGGGGTGCAGTCGTTATTTGGTGGTCACATCTTCCGGCCCGAAGGGCCATCCGTTCATCAAGCCAGGGCCAACGGCCCTGGTATCAAGCCGTCGCTCGCACAAGAGGCCCAACGGGCCGGCAATTCTCCTGTTCTTCCGGC
>JANODP010000214.1:0-31899 GCA_031412755.1 Schlesneria sp. | reverse complement strand
CCCGCCCGTCTTCGGGGGGAGAGGGTTAGGGTGTGGGGGGATTCGTTTCGGCCAGAGTGACCGCGGGGCAGAAGAAGAACGACGCCAGTTGGGTTCACCAATTCCAACGTCTCTCGACCACCTAGCCCCCTCACCCTAACCCTCTCCCCCGAAGACGGGGGCGAGGGGACCGGAAGACAACGCCGTCTGCTCCCCGACTCACTTCAGGTCGGCCACCTTCTTAGCGGCTTCGGCCCGGGCTTTGGTCAGGACGCTGTCCAGCGTGACGCTGGCGCCGTTCTGACGTTTGCTTTCGTCGGCCGCTTCCATGAAGGCGTAGATCTCCAGCGTTTCGGCTTCGCTGACCGGGGGCTGGCCGGAGCGGGCGAACTTGATGATCTCGAACAGAAGCGGATCGTACCCGTCGTACGAGCCGACTGCCGATTCGCCCTGCTCACCGACCGCCTTGCCGACATAGCCCTTCCCTTCGCGGAAGATGCCGGTTCGGTCGCCCGACCACTTGCCCGTGACTTCGATCTTGCCGTCTTCCGTTTTACCGCGCGTGACCGACTGGCAGCCGGTCCCCATCACCGTGAAGAGGGCTTCCACGCCGTGAATGCCGTACCAGAAGAGGTCGGGGTGAGTCGCTTCCAGACTTGCGGGGCTGGTCGTCTCACACGTCAGCACCTTCCCGATGGAGCCGCCGCGCACGGCGAGCGACGTCTTGCCGAACCGGAGCGACGACGACGAGAAGACCGGTGCCTTGTACTTCTTCGAGACTTCAAAGATCGCGATCGCGTCGGTCAACGATCCCGCGATCGGCTTGTCGATGAAGCACGGCTTGCCCGCTTTGGCCACGGGGATGTATTGCTCCAGGTGCGGACGGCCGTCGTTCGTTTCGAGGAACACGATGTCAACCTTCTTCAGCAGGTCGTCGATCGAATCGACGATCTCGACGTCCAGCTTCTTCATCTCTTCGATGTAACCCGGCACGCGCTCGACGCTCGATTTGATGTCGGGGCTTCCCTTGGGATAGGCCGCGACCATGCGCACGCCCGCAACCTCGGCCTTCTGCGGATTGGCGTTGAGCGTCTTCGCGAAGGCGATGCAGTGCGAAGTATCGAGGCCGATGATCCCCGCGCGCAGCGGCTTCAGTTCGGCCACTGCGGCCTTGTCGGCGGCTGCCGCTTGAGCCGCAGCGGCGGCCTGTGCGAGCAGCGCGTCGGCCGGTGGAGTGGTATCGACGCTCGGTGCGAGCGGCAGCTTGTCCTTCTGAGCGGGGGATGAGGCCGCCGCGACCTCGGGCAGGCCGATGGCGAGGAAGCCGACGTTCCACAGGGCGACGCTCTTGTCGTAGCCACCCGTCGCGACCGTCCGTCCGTCCTTCGACAAGGCCAGCGCGGCGATGCGGCCCTCGTGAGCCTCCGCCGTCGCCAACTCTTCGCCCGTGGCGAACTCCCAAACCTTCAGTTCGTTCTTTCCCACCGCTCGTCCTCCGCTGATGCTGATGGCCGTTTCTTCGTCGGGATGAAACAGAACGCCGTTCGTCGGTCGGCTGTGTCCGCCGAAGAAGCCCAACGCCTTTTTGGCCCCGAGGTCGTACACGTTGACATGCTCATCGATGCCGCTCGACGCCACATGATTTCCATCGGGAGAGAACGCCACGCCGGTCGCCCCCTTGGTGTGAAGTTCAAACGTCTGCTGCACCTCACCCGTCGCGGCCTCCCAGATTTTGACCTCGCCCCCCTTGGTCGGCCGCGTGTCGTCGCCCGCTGAGGTGGCGAGTAACTTGCCGTCGGGTGACCACGCCAGTCCCGTCACGGGCAGGCGATGCTGTTGGAACAGCAGCGGCGCGTCGTCCCCCGCCAGCTTCCAGACGCGAGCGATCTCGTCCTCGCACGCCGTCGCCAGCCGGGAACCATCCGGCGAGAACGCGAGCCCGGTCACGTAGGCTCGATGTCCCTTGATCGCTCTCACCAGCTCACCCGTCGCCGGATTCCAGAGTGAGACGTTTTGATAGCTCCCCGTGGCGAGCACCGTTCCATCCGGCGAGAACGCAACCGCCCGGACCTGTCCCGCTTTCACCGCGATCTCGCGCACGATCGACTTCGTCTCGACATCGATCAGTTGCACAGAGTCCTTCGCACCGGCCGCGAGCAGTTTGCCATCGGGGCTGAACGCGACGCTCGTCACCCAACTGCTGAAGGCACTCAGCCGTGCGAGTGGCTGCAGTTCTTTCAGCTTCGAGGCCTCCGCCTTGCGAGTTGGCTGACCGAGCTTCAGCGGCGGTCCCTTGCGAGTATCGGCCGCCGACGCGGTCAGCCCGAGTGACAGCGCGACGGACGACAAAACCAACAGCGCGGACCAGAGGACTCGCATGGGATGCTCCTGAAGAGACGGGGCTTGGTGCGGCGCGATTATGTCACGGCCCGCCCCCCCTGCCAACCGGTCTGCCCGCACGCTCGTGCAAGTGGCTAGAAGCAGTTTCAAAACCTGCTTCGGAGCGGGGGACGTGAGTCCCCTGAATTCGCGTGAGTTGCAATGACGTGCTGATTCAGAGGACTCACGTCCCCCGCTCCGAAGAGCCTGTATTGCGAATGATGATGCCCGGCGTTTTGAAACTGCTTCTACTGAGAGCCTCCCCCCGCATCGACTGGAAGCGGCCTGACGTTTGCTTCCATTTCACGTCGGTGAACGCGCGTCAGGGAAGGCATGGGGCCGTTGAAACTGCGGACAACCGAAAGGGCTGCGGGCAGAACAAAACGATTCTGCCGAGCGGTCTGCGGTCGGGAGGGCTCACGCGGTCGAGGGATCGGTTTGAGGTTCTCGATTGAGGTCGCGTGCAATGCTGATTCGTCTGCTCATCCCGTCAGCGTGGTTGCTCGGATTCTGGTCAAGCTCGGCGGTGGCACTGGCCGGTGAGGATGCTGGCCCGAGTCGCACCACTCCCGCAGCGCGAACCGTCGTCGCGGCGGAATCGGCCTCGACACCGATGGGCAGTTCGCGCGAGGCGGCCTCCGAATTGGAGCGGCCCCGCGCAACGCCTCGCAATCCGCGCGTGGTCTTCATCACGGCGAACGAGTGCGACGAGTGCGACCGGGTGCTGACGCGGCTCCGAAGACCGGGCGGCGACTTCGAGACGATGAAGTCGGTCGGCTGGAAGATCGGTGAGGGACCGGAGAACCACATCCAGATCATCGACCGCACGGCCGTGGCCGATCTCGTCGAGAAGCTGGGTGTGAGCGAATTCCCAACCGTGGCGTGCATCACCGATGGTGAGATCGTCCGCGCGTTCCAAAGCGGCTGCACGACGCCGCTCGATTCCTGGACGCTCAGTTGGCTGATGAAGGGGAAGGACGAACGCCCCACTCCCGTGAAGCCCGAGCCGATCACCGTCGCCACGACCGGCAACTACCCGTTGCGCGGCAACCACTGGTCGCTCGACGGGATCTGGAATCCGTCGCAGGAGGCGCTCGTGAGCCATCTGCGCGGTTCGGTTCACGGCCCCCAACTCGCCGCTTCGTATCCGTCCTATCAGATCGAAACCTGGTCGGTGGAGGAACTCCGCTCGTTGCACGACAACCTGCACGAACGCGAGATGGGCGGAGCCGTCCCCGCCGGCTATGCGACTCAGCCACCCGCCAAACCGGGATTCAGTTCGTCCTCGGCCACGAACAAGTTCCACGGGAAGTTTTGAACGGGGGATGGCAGGCAGAGCGGCAGCAGTCCTCCACGAAACACTCGCGCTTTGCATTCGTCGGCCCGATATACTCCGAACGTCTCCGTCGGCAGGGTCTCAGTTGGTACGACACCCTGGCGGATGCTCGAACTTCAGGAGTGCGGCCATGACCACATTGCAGATCGACGTGCCGGACTCGGTGGCCCGTCTGATCGAGACTCGCATGCGCGAACGTCAGTTGTCTCAGGCGGGCGAGTACATCCAAGAACTGGTTCAGGCCGATTTCGCGCTGGGGCGGAAGCGACAAATCGACGCCGCGATCATCGAAGCGCTTCAGTCCGACCCCGGCAGTGACATCGAACTGACGGACGACTGGTGGACAGCCAAGCGCGCGGCACTGGCCGCGCAGCTTTCGTAGGGAGGAGCGGCGACGTGACGACGCTCCCCTTCTTGACACCTCGGGCAGAAACCGACATCGACGCTCAGGTGGCCTGGCTGGCGAAGCAGTCCACGCACGTGGCGTTCGAGTTTTTCGATGCCGTGCAGTTCACAATTCAATCCATCGCGCAAAGCCCCGAATCGGGATCGGTATGGGAGTTCGACGAGTCGGTCGCATCCTCTCTACGGGTCTCGTTCTTCAAGGTGCGCGGCTTTCCGAATCATCTCGTCTTCTATACGACCTCGTCGGATCGAATCCGAATTCTGAGGTTGTTGCATGCCGCTCGCGACATCACTCCTCTCGCGCTGGCCGACGACCCGCCGGGCTAGTGCCAGCCGGGCTGTTCACCGTCATCCGCGAAGTTGCTCCCGTTCTCACCAAAGGAGTTCCTCATGATCTGGTGGAAAGTTGCCCTCTGTCTGACGGTCCTCGCGTCACAAGTGACGGCTGCACCGAAGCGGCCTCCCAACATCCTGCTGATCTACACGGATGACCAGTCGACCAAGACCGTGAGGTGTTACCCCGAGTCGTTTCCGTGGGTGAGGACCCCGAACATCGACGCTCTCGCCGCGAGCGGCATTCGGTTCACGGGAGCGTATCTCGGCGCGTGGTGCATGCCGTCGCGAGCGACCATGCTGACGGGGCGGTTGCCGCACGGGATCGAGTCGATGCGGATGGAGGGTGCGTATCCGGGGGCGACCTACGACCCGCAGCTCTGCCCCTTCTGGCCGCGCGTGTTTCGAGAGCGCGGCTATCAGACGGCTCAGATTGGCAAGTGGCACACCGGTCACGATGCCGGCTTCGGGCGAGACTGGGATTATCAGATCGTCTGGAACCGGCCGAAGCATCCCAACAACGCGGGCAACTACTACGACAAGCAGCTTCTGGCGTATGACGGTGAGGAACGGCTGACCGAAGGGTACTCGACCGATAACTACACGCAGTGGGCCGGCGACTACATTCGGGGTCAGCATCGAGACGCCACGAAACCGTGGTATCTGTGGCTCTGTTATGGCGGCGTGCATGGACCGGCTCATCCGGCGAAGCGGCACCTCGGAGCTTACCACGACGCGCCGGTGCCGACTCCCGCCGACATCTTTCCGCCGCGAGTTGGCAAGCCGGCGTATCTCGACCTGACGCAGGCGTGGTCGCGTGGGCCGGACGGTCAGCCGGTGATGGGCAAGAGCGGTGAGAAGTTTGGCGACGAGAGTGGCCGGCAGGCGAAGACTCACGCCGATTTCGTCAGGCAGGTCAACGAGTGTGCGCTGTCGCTCGATGAGGGCGTCGGTAAGGTCATGGCGGCGCTCAAAGAGTCCGGCCAGTTGGAAAACACGCTCGTCGTCTTCACCGCCGACCAGGGCTTCTCGATGGGCGAGCACGGCTTTCGGACCAAGCTCGCGCCGTACGACGCCAATTTCCGCTCGCCATTGATCGTCAGCCGTCCGGGCACGATCCCGCGGGGCAAAGTCTGCCAGCATCCCGTCGGCGGACAAGACCTCGTCGTGACGTTCTTCGCACACGCGGGTTTTGAACTGCCGTGGCCGATGCACGGCCGCGACCTCTCACCACTGCTGACGAATCCCGCACGAACCGACTGGTCGCACCCGGTCCTGTTCGAGCACACCGGCCAGGACTTCGGTTCGGACGTGACCAAGCTGATCGCCGAAAAGGGGAAGGCCGAACACAGCAACGTCCCCTGGTGGCTGGCCGTTCGCGACGGCAAGTACAAGTACATCCGCAACCTCAAAGCGGGCGAGATCGAAGAACTGTACGACCTCAACGCCGACCCGGAGGAGTTGACGAACCTTGTACAGAAGGGAGAGCATCTCACAACTCTTCAGCGAATGAGGCAAGTGATGCTCAGTGAACTGCGCCGCACCGAGGCTAGCTTCATCGAACAACTGCCGCCGACATCACAGGAGTGAGGCCATGACCAATCGCCGAAAAGTGAAGCCTTCCAGCGGGCACGCTGTTCCACCTTCCATCAAGATTCCCGATGTCGTTCAACACCCAAAGTACGGCGACACGGTGGTGACCACGCCGTGGGCGACGACTCGCGAGATGATCCACGCTTCGTACTGGGGCTATCACCGTGAGACGTTCTTTCCACAGTCGGCAATTCCCGCCAACATCGAGAAGCAGAACCGATCATTCCCTCGGTCGTACTACGTTGACATCCTTAAGCAGTGCCGTAACTGCGGTCTGCCGTTCCTCTTCTTCGCTCGCGAGCAGCAGTATTGGTACGAGGAACTTGGCTTTTGGGTTGATGCTGATTGCGTGCGCTGCCCGGTCTGTCGGAAGTCGGAGCGTCACCTGCGCGAGGCATTCCGGCGATACTCGGAACTCGTCGGCCGCACGGACTTGAATGACTCGGAACTGACGACGCTCGTCAGCGACACGGTCACGATTTACGAAGCCGGTTTGCTGAGCGATGAACAGCGTTTGCGGACCATCAAGAACCTGGCGGTTAAACGCATTCCCAACTCGGAGGCGACAATTAGCATCTGCCAGATTGTCGAACGTCTCAACCACAACTCATAGGAACCTCATCGTGCGAATCCGAGCGTCATTTTTCTCCCAGTTCATCACGTACCAGTTGATCGTCGTCACCTGTGTCACATGGGCGGCCGAACCGTCCGCCGTCATCAACGTCTGGCCGGGGAAGGCTCCGGGAGAGACGAAGGAGGTTGGGCCGGAAGTGACTCAGCCTGCGAAGCCGGAGGAGAAGCCGACGACGACGCGCATCACCAACATCAGTCAGCCGACACTGCATCTGTTTCTGCCGCCGAAGGAAAAACGAAACGGCACGTCGGTCGTGATCTGTCCCGGGGGAGGTTTTCGGATTCTGGCGTGGGACAAGGAGGGGACCGAGGTTGCCGAATGGTTCAACTCGCTGGGCGTATCGGCGTTCGTGTTGAAGTACCGCTCGCCGACGGGCGATCGTCAGCCGCCGTGGCTTGCGCCGGCTCAGGATGCGCAGCGGGCGGTCAGTCTCGTGAGACACCGCGCGGGTGAGTGGGGTCTGGCGACGGATCGAGTCGGTCTGTTCGGCTTCTCGGCAGGAGGCTCGGCGGCGGCGAATGCCGGATTGAAGTCGAACGCGCGGCTGTACGAGGCGGCGGATGAAACGGACAAGACCTCGTGCCGACCCGACTTCATGGCGCTGGTCTATCCCGCGTACCTCATTGATGAGCAGGGGCAGCTCAAGCCCGACCTGACCGTGACCAAGGAAACACCGCCGATGTTTCTGGCGCATGCGTTCAACGACGGCATCTCGTGCGAGAACAGCGTGCAACTGTTTCTGGCCTTGAAGAAGGCTGGCGTCCCGGCCGATCTGCACATCTATTCGAGCGGCGGCCACGGCTTTGGTCTGAGGCCGAGCGGTCAACCTGTCTCCACGTGGCCGCAGCGCTGCGAAGACTGGCTGAAACTGCGCGGGTTATTGAAGTGAAGTCGGTTCCTCTCTTTCCGAGCCGCCACTTCGATCCCCTCCTCAAGATGATTGAGGTGCCCTGCGCGAAATCATCGCCGGGCGGGCATCGCCAGCGAACTGCCGCTAGGATGTCGGCCCGAACTCTGTCGGATCGCCTTCATGATTTCCGTGACACAACTGACCCGCCACTTTCGCACCAACGGCCAGACGCTGGTGGCGGTCGATCATTTGTCGTTTGCGGTGCGGCGAGGCGAGGTCTACGGGCTGCTCGGTCCCAACGGAGCCGGCAAGACGACGACGCTGAGGATGATTCTGGGACTGCTCCAGCCGACGAGCGGCGATGCGGTGGTCGAGGGCTTTCAGGTCGCACGCGATCCCGACGAGGTGAAGCGGCGGATCGGTTTGGTCTCGGCGAGCGCGGGCCTGTACCAGTGGCTGACTCCGCGCGAGATGCTGCTCTTCTTCGCCGACCTGTATGGAGTCGAACCGGACCGTGCCGAGGCGCGGCTGGCGGAGTTGACCCAACTGCTCGACATCGGTCCGTTCCTCGATCAGCGCTGCGCGACGCTGAGCACCGGTCAGAAGCAGCGCGTCACGCTGGCGCGGGCCTTGATGCACGATCCGCCCGTGATGCTGCTCGACGAACCGACGCGGGGTCTGGACGTGGTGGGGACGCACGTGGTGTTCGAGTACATCGCCCAGCTGCGGTCGCTGGGCAAGGCCGTCGTGGTTTCCACGCACCGGCTGGATGAGGCGTCTCACCTCTGCGACCGGATGGGGCTGCTGCATCGCGGACGCCTGCACCACGAGGGAACATTCGCCGAACTGCAACAGGTGACCGGTCGCCAGACGCTGTTCGACATGTTCCTGCAACTCCTGGGAACACCGATTGCGGCCGATGAAGCCGCGCGCGAGGAGGCCGTCGATGTCGACTGACTCCCGTTCGACTGCATACGACTGCTCGCGCTTCCTTTTCCGTCCCCTCTCCTCCGGCTTTGTGGGGGAGAGGGTTAGGGTGAGGGGGCTGTCGGCGGAGTTGATACTCCTTCTGGAATCGCATCAAACTAACAGTTGGCCGCTTCCTCCCAAGCCCCCCTCACCCTAACCCTCTCCCCCGCAGCGGGCGGGAGAGGGGACCGGAATCGCGAACGTGCGCTTAAGTACAAATTCACGCCCGATGAGTTCCTCGACCCGGCGGCGGTCTCCCCGCTGGTGGCGGATGGCGTTGAAAGAGCTCCGCGAAATCCTGCGCGACCGGCGCACGACCATCACGCTGGTGGCGATGCCGCTGCTGATCTATCCGCTGCTGGGCGTGACGATGCAGAAGCTGCTCATCGCAGAACTGACGTCTCAACCGAAGGTCGAGTACCGCGTCGCACTGACCAGCGGGAAAGACTCGGCGCGGTTTCTCAGGATCTACGGGCGGGGTCACGTGCTGGTCGCCGAGCGCGAGGGACGCACACTCAGTCCCGATCAGATTCCCGCCGGAACGATCGACGATCCGCTCCTGCAACTGCTGGCCCCCGAAGAGTCCGACGGCGTGATCAATGTGGTGCAGGTCGTGCGGGAGGGTGACGCGGACGTGGGACTTCAGTTTTACCCGGCCGAGGCGGGGCAGCCTCTGAAGTGCAACGTCATTTATCGGAACGAGTCGGTCAACAGCCGCGCGGTGCGGCGTTTCATCGAGGATCGGTTTCGCGCGGTCAACGAAGACTTCGCGAAAGAGATGCTGGCCAAGCAGCAGCCAGCGCCGGTGATGCCGATCCTCGTCAAGTCGCTGGCGACCCCGAAGCAACCCGGCACGACCGACGCGGCGTTTTCGCTCGCGACCCTGATTCCGCTGATTCTGATCCTGATGACCGTCACGGGGGCGGTCTATCCGGCGATCGACCTGACGGCGGGCGAGCGCGAACGGGGAACACTGGAGGCGCTGGTGGCGGCTCCCGTCCCCCGCCACGAATTGTTGTTTGCGAAATATCTGGCGGTCCTGTCCGTGGCGATGATGACGGCGGTGGCCAACCTGTTGTCGATGGTGGTGACCGCCTACGCGAGCGGTCTGGAAGGGCTGCTGTTCGGAACCGCCGGTCTGTCGGTGCGCGTGATCGCCTCGACGCTCGGCCTGCTGTGCGTCTTCGCGGCGTTCTTCTCGGCGGTGATCCTGGTGCTGACCAGTTTCGCCCGCAGCTTCAAGGAGGCGCAGGCCTATCTGATCCCGGTGATGCTCGTGGCGCTGGCCCCCGGTGTGATGTGCCTGCTGCCGGGGATCGAGTTCAACGGCATGTACGCCGTCACGCCGCTGGTCAACATCGTGCTGCTGGCCCGCGATGTGTTCGAGGATCGCGTGGTTCCGATCTGGGCCATCGCGACGCTGCTGTCGACGGTGCTGTACTCGGCGGTGGCATTGGGGGCGGCGGCGCGCATCTTCGGGACGGACGCCGTGCTGTACGGCAGCGATGGCGGCTGGATCGACCTGTTCCGGCGTCCCGATGCGCCGCGCGCGGCCCCCACGCTGGGACAGGCGATGTTCGGGCTGGCAGTGTTGTTCCCGGCATTCTTAATCCTGAGCAGCATCCCCGCCCGCTGGGAGTCGCTGTCCATCGCCGGCAAACTGGCGGGCAACGCGGCCATCACGCTGTTGTTGTTCGCCGGCTTGCCGCTGGCGCTGACCGCCGCGACGAGAGTCTCGTGGACGACGGGCCTGTCGCTGCGTCAGGCGTCGGTCGGGGCCTTCGTCTCGTGCGCGATTCTCGGCCTGTCCCTCTGGCCGTTCGCCTATGAGATGGAAGTCCTGGTGCTCACGCCCGAGCGACTGGCCGCGCTCGAAGAGTTGTTCGCGCCGTTCAAGGCCCAACTCGACGCGATCCCGTTGTGGCTGAAGCTGCTCGCGCTGGCGGCAATTCCGGCCGCGTGTGAGGAGCTGTTCTTCCGCGGCTTCCTGCTGTCGGCCTTTCGCACCAGCATGTCGAAGCCGCTGGCGGTGGTCTTCTCGGGAGTGCTGTTCGGCCTGTTCCACGTGATCGTGCAGCAGTCGCTGTTCTCGGAACGCTTCGTGCCGACCTGCTTCCTCGGCCTGATCCTGGCCGCGATCTGCGTCCGCACGGGAAGCGTCCTGCCGGGGATGCTGCTGCACGTGATGCACAACGGCTTTCTGCTGACGCTGTCGAGCTTCACAACGGAACTCGAATCGCTCGGCATCGGAGTGGAGGAACACCGGCACCTGCCGGTGCTGTGGCTGGCCATCGCCGCCGTGGTGGTCGCCGCCGCGGGAGGGTTGCTGATGAGGACGACGGATGCCGGCCCGGCGCGAGATTCGGCGGTGAGCGATCCGTGACTGGCGTGGTTGCCGGGATCTGGCGGCGGGGCCGGTGAAGCCGGTCACGACGATCGAGCGGACTCACATCACCGGCGAGGAGATTTCGAGCAGATCGACGGCCGGTTGCCGGTTGCAGAAAATCGTCGCCATCCGGCCATAGGTCACGCCGCCCACCGGCATTCCCAGGTGAGCCGCCAGGCGCGGACCGGCCTGAATCTCGAGGATGGCTCCCAGATCGATGTGCCTCAGCACATTGTGATTGATGAGGATTCGACCGAGCGGCGCTTGTTTGGCGAGAATCTCGTCTCGCACGTCCGGCGTGACGTAGGCCAGATTGAATCGCACGATTCCATATTGAACGACTCGATCAGTGCCGTGCTCCAGCAGCAGGATCTCTCTCGAATAGACCAGGTCATCCAACTTCTCGGCGAGAACGCGAACGTCGACCGAGCAGCCGTGACGCGTCTCCATCGCCACAGTCATGTGGTGATCGTGAACCAGCAACGTCTTGTACGGCTCGGGTGTCAGGGCCGACGGAATGTGTTCCGCGTTCACGAACATCGGTTCGGACGCGGGAAACAGATTCGTCAGGGAACGGAGTTCGTCGAGGGGGTTCATCGGGAAGGTGGCCATCCGTGCAGATTGAGTTTCGTCGTCAATCGACCTTGGCGTACCACTCGCCAATCGACAGTTTGAAGCCCGGGAGAACGGTGCCCCCGTCGAGCGTGTCGGCGGTGCCCAGTGTCACGCAGTCGTCGCAGGACGTGTAGACCTTGACCGTCTTCTTGCGCGGATCGGCCACCCACAGCAACCGCACCCCGGCGTCAAAGTATTCGCGCCGCTTGCGGTCGATTTCCTTCCGCGTGTTGCTCTTGCTGAGGATCTCTACGGCGAGATCCGGCGCCCACGAGGCGACGGATTTCTTGCGGGCTTCGCCCTCGGGCAGGCGACCGTAAGAGACGAATGCGACATCCGGCATCCGAATCAACTTGGAGGCCAACTCGTGCGGTGCGTCGGAACCGGAGACCCACCCGATGTCGTGCTGTTCGAGATAACTGCACAAATAGAACCCCAGCCATGTCCCGAGCCTCGATTCAATATGTCCCATTGGCTTCTCCACCAGAGTGCCATCGACGAGTTCGCACTGAATGTTGTCCTTCTCCAAGAGCCGCAGCAGATCGCGCTTGGTGGCGGTTCCTGGCGGCGGATCGAGCCGAACCCGCTCGGGTGGAATGCCGCCGAGTCGCTCCAGCAACGCACCCAAGTTTGTTGGGATCGGTTCGACACGTGTCGGCTGACGTTTCGCGAGAGTTGGCATGTCAGAATTTTCCCCCGGTTCAAGTGTATCGCACTTCGCGATGCTGTTCTTCGAAGTATTCCGGCAGCAAGGTGTCGGCTTGGAGGAGGCCCTTGCGGGTCAGGGTGACTTCGTCGCCTTGGACGGTCAGGTAGCCTTTGGACTGTTGAGCTGAGAGCGGTTTGGCGAACTCGTCGAGGATGTTCACGCCGAACTTGCGGCGGAACGGCTCGGCCGAGACGTGGCCTTCCTTCAGTTGCAGGATCAGTTCGCGTATCAGCCGCTGATGGTCGGTCGGTCGCAGCGCGCGGTTGATCGGCAGCGTACCCGCCTCGACCGTGGTCAGGTACTCCTCAAGCTGGTCGAGATTCTGATAGTGAACCCCCTGGAAGTGGCCGAACGACGAGACGCCCGCCGCGAGCAGATCGCATCCGCGCCAGACGTTGTCCCGGTAGACGAAGTGGTCGGTCTCGGGATTCTTGACCAGTTCGTTGCCGCTCGACACCTGATAGCCGTCGGCCGCGAGCGTGTTCATCGCCTCATCGACCCAGCGCCGCTTGGTGGCCCAGTCCGCGACCGGTGAGGCGATGTGCAGGTCCCGCATTTCCTTCGAGATCAGCGTGTTGAACGGCAGTTCCATCTGATAGATCGTGATGTTGTCCGGCTGCAACCGGCGGGCCTGCTCGATGCACTTCGTCCAGTTCTCATCGGTCTCGCCGACCATGCCGGCGATCAGGTCGATGTTGACCTGCGGGAAACCGGCCTGCTGAATCCAGTCGTAGGCTTTGAAGATCTCGGGCGTCAGATGAGCCCGCCCGTTCTCTTCGAGGATCGCGTCGTTGAAGTTCTCGACGCCGAGCGAAATCCGCGTCACGCCGATCTCCTTCAGCGTCTGCACCTTCTCCTGGCTGAGCGTTCCCGGCTCGCACTCGAACGTCACCTCTGCGGCATGGTCCCACGAGACCGATCGCGACAACTCGTCCCTCAGGAATCGAAGCTGCCTGGAACTGAGGTACGACGGCGTCCCTCCTCCGAAATAGACAAACTTCAATTCGCGACCCTGCACGCCCCGCTCGCGGCTGACGATCTCGACCTCTTTCGCCAGCGCCTCGGCATACCGCGCGATGGCGTTCGCGTTTTGATTCGTGTAGACGCGGAAGTAACAGAACTTGCACCGCTTCCGACAGAAGGGAATGTGCAGATAGAGGCCCATCGGCACGGAGCGGTCCGGCTCGGCGGCGAGTGCCGCGCGAATCTCGGGAACCGTGTCGCGGTTCCACAGCGAGAACGGCGGATAGTTCGAGATGAAATAGCTGCCGACTTCGGTCGCAACGGCGGTTTCGATGGTCATCGAATCAGTTCCAAATCAGAAGAGGCTGAACCACGAAACACGCGAAAGGCGCGAAAGGAAAGCAGGAGCGAGTTGAACCACGGAAGGCACGGAAGTTCACGGAAAAATGCCAAAAAACGAAGACAAAAACAGGCTGAGGCAAAAAGCAAGTTTTGCTTGATTCCTGGTCTTCATTCCCTGCCCTTTCCGTGAATTCCGTGGTGAAATTGTCTTGGTCTTTTCTTTCGTGTCTTTCGAGTATTTCGTGGTTAACACTCTTACTTCTTCCCAAAGCAATACAGCCGGCCGTCGCGGCTTTCGCTGCCGATGACGAGGACTCCCTCGCCGACGGCCGGAGCGGCGGAGATGGGTTTGCCCGCATTGTGCTTCCAGCGTTCCTTGCCGTCGGCCAGGCCGAGTTCGTACAGGTTGCCGTCGTTGGAACCGATGAAGATCCGGTTGCCGACGACGACCGGGGAACTGTCGACCCGGCCGCGCGTGGTGAAGGTCCACGCTTTCTTGCCCGTCGAGCGATTGATCGCGTGGACCAGTTTGTCCCGACCCCCGACGACCACAAGTTTGTCGGTCACGGCGGCGGACGAGTGGAACGGGAACTCGGCATTGCCCGAGGCGTACCGCCAGGCGACCTCTTTCTTTTTCCAATCGACGGCGACGACTTCGCTGCCGAAGGTGCCGACGTACAGGATGTCGCCGACGATGGCGGGCGACGCGATCAAATACGTTTGCAGGGGAAGTTCGATCTTCTGCTCGCCCGTCTTCACGTCGATGCCGCGCAGGTGCTCGTCGCAGCCGGCGATGAAGGCGATGCCGTCGGCGATGGCCGGCGCGCAGTGAACGTATCCCTGCGTCTCGAACTTCCACGCGCGAGTGCCATCCAGATTGAGGCCGTACAGGTTGTTGTCATACGAACCGAAGATCACTTTGCCGTCGAGGACCGCCGCCGAACTGTAGATTTCGCCGCCGGTCTCGAACCTCCAGCGGTTCTGCCCGGTGGCGCGATCGATCGCGTGGAAGACACCCTCTTCGTCGCCGAGGTAGACCGCATCCGCCGTCACCGTGGGCGATGATTTGAAGGCGGGGGCGAACGAATTCTTCTCGACCTTCTCGACCGATTTGTAGGTCCACACTTTTTCACCGGTCTGCCGCTTGAGGCAGAACAGTTCTCCCGACATGCACGGGACGTAGACGAACTCCCCCACGATGGCCGCCGTCGCGACGACCTGATCGCCGAGCGGAACCTCCCACAGCAGTTCGAGCTTGTCGGGCAACGACGACGTCGCAACCCCCGTCTGAGCCAGATCGTGCCGGAACGACGACCAGCCTGTCGGCGAGACCGGCTTCGATTCCGCACCGCCCACGGTGGGGAGTGAGCGGCACAACAGGGCGAACAGAAAACAACCGGCCACGCTGGCCGAGACGACGCGGCAACGACGAGAAAACTTGGACATGGAATGGCTCCTGACCGGATCACCTTCGGGGCTGACGTGCGGATACTACGACATTCGCGTCCCCGGCGATGGTTTCATCACGGAGAGTCGAACGCCGCCTCATACAACTCCAACAAACTGGCTTCATCCACGGAACGGGGATTGAACGTCCCGGTCCATTGTTTCGCCGCCTCGACCGCCAACTGAGGCAGCAGCGCCCGGTCCACGCCGCAGGTGGCGAGGCACGTCGGCGACCCCGAGGCTTCCACCAGCGAAGTGACTCGCGCGGCGAGGCAATCGCCGGCGTGCGGGTCATCCGCCTCGCACAGCGCGACATCTTCGGCGAGCTTTCCATAGAGCGATCCGACCACCGGGGCGTTGAACCGCACGACGTGCGGCAGCATCAACCCGACCGCCAGCCCGTGCGTGATCCCATAATGAGCCGTCAGCGGATTGGCCAGCGCGTGTGTGGCCCCCAGCATCGAGTTCTCGATCGCCGCACCCGCCAGATGCGAACCGAGCAGCATCGCACCACGGGCGGCGAGCAGGGTCGAGGGTTGAGGGTTGAAGGTCGAGGGTTGAGGGTCGAGGGTCGAGGGTTGAGGGTTGAAGGTTGAAGGTTGAAGGTTGAAGGTTGAAGAGGCAGTGCCGTTGGACTCACTCCCCGCCTGCTGACTTCCGACCTCTGACTTCTGACCTCTGACTTCTGACCTCTGACTTCCGACTTCTGCCTTCTGCCTTCCGCCTTCCGTCTCCCGCATCACTTCCGAGAACCCGGTCGCCAGCAGCCGCCACGCGCGGCGGGCGAACAACTGCGAGATCGGGTTCCGCTTCGTCGTTACATAGCTTTCGAGGGCATGACTGATGGCGTCGATTCCCGTGGCGGCCGTGACGCTGGCGGGCATGCTCAGTGTCAGGGCCGGGTCGAGGATCGCCACGCGACAGGCCGCCTTCTTGTCGCCGCAGGCCATCTTCATGTGGGTCTTCGCATCGGCAATCAGCGCGAACGACTGGGCTTCACTTCCCGTGCCGGCCGTCGTCGGGATGGCGATCGACGGCAGCATCGGCTTCATCGCCTTGCCGATGCCCCAGTAGTCCCGCATCTGCCCGCCATTGGTCAGCAGGAAGTTGATCCCCTTCGCGCAGTCCATGCTGCTGCCGCCACCGACCGCGACGAGGAAGTCGATCCGCTCGGACTTCGCGACCGCCAGCCCTCGATCCACGTCATCGGTGGTCGGGTTCGGCTGCACGTCCTTGAACACGATCACGTCGAGACCCACCTCGCGCAGGGACGCGACCGCTTTCGCCACGTGCCCGGCCCGTTCGATCCCATCGTCGGTGACCACGAGGACTCGCGAGCCACCCAGTTCTCGCGTCAGCTCACCCAGGCGCGCCACCGTCCCCGCGCCAAAGACGACTCGCGTGCGCGGATCGAAATCGAACGCGGCGAGTGCGTCGATGTCGAAGGCATCGGTGCGACTGTGTTCGTTACGGGAGACAGACATCAAGGCGGGACTTTCAGCGGGCGGGAGGCCAGAGCCAGTGCGGTCGCGTTACAGAGTACCCGCCACGGCAGGGAGCCTCAATGTTCCGGTCCCTAACGGATGGCAGGTGCCAGTGAATCGTGGTCGGTTTTTGCCGCAGAGCGGCACTCGATGGTAGCCGTGGGCTTTAGCCCACGGGTGAGGTGCTCCGCGACAACTGTGAAGCTGGGGTTTCGAGACCGTAGGCTGAAGCCTACGGCTACGCTCAAATGCCGCTCTGCGGCAACCACCTGCGATCCGGCAGGGTCAGCAATCTTCAGTGGCTTCACACAATCAGTTCGTTCCTTGGCGGGAGACCGCGAGATTCTCTATGCTCCCGCCCCGCAAACATCTCGATTCACATTCGGAGATTCAGTCGTGTCCGACTCCGCGAACAGCGATCTGATTCCGCTGACGTCCTTTTCCCGCAAACAGCGCCGCGTGCTGGGAGTGCTGCTGGAGAAGGCGTTTACCGTCCCCGACCAATATCCGCTGACGCTGAAGGGGGCGACGACCGGCTGTAACCAGAAGAACAATCGCGACCCGATCTCGAACTATGACGAGGACGATGTCGCGGAAACGCTCAACGAATTGCAGACGCTCGGCTTCGTCGGCTGCATCCATACGGAAACCGGTCGGACCGAACGCTATCGTCACTACCTGCGACTGCGGACCACGCTCACGGGACCGCAACTCGCCATCATGACCGAACTGCTGCTGCGCGGCCGGCAGCAGCTTGGCGAACTGCGAACCCGCGCGAGCCGCATGGTGCAGATCGAGTCTCAGGACGACCTGCGGCGCGAGTTGCAGTTGCTGCTCGAAGCGAACCTGATCCGCTCGAACGGCCCGCTCGAACGACGCGGCATCGAGGTCGATCACAACCTCTACCCCGAGGGCGAGAATCACGCACAGCTTTCCACGCTGAGTGACGACGAGGATCGGGGCCACGACGACGACCGGTCCGCTCCCGTCTCGACACGTCCCGCCGCCAGTGCCGCCTCGCACACAATGTCATCGCCGTCGGCAGCCCGCGCCGCGGACGAACGCGCCGCCGCCCTCGAAGCCACCGTGCGCGAACTCAAACACGAACTCGCCTCGATCCGCGACGAATTCCGCTCGCTCCAGGATCGGTTTGATGACCTCAGGCGACAGCTCGGCGGGTAGTGCGGAGAATGCTTCCGGTTCATCATCGGTGCAGTCGTTAACTGGTGGTCCTTGGTTTTCGTGGTGGTCCTTGGTTTTCGGCCCGAAGGGCCATCCGTTCGCCCAGCCAGGGCCATCGGCCCTGGGAATGATGGCGCTGGAAGATTTGAGGCCCAACGGGCCGACAGTTCATCACAACATTCCCCAGGAACTTCTCGAATCCAACTCGACGTTGCCGGAAGAACAGGAGAATTGCCGGCCCGTTGGGCCTCTTGTGCGAGAGACGGCTTGATTCCAGGGCCGTTGGCCCTGGCTGGGCGAACGGATGGCCCTTCGGGCCGGAAGATGTGACCACCAATTAACGACTGCACCCGGTTCATCATCGGAGCCTGTCGTGGAAACGCGAACTCATTCGTCGAGTCGGTACTGGCCGCTCTGGATGGGGCTGGCCCTGGCGTCGTCCGGCCTGATGGCCGGTTGTGGTGGGCGGTCGGTTCCACAAACAGTTCCACCACCGGTTCCGTCCCAGCAGGCACTCACCGATGATTCGGCCAGCCGCGGCGCGGCATCCGGTTACATCGATGACCGCGCCTGCGCCCGGTGTCATCAGGAACTGTTCGACTCGTACCAGGCCGTGGGGATGGCACAGTCATTCTTTCCGCCGGGACCGGACACCGTGATCGAGGACTTCCAAAACAACGCCTACTTCCACATGCCGTCGCAACAGCACTTCGAGATGCTCCGGCGCGACGGTCGGTATCTGTTCCGTCGCCATCAGATCGCGGCCGATGGCCTGCCCATCAACGTCTTCGAGCAACCGGTCGACTGGATTCTCGGCTCGGGCCACCACGCGCGCACCTATCTGTACCAGACCGCGGCGGGTGAGTTGTACCAGTTGCCGATCGCGTGGTACTCCGAGGAAGGTCGCTGGGCGATGGCCCCCGGTTTCGATCGGCCCGATCACGAAGGAGTGACTCGCCGGGTGAGGCGCGAGTGCCTGTTCTGCCACAACGCCTATCCCGATGTTCCGACCGGAGCAGATGCCTTCGGTGCTTCGCAAACATTTCCCCGCGAACTGCCGCACGGCATCGGCTGCCAGCGCTGTCACGGTCCCGGCGCGGAGCACACCCGCGCGAATCTCGCCGGGACGAAAGATCCCTCCGCCGGCATCGTCAATCCCGCGAAGCTCTCTCCCGAATTGAGGGACGATGTCTGCCATCAATGTCATCTCCAGCCGTCCGTCGCGCTGTTCGGCGTCCGACGATTCGGGCGCGACGACTATTCGTTCCGCCCCGGGCAGAAGCTGGCCGAGTACATCGTCCCGCTGGATGTCGTCGAGCGACACCGACCCGCCGCCGACCGGTACGAGATCAACCATCATCCGTATCGACTCCAACAGAGCCGCTGCTTCGTCGAGAGTCGCGGCGAGCTGAACTGTCTGAGCTGTCACGATCCGCATCGCAAGGTCGCGGCGGACCGTCGCGTCGAACATTACCGAACAGCCTGTCAAAAGTGCCACGAGTCCGATGCCTGTCACCGAGCCGAACGAACGGCGGGGGTCGACGCCTCCGACTGCGTCTCGTGCCACATGCCGCGCCGCCGGACACAGGACGTCGTTCATGTGGCCACCACCGACCATCGGATCGCCAAGCCGACAACGGGAGTCGACTTACTCGCCCCGCTGGAGGAATCCGAACCGATGCTGGACGACGTCCTCCTGTCCCAGCCGGATCAGGGGACGCCGCTCGGCGAAATCTATCGAGCCGTCGCGGTCTCGCGCGCGACCAACGGTCGCTACGCGCCAGCCGTCGATCATCTCGAAAAGATGCTGAAACGCACGCCGCCTGATGCGGTCGAGCCCTACCTCGATCTGGCCTCCGCTCAACTGACCCTGGGGCGAGAGACGGAAACCATCGCGACTCTGACGCCACTCCTGGAACGCCATCCCCGACACGCGCAGGCGTTGGAGTTGTTGGGTCAGGCCCAACAGCGATTGGGGACGCTCGATGCGGCGGAGCGGTCTCTGCGACTGTCCCTGGCAGAAGATCCGCAACGCGCCGTCGCATCACTGCAACTGGGCCTCGTGGAACTGACCCGCAACCGCACCGCGCGGGCGATCGTGCAACTGGACCAGACGGTGCAATCCCATCCGACGCGAGCCGCAGCCTGGTACCACCTCGGCGAAGCCCACGCGAAGCAGTCCCACTGGGACGACGCGGTCCGCTACTACCGCCGCGCGCTGGAAATCGACCCCCAACTCAAACCCGCTTACGCGGGCCTGGAACAAGCCCTGCTCAAAATCAATCGCCGCGAAGAGGCCGAGCGTTACCGGAGACACGGCCAACAACCGCTCGCGAATCCGTAGCTCAACTTTTGGGTGCTGCTGGCGGCGGCACTCGGTATCACGCCATCAACACCCGGAGATCCTCGACGGAATTGATTGACACACCCCCATTTTTCAGGCACTCTGCCCAACCACGGCCTTGAGCCGCTTCCAGTGCCAGGCCGAGTTAGGCTGCACACTGCTCAATAAGACTGTTGGGCGGTTCCTGTCGATTGCTGTGCGCACTATGAAATCTGTCGTACCGGCTGTCAGCGCGGCTGGGACGATCGAAACCCTTGGTTGCAATCGAATGATTCCGCCATTGAGACAGCGTTCGTAATTCAAGTTCGCCGGGCATCTTTCGCAGAAAAGCATATCGAGGAGTCGCGATGACAAATGAGTCTAAATCACGAGAACCTTGGGCAATCATTTTCCCTCTCGTTTGGGGGTTCGCCGCGATATTGGGCAGCACAAATGGGTATCTCTCTTCCCAGCGTGACCCATCCCCGCCGGTCGTCATTCAGGCTCCCGGAACGCAGCAGAATGCACAACAAGAAAGCGCACGAGAGCGTTTTTTCTATTTCACGGATCGGCTCGTCAGTATCAAAGACCAGTTGCCCAGCGAGCGTTTCGACCAAGAAACCAAAAATGAAGTGATATCTGCGACGAAGCACTTAAGCTCAATCGCACATCAGGTTCCCTGTGATCCGGTCGTGGCTCAACGGGCTGCTGAAGTTGCAAGCATGTGGGAGATGTCGGATGCACTTCCTGACGATGCCGATGACTCAAACAAACCGTTTCGTGATGCGTTCAAGGATGCTGTAGCTAAACTTGTCGATGCCCTAAAGGCATTCTGCAAGTAGCTGGGCGGGGTGGCCCTGCTTGAGTGATCTCAACACCCTTGGATGTGCCACTGCTTCGGAGTCTTCGGAGAAGCAGTGCCGATGGAGAGTCGGTTCACGTTCGCACTGCTTCTGCGAAGACTCCGAAGCAGTGGCACCATACGAAACAAGAAAAGCAGCCCGGCATGTTGGAAATGCCGGGCTGCTTTCGTACTTCAGGTGTCGGACGGGTTCGCTCAGATATCTTCGGTCTCGCCCGAACGGATGGAATGTCCTTAGACCAGTAACTCTTCGATCACGTTGCCGCCCTCAACCAGACGGACGGGGCGGCCAAGACGATCGGGAACGGTTCGATCGGGATCGATGCCCTTGAGATGGTACATCGTTGCCAGGATGTCTTCGGGGCTGGTAGGCCGATCCTTCACAAACGCTGCCTGCGCGTCGGATGCGCCCACGACGGTGCCCGGCTTGATGCCGGCGCCGGCGAGCATGACGCTGTAGGCCTTTGACCAGTGATCTCGCCCGCCCGCCCGAATCGCCTTGTTGATTTTGGGGCTTCGTCCGTGCTCGGTCAGGCAGAGGACCAGCGTGTCATCGAGCAGGCCCCGGGCTTCGAGATCGAGTAACAACGCGCTGACGGCCGAGTCAAATCCCGGCAGCAATTCGTTTCCCATCCGCGTGAAGTGGTCGAAGTGCGTGTCCCAGGCCGTGTTGACGACTTTGTACTCGTCCCAAAAGACGGAGACCAACGGGCATCCCGCTTCCAGCAATCGGCGGCCGGTCAAGGCGGCCTGTCCGAACAGCGTCATGCCGTATTGCAGACGCAACGACATCGGCTCGCGGCCGACGTCGAGCGCGTCTCGCAATTTCTGCGACGTCATCATCGAGTACGCCATCGCACTAAAGCGGTCGACGCTCTGGCCGGCGAGTGTCTCGTTGAGTTGCCGATGCTGGGAATCGAGTTGTTGCAACAGCGTCCGCCGCTCGTCCAGGCGGTCCACGGTCAGTTCGGGACGGAGCTGCGCCGCCTTGGAGATTCGCAGTCGGCTTTCGGGAGTAATCCCCAGATTGGGATCGGCCACGTCGACGGTGTCGTTTTGATCGAACAACGTGACCCGCGCGACCTTGCTCGTGGCTTTGCCCTCGAATTCGGTCCACACGGGATCGTATCCCTGACCCAGGAACGACGCATACGGACCGGCACGACGGAAGAGGGGGGAGTACGTGCTGAACCGAAACGGCAGCCCGATGTTGCGCGGCACTTCCGGCGGCTCCGACGAACCGGATTGATCGGCCAGATAGTCGAGAACGCTGCCAAAGAAGGGATGATGCCGGCTGTCGAGCGGGTTCGTTTCGCTCGTGAAATCGATCGCCGGAGATCCTGTGAGCGTGTACAGATTCGAATGATTGTTGTTCTCGTGAGTCATCGACCGCACGATCGCCAGACGATCGACGAGCTGCGCCATCTTGGGGAGCTGGTCGCAAATGGCCACTCCCGGGACCGAGGTGCTGATCGCTCCCCACTTCCCGCGAATCTCTTCCGGCGCGTCGGGCTTCGGATCCCAGGTTTCAAACTGGGAAGCCGCTCCTTGCAGGTACAGGAGCATGATCCGCTTGGCCTTCCCAAACGCCGAGCTCGTTGCGTTGGGCACCTCCGACGCCACGGCGGATTCAAGGAACAACAACTCGGGCAGCGACAATGCTGCGGCACCCAAAGCGCCGACCCGCATCACTTCCCGGCGATGGCAGTCACGGCCAAACGGATTGGCTGAACCGAGAATTCTCAGCATGGTTTATCCTACGTCGAGTGACGTGTGCTGATCCGAAAGATTTTGTTTGAACGGAATCAAGTCGGTGTGCAATGGACTGTGAACCAACGCATCGAGTTATACAGTCGATTGGGGGGAACTGGTAGTAAAAGTTGTGCACGAAGTGGCTCGAACGTGGCGTTGTCCGTCCGAGTCGTAGTGCGACAAAGAGACACGGTCTCAGGCGTACTTGAAATTCATCCTATTGTGACTTCGTCACCCAGACGTCCAAAGCGAAGACTCGACCACCCCGCCACAATTGTGAGATTTCCGTTGTTCACGAGTGCAGGATTCTACTGCGGTTTGTGAGGAATTGTTCGGCAATCAAAAATCCGACGGGTTCACGGCGATAGTGTTTGACAGCAGTCATAATGCTCGTGTATTTAATGAGAGTGCATTTTTGAACAATCGCAGGTCCGCATTTCTATCCAAGGTGCTGCATGACAACTTCTCGTCCCAAATCTAGGTCGCGGCGTACGCACGATTCCCCCCCGCATCCAGAACCAATTGCCATACCACCCGAAGACGTCGCCACACCACCCGATGGGGTCGCCGATGAACCCGAAGGCAGGCCAGTACAGCGTCTCATTTGCTTTATCTCCTCGTCGTTCGATGATCGATTGGATGAGGTTGGGAACATTTTGGACGAGCAAGTGTCCGCGGAAGTCGAGGCAAAGACCAGCGATAACAACCGCTTCCGATCTACATTCAAATTGGAATGGCGACGGCTTGACAAGTCGTCTTACACAAGATCGACAATTCAAGAGAACGTATTCACTACATTACAGTCGTGCCACTTCTGCATCGCAGACGTTTCTCCTCAATTCAGCCGGCCCGTTGCGGAGAAGGAAACGGCCCTTGCGGAGAAGGAAAAGGACGTGGTCAGGTCGCCAAATCCGAGCGTCATGCATGAAATCGGGTATGCGAGGGGCCTGGACATTCCGGTCGTGCTGATTGGCGAGAAGAACACATCCCACCACCTTCCCGCTAACCTGAAGGGTTTCCTAGTCTGCGAGTATAAGGTACACGATCTGAAGTCTAAAACGGACCATGAATTCGTTTCCCGATTGGCCGACACGATCGTCGGTCAGATCGCGCGAGTCGGAACGCCAATGGCCCCGGGCGAGTTTCGTATCGAAGGCTACCGATACCGAGAGCAAGTTGACCTGCCGTACCTCGTGAAGAATGCCCGACACCGAATCCTGATCCTCACGACCAACTTGCAGGACATCAACTCCCGCCTTCAGGAGCCGATCAAGTACGCCCTCGAACACAACGTCGGCCAGAGCGCTCCACTGCCCAGCGAGGGACCCCGCCATCCAAACCTCAAAGTCGACATCCTGACCATGGACCCCGAGAGCATTGTCACGAACGCTCGTGCCAAGCAACTCAACCGAAACGTCGTCGATTACCGGAACGACCTTCGAGAAGCCTGCGCGGAGATGAAGAAGTTTGGAGAAACTTTCGAACCCGGTGTGGTCGAACTCGGGACATATGTATCGCTCCCCACACTGATCGTGTTCATTATCGACGACATTGTCGTCTGGTCCGTCCCCTTTCCGTCGCAACAGAGCCGGATGGTCCCGCACTTCGTCGTCTCGCACGACGACATCACGATCCAACAGTTTGTCTCGTATTTCTTCAGCGTGAAGTCGCAGGCCGCGGTTACCACGTTGATATAGTTGTCACCCGTGCCGACCCCGTCATCTGTCATTCGCAAAAACAACAGCCCAGCATTTTGAAAATGCCGGGCTGTTCTTGCTTGAGTTCACACTGGTTAGCTAGCAAGTCCTTCTGCCGTACCTGGCGTCGCTGCCCAACAACTCTTCGATGCGGAGGAGTTGGTTGTACTTGCAGATGCGGTCGGTGCGGCTGGCGGAGCCGGTTTTGATCTGGCCACAGTTGAGGGCCACCGCGAGGTCGGCGATCGTGGTGTCTTCGGTCTCGCCCGAGCGGTGGCTCATCACGGCGGTGTAGCCGCTGCGGTAGGCGGTCTGCACGGCATCGACCGTTTCGGTCAGCGAGCCGATCTGGTTCACCTTCACCAGGATGCTGTTGGCCACCCCCTTCGCGATGCCGTCCTTCAGGCGGCGCGTGTTCGTCACGAACAGGTCGTCGCCGACGAGTTGCACCTGGCCACCGATGGCGTCGGTCAGCAGCTTCCACGTGTCCCAGTCGTCTTCGGCACAGCCGTCCTCGATCGAGCAGATCGGGTACTTCTCGGACCATGACTTCCAGATGCCGACCAGATCGGGGCCGCTCACCTTGTTGCCGTCCATCTCGTACAGGCCGGTCTTCGCGTCGTAGAACTCGGTCGAGGCACAGTCGAGCGCCAGCTTGATCTGCTCGCCCGCCTTGTAGCCAGCCTTGTCAATGGCTTTGAGGATGATCTGAATGGCCGACTCGTTAGTCTTCAGATTGGGAGCGAACCCGCCCTCGTCGCCAACGGCCGTACTCATCCCCATGTCGCTCAGCACCTTCTGGAGGTGATGGAAGACTTCGACGCCGGCCCGCAGCCCCTCGCTGAATTTGTCGAAGCCGACCGGGACGATCATGAACTCTTGCAGGTCGATCCCATTGTTAGCGTGAGCACCGCCGTTGATGATGTTCATCAGCGGCACGGGGAGCGTGTTGGCTCCGACTCCCCCGAGATACCTGAACAGCGGCAAGGAGTTGACTTGAGCCGCCGCCTGCGCCGCCGCGAGGGAACAGGCAAGGATCGCATTCGCCCCGAGACGCGACTTGTTCGGCGTGCCATCGGCCTCGATCATCGCTCGGTCGATGGCGGCCTGATCGGCGACGGGCAGGTCGATGATGGCGTCGGCCAGGTGTTCGTTGACGTTCTCGACCGCCTTGCGGACTCCCTTGCCAAGATATCGCTTCTTGTCATTGTCGCGCAGCTCACATGCCTCGTGAGCACCGGTGCTCGCCCCGCTCGGGACGGCCGCGCGGCCGATCGTGCCGTCCTCCAATTCCACATCGACTTCCACGGTGGGGTTGCCGCGACTATCCAAAATTTCCCGAGCATGCACGGCACAAATCGCCACTGTCATCGCAATCATTCCCACTCACGAATTCGGTTGTTGTCGAGGTTCTAACACCCGCAGAACCTGCTGGCACGCGGAGCCTGATTCACGGCGATGCCGTTTCTACCACACACAACCCTCGCTTGCCATCCAGCCCGCCTGCCATCCATCGGCCGATCCGAGTTTCTGCGGTATCCCGCACGAGTGAAGAGGTTTGACCACAGATTTCACCGATGGGCACAGATAAGACCAAGATTGAAGAGGGTGCGACCACGAATCTCCCAGCGCGGGGAACCCGCAACCCAATCCTGACGCAAAGGCGCCAAGTCGCAAAGACACGCAAAGCAATCAACGCTTGGATTGAGTCACGATTCATTGGGGTCTCTTCAGGAGACTGGTTCCAATCCTTTGCGATCCTTTGCGTCTCTGCGCCTTTGCGTCGAAAGTCTTCGCGCCTGGCGAAGAAACAAAACGTTAGTAGTACGAATAGCACGAATCAGAAATGCGGAAAGGGTTCGCCGACGAGCCCAGACAGCGCGACTCAGTCCGGCCGGCCGTTCAGCCAACTCCTCTCTTTCCTCTTCAGATTCGTGTTATTCGTGAGATTCGTGGTTCTGCTCCTCGCTCTGCCTCTTATCCGTGCCCATCCGTGAAATCTGTGGTCAAACTCTGCCTGCCATCTGGTTAGAATCCGGCGCGAAGAATGGGTGGCGACGAACGAACAGGCGGCTCAGCAGGCAACAGGATCAGACTCGATGTTTACCGGCTTGGTGGAAGGACTCGGAACGGTGCAGGCTCTCGTGACGGAGGAGGCTGGATTGCGGCTCGTCATCGCGCCGCCAGCCGTCATGCTGGGTGGTGGCGATGCCGATCGCTGCCAGCTTGGCGACAGCGTGGCCATCAACGGCTGCTGCCTGACGGTGATCGAGATCAAGCACGATTGCTGGGTGTTTCAAGCCGGGACCGAGACGTTGTCGAAGACGAACCTCGGGCGGTTGCAAACCGGCGACGCGGTCAATCTGGAACGGTCGTTGCCGGTGAATGGTCGGCTTGGCGGACACTTCGTGCAGGGCCACGTCGATGGCGTTGGGCAGGTCGAGGCCATCAACCGCGAGGGCGATTGGGTGACGATGTGGTTCCACGTTCCCGCCACTCTCGCCGAGTTGATGGTGGCGAAAGGTTCCGTCGCGGTGGATGGCATCAGCCTGACGCTGGTCAACATCGAACGAGACCGCTTCAGCGTGGCACTGATTCCTCACACGCTGAGCATGACAACTCTCGGCCAACGTCAGGTGGGCGATCCGGTCAACATCGAGACCGACATTCTCGGGAAGTACGTGCAGAAGATGTTGGGGGGAGAGAATCCAGAAGTCAGAATCCAGAAGTCAGAATGAAGAGGAGGACACTGTTGAAGCGGAATGTTTCGTTTGCTTTTTCTGTCTCATACATTCTGACTTCTGGATTCTGACTCCTGACTTCTCCGCTCCACTATTCAATCCCAAGATGCTTCCTCAGGAACATCACCTCGACGGCGCGTTGGTAGTCGCTGTTGTCCTTTTTGGCGAAGCCGTGACCTTCGTTGTTGGCGAAGAGGGTCCAGACGGGCTTGCCGCTGGCGCGGACCTTGGCTGCGATTTGTTCGGCCTCGAAGAACGGGACGCGCGGGTCGTTGCGGCCGTGAACCACCATCAGGGCCGAGCGGATTTTGTCGGCGTTGTTGAGCGGGCTGATTCGCTCGAAGACCGCCTTCATGGCGGGATCGCGTTCGTCGCCGTATTCGGCTCGCCGCAGATCGACGCGGTAGGCGGCCGTTCGTTCGAGGAACGTCAGGTAGTTGGCGATCCCCACGATGTCGATCCCCGCCTTGATCCGGTCGCCGAAGTGCGTCAGCGAGGCCAGCACCATGTAGCCGCCGTAGGAGCCGCCCGAGACCGCGACGCGAGACGAATCGAGCTCGGACTGCTGCCCGATCCAGTCGAGCAGCGCGCCGATGTCCTTCACGCTGTCTTCGCGTTTCTCGGCGTTGTCGAGTGCCACGTACGTCTTCCCATAGCCGCTCGACCCGCGCACGTTGGGGCAGATCACCGCGATCCCCAACTCGTTCAGGTAGTACTGCATGATCGGCGAGAAGAACGGCTGGTACTGCGATTCGGGACCGCCGTGGATGCTGATGAGGACCGGCATCTTTTTGGGGGCCGCTGCGCCGCGCGGCTGGAAGTACCAGGCGGGGATCATCCGGCCGTCGAACGATTTGAACTGGATGCGACTCGGCGAGACAAACGATTCCGGGTTCAGGCCACCCACTTCGCTGAACGTCCAGCGCGTCAGTTCGCCATCATCGAGCTTGATGGAGTACGCATCGGGGGGCGAGTTGGGCCGAGCCAGCGTGAAGCCGAGCCGCTTCCCATCGGGCGAGAAGTCCAGCCCCGAGACGATGCCGAGCGGCAGCTTCAACTCGCGCCGCGGCCCTTCGCCCTTGGGGAGCAGGTAGAGGCGACTCGCGCCGTCTTCGTTCATGGTGAAGGCGACATCGCCCGTGTTCGGTTCGACATCAAGGTCGCTGACATCCCACGCGATGTCGTCCGTCAGCCACGTGTACTTTTTCGTGGCGAGATCGAGCCGCGCGAGACGGTGGAACTCGCCATTCGCATCGGTCGCGAGGAACACCGATTTGCCATTGGCCGCGAATGCCATCGGTCCAAACGCCGCCTTCTCCTTCGTCGGAGAAGGGAGATCGGTGCGCTGGCCGCTCGCCACGTCGAGCAGCGCCGGGTACGACTCGTTCGCCGAGACATACCGGTTCAGCAGCAGCGTCTGGCCATCGTGAGACCAGTCGTGAGCGGCCCACGTTTGCTTGTCGACCTGCATCACCAGCTTCATCGAATCGGGCTGGCGCGGATCGGCGATGTACAGATCGACATCGCGGCCGTTGCGCTGGTTGCTCGTCACGACGATCTGCGAGCCGTCGGGCCGCACGGCCCCGAGTTTGTTGCGGGACTTCCCGTCGGTCAGGCGCGTCGTCGCGAACTTTTGCCGGTCGAGCAGATAGACCTGATCGTTCTCGTTCCCTCCCGCGTCCATCAGCATCAGGATCGCACCGTCGGTCGCCTTGGGGAGGAAGCCGCCGGAAACCGGTTCGTCGTAGAACGTGATCTGCTCGCGACGGCCACCCGGTTCGTAGACGCGGTGCAACTGCGCCGAGTTGCCGAACCGCGTCGCGATCAGGATGCCCGTTCCGTCCGGAGCGAACCCGCGAAAGCTGGCCGCGCGCACACTCTGGTACTGCGCCAGCCTGGCGAAGACCTCGGCGGGAACGACGGGAACCTCTTTGGCTTCGATCGCCGCCGGCCGACGCGGGTCGGCCTCTTCGGCCTGCGCGGTCGATTCAAGTGCGAACGGTCCCGCGAGCAGACACGCGACGAACATCTGTCGGCGAAGGTGAAGCAGCATGAGCGTTGAACCTCTCGAAGGAGTTTGGCATCGGGCACAATTGCATTTCCGGTCCCCTCTCCCACCCGCTTCGGGGGGAGAGGGTTAGGGTGAGGGGGGCTTGGGATGAAGTCGAGAACATCTTAGTTTGATATCAGACCCAATGGCGACTGCTCCACCGACGGCCCCCTCACCCTAGCCCACTCCCCCGCAGAGCCGGGGGCGAGGGGACAAGACCGTTGAAGGTGAACTGGGCGTTGGCCGGGGACGTCAATCGTCTCGCCGCACCAGAATCTCGCCCTTGCCGAGTTCGATCAAGTCACCACAGTAGCGGTCGTAGTCGGCGTCGAGGCAACCGTCCGGGAACGCGAAGCCGAGCCGTGCCAGGTGTCGCAGATAGACCGTCAGAAATGTGGGTCGGTCGGTGCAGGCCAAGTGAAAGGAGGGGAGTAATTCCGCGCGGCGAGCCGTCGAGAACAGCGCGATGCTTCCGCGCTTCATCCCCGCGCCGCAGTGCCGGCCGACGTCGCCGAAGAACATCAGCGAACCGGCGATCATGCCGAATCCGGCCGCGTGTCCGACGGAGCCGGCCACCGCGATCAGGCCGCGTCGCATCACGGTTCCGATTTCATGTCCGGCCGATCCCATGACGAGGATCTCGCCGCCCGTCATCCCTCGCGTCGCTCCCCGATATCCGGAACCGAGACAGTTGCCCGCGTTCCCTTCGATGCGCAGACGACCGCCCCGCATTTCGGCACCGGCCCAGTCGGCGATGTGGCCCCGGACGGTGATCTCACCGCCGGTCATCTCGGCTCCGAGATGCATGCCCGTGTCGCCCTCGACGAGCATCTGGCCGCAAGAGTGTTTCTCGCCGATCCGCTTGACGCGCGAACAGTCTCCCACCCAGACGACCTGCTGATCGTCCTGCGCCGAGCCGGACACGTCGAAAAACTCACCGAGTGGTTCCTGACGGTTGCCGTGCTGGATCAATGTCGCCCGGATTTGATCGAGGGACTGTTCGCGAACGACCTCGACGCGCACGGCATCCGCTTCGATCGGGATCGACGGCGATTCGCGCAGCGTGAGAACGAGGGGCATGGGCGGAACATCTGTCGAAAGGAACCTGCCTCAACGAAACCGGCCCGCAAGACGGTTGTCTCGCGGGCCGGTGATTCTATCGTCTGTCGTCGCAGGTGCGACCGAGTCGGCGCGGCGACTCGGCGGATGCCGCTATCCGTCCATGTCCTTGGCGAAGTCGGCGATCAGGGTACCGACGAACTTCAGCGCACACTCGGTGACGTCGAGGGTTCCCTCGATGATGTGGCCATTGCGTTTGAGTACGCTCGTCAGCCGGGGCTCGCAGCCCTTGACCGCCAGCTCGGCCAGATTGCGAATCTTCTCGCGCTGTTTCTGCGCGGCAGTCTTCGGCCCCGTGGACTCGGCCGGTTCGGGTTCCAGCGCCTCAATCAAGCCGACCAGCTTGGCCATGTTGGCCGAGAAGTAGGCGACGACCGGGTCGGCCATCTCGGGTGCCGGGGCCGCCGCCGCAGTGATCGCGGCGGTGAGGTCGGCCTGCGCGGTGGTGCCGATCGCGATCCAGACCGCCTCCTTCGACGTCGCCATATGGATGGTCGTTTCTCCGGGGAAGAACTTCTGGAAACGAGGCAACCGCTTTTCGGGGAGCGTCAGCGTGTGCAGGCTCGTACCGGCGACTTCGGCCACCTTGAGGTTGACTTTGAAACCGGGCCAAATCCTGGGAAACAGGCTCACGATTTGATCGGCCTTCTTTCCATCGGCGGCTCGGATGCCGAACAGCAGCGTGTGCTTGTCGCCGTCCCCTTCGGTCAGGTCCATCAGTCCATCGACGGCGCCGAGTGCAATGCCGGCTTCAAACATGTCGATGACCAGTTCCCCCGCCTGTTTGGCGGCGGCTTTCTGGTCCGCTTCCTTCAGAACGGCATTGCCATCGAGTCGCTTGGCCAAGACGGGCCGAAAGACCTTGTAAAACTCTTTCAAGTGCCCGGCGCGCAGGGGATCGATCGGAAAAGTGAGTCGTCCGGTGACCGCGGTTTTGGCGGGCGGCTTCACGTTGGCGAAGTAACTCGGCTTGGCGGCGACGAGTTCGGTACTGCCGGCCAACCCGGTACCGGGGATTGCCGAGAAACTGAGTTCCCCGTGCCCCTTTTTGCCCGCGATGTCCGTGACCCAGTTGATCGTCAGCAACTCCGTCTCGACGAGGAACCGCTCGGCTTCGTCGAGGTTGTGGACCACCAGCAGCTTTCGCAATTCAAAGTCGCTCTTGTCTTCGTCGCGTTTGAACGTGATCCCGGCTTCGAGTTGTTTGCGCAGCTCCTTGAAGTTGGCCAACCGGGCGGCCTGACCGGCCTTGTCCTTCGGGTCGTTCTTCAGTTCCGCTGCGGCGTCATAGCCCTTGGTGAGATAGGCCAGCAGATCGGGCGTGATCGGATGCGGTATGTTCGCGGGAACAGCGGCCTGAATCCGAGCGATCGAAGCGTACTTGTTCGCCTCGCGCAGATAGCCGACCGTCGTGAGCTTCTTTCCTTTCCCTTGGGTGAGTTCGAAAAGTCCCGGCGCGAGCTTCTTGTTGCCGAAGCTAAACCCATCCAGATTCAGGAGGAATCCTCCCTTTCCTTCCAGCTTGTCCAGCGGGAAGTGCAACTCATAGCCGACCTCCGCCTTGCCGAAGACCAGATCGACGCGGATCGGTCTGGTGGCGTCCAAGCCTTCCGCGAAGCTGTCGAGCAATGGTCCCAGCGTCTTGTCCCACTGCTTCTTGAGCGTGGGAGTCGGACTGAGTTCGACGAGGTATTTGACGTCTTCTTTCAGTCGATTGATGCCCGGCGCAACGGCCTTGATGCGCGCCTCG
>JANODP010000213.1:0-1552 GCA_031412755.1 Schlesneria sp. | reverse complement strand
TCTTAGCACGCAAGGAAGGCTCCCGGCGAAAGTTTCCGGGGGTATTTGCGCGCAAAAGGGGCTCCCGGCGAAAGTTTCCTGGGGTATTTGCGCGCAAAGGGAGCCCCTGACAAATGTTTTCAGGGATGTTTGCGCGCAAAGGGAAATCACGGCAAAGGTTTGCTGGGATGGCGGCGCGCCAGAGGGCGGGGGTGGGATTGTCGATGCCGATCGGCACGTGCGGAGTGGTTTCCGGACGTGTGGCACGTCCTGAGTCCTCGAAGGACGTGGAGCCCAGCCCCCAACAACCCACGCCCGTCGAGGACTCAAGGCGTGCCACTCAAACGGACCCACGACCGAATGGCACTAACTTTAGGTAGCCACGGTCGCCAGACCGTGGGATTTTGCGGTAACGGTGCAATTCCCACGCTCTGGCGAGCGTGGCTACGAATCTAAAGTTAGTGCCACTCAAACTGACCCACGACCCAGCTTCGACATCAGCACGCCCGCCGCGACCGAGACGTTGAGCGACTGGATCGGACCGTGCGGTTGGAGGCGGCACAACTCGTCGCAGTTCTCCTGAGTGACCCGTCGCAGGCCCTGTTCCTCGTTGCCGAAGATCAGCAGGTGCGAGCGATCCAGCGGCACCTCTTCGACGCCACGTTCGGCGTGCTCGGACGTGCCGAGGATCGCGAGACCCGCCTCGCGCGCCAGAATGATCGTGCGGCTGAGGCTCGGCGCGATGGCGAACGGCACGTACTCCAAGCCTCCCGACGCGACGTCGTACACGGTGGCCGAGAGCGGCGCCGAACGCTCGCGGGTCAACACGATCCCCTTGACGCCGAAGAAGGCCGCCGTGCGAAAGATCGCGCCGACGTTGTGCGGATCCTGCAATTGTTCGAGTGCCAGCCACAAGCCCGGTGACTCGGTCATCTCGGGAGTGAAGAGCTCATCGACCAACAGGTCGCTCCGTTCCTGGACGGTGGCCGACGCCGCGCCGACTCGTTCGCTTTTCCCCTGATTCGACGGACGCCGATCGGGCGCGGCGAGGCTCGTGCGCACGGGGATCTCGTGTTGATGAGCCAACTCCGCCACGGCCGCCCAGCGTGGCGAGGGTGTGCCGGGTGCGAGACGGACCTCAAACACATCGGCCGGTCGAGTTCGCAGCGCCGCTTCGACGCTGTGAGGATTTCGCAGGATCAGAGACATGGAGGGCCTTGGGGGGAAGGTTGATGGTGGAAGGTTGATGGTTGATGGTGGAAGGTTGATGGTGGAAGGCGGAAGGCGGAGGGTGGAGGGCGGAGGGTGGAGGGCGGAGGGTGGAAGGTCAACCATTCCTGCTCTTCCCCTGACCTTCAACCTTCCTGACTCTACCGGATTGCAGGTGTGAGTGAAGCGCGTTCGGTTTTTGCCGCAGAGCGGCACTCGATGTTAGCCGTGGGCTTCAGCCCACGGATGACGTGCGATGAATGTCCCCTGTCGCGGAGCGACATTTGATCGCGACGCTTCAACCCATCAATTGTCGCTCCGCGACAAGTGGTGTGTCACGGTTTCGAGACCGTGGGCTGAAGCC
>JANODP010000212.1:0-5096 GCA_031412755.1 Schlesneria sp. | reverse complement strand
GGCTTCAGCCCACGGTCTCGAAACCGTGACACACCACTTGTCGCGGAGCGACAATTGATGGGTTGAAGCGTCGCGATCAAATGTCGCTCCGCGACAGGGGACATTCATCGCACGTCATCCGTGGGCTGAAGCCCACGGCTACCATCGAGTGCCGCTCTGCGGCAAAAAACCGAACGCGCTTCACTCACACCTGCAATCCGGTAGGGTCAGCAAATTTCAAAATTGGCCGGACATGCCGCGGACAAGTCGCAGATCAGCGGCTCGGCCAATTTTGAAATTTGAACGCCCGACCCCAGATCAACCCCGACCCTGACGCCGGACGCGCATGTCGAGGAACGCTCCCAGCGCCTTCTCGTACGGTGCGTCGGTTCGCAGCTTCACGTAATCGACGCCCGCGTTGCCGCATTGCTTCGTGAGGTCGTCACAAAACTGGCGGTACTTGCCGAGGTACGCCTTTCTCAGCCGATACGGATCGGCGAGGACGTGGTGGCCGGGCTGCTCCAGGTTGCGGAACTGCGTCGGGTGCTTGAACGAGAACTCTTCCTCCTCGGGAGCCACGACCTGGAACAGCACCACCTCGTGACGCGCCGCGCGGAACAACCGCAGGGCGGCGGCGAGCGGCTCGATCCGGTCGAAGCAGTCGCTGATCAGGAAGATCAAACTGCGACGCTTGAGCGTGGGGAGGATCTGGGTGAAGACGTCTGTCATCGAGGTCTCCTTTCCCGGCCGACGGGCTTCGAGCAGCTTGACGATCTGCTGGAACGACTCGCGATTCGACGTCGGCTCCCAGCGGTCGGCGATCCTGGTGTCGAACGTGATCAGCCCCGTGGCGTCGCGTTGAGCGAGCAGCAGGTACGCCAGAGCGGCCGTCAGTTGGCGGGCATAATCGAACTTGGACAGCGTCGCGCCGCGATACGCCATGCTGCCCGAGCAATCGACGATCAGGTACGACCGCAGGTTGGTCTCCTCCTCGTACTCCTTGATGTAGTAGTGGCCGGTCTTGCCGTAGGCCCGCCAGTCGATGTGCTTGATCTCGTCGCCGGGGTAGTACTGCCGGTGCTCGACGAACTCGACCGAGGAGCCTTTGAAGGGGGACTTGTGCTGCCCGATCATGTAGCCCTCGACGAGCCGCCGGGCAACGACCTCCAGCCCGCCAAACTTGGCGAGCGCCGTCGGATCAGCCAGCGATTTCGAGGGACGAGCCGCCACGAGAGACCACCCCACACGAGAGTTGTTCCAGACCATCGACAAGGTAGCCATCCCGCTGCGGGAGATGAAGCGGACGGGCTCTCCGAGACACGTTTCTGTTCCGCGCGGGCCAGGCGTTTCCCATCACGCGAACAGCTCGCCCTTCGTGACGAGGACCGCGCGACCTGCGAGCCTCACACGGTCGCCGGCGCAGGTCACGCGGAGGACTCCGCCGCGCTGCGAGATCTGGTGCGCGAGTAATTCCGACTTGCCGAGCCGTTCCTGCCAGAAGGGGCCGAGACAACAGTGAGACGAGCCGCAGACGGGGTCTTCATCGACGCCGACGGCGGGTGCGAAGAAGCGCGAGACAAAATCAAACCGCGCGTCGTCAGACCGGCTCGTCACGGTGATGCCCCGCGTCTCGACCCGCCGCAATCGAGTGAAGTCGGGGCGCAGGTCTCGGACCGTTTGTTCGTCGGCGACTTCGACCAGATAGTCGAATCGGTTGCGATGGACCGAAACGGCGGCGACTCCCAGCCCTTCGAGCAGATGCTCCGGAACGGGGGCCGGTGACGCCGCTTCGACGGGGAAGTTGAGTTCGATTTCATCGCCGCGGCGCCGCGCGGTGAGCAGGCCGCTCAGCGTGTGAAAGGCCAGCGGCGCGTCGATGTTCGCCCGGCCCGTCTTCCATAACGCATGGGCCGTGGCGAGAGTCGCGTGTCCGCACAACGTGACTTCCACGTCGGGCGTGAACCACCGCAGATCGAACGAACCGTCGGGCCGTTCGACGACGAAGGCGGTCTCGGACAGGTTCATCTCGGCGGCAACCGCCTGCAACCAGTCCTGGCGCGGCCAGTGGGCCAGCGGACAGACGGCGGCGGGGTTTCCTCCAAACGGCCGGTCGGTGAAGGCATCGACGACGAACAACGGAACAGACATGGCGGGAAATCCTCGGCGCTCGATCCCAAATCTCACACGGCGGCTTTCGCAAGTTGCCGTCACGATCAGGAAGGAGCCTACCAGTCTCGCGTGGGTTCGGTCATCCGTGGCGAGATTCGGCCTGCAACTTTGGGTATGGTCGTCATTTGGTGGTCCTTGGTTTTCGGCCCGAAGGGCCACCCATTCGCCCAGCCAGGGCCATCGGCCCTGGGAAAGGTTTCGCTGGAAGATTTGAGGCCCAACGGGCCGACAGTTCATCACCGGAACTTCTCGAATCCAACTCGACGTTGCCGGAAGAAGAGGAGAATTGCCGGCCCGTTGGGCCTCTGGTGCGAGAGACGGCTTGATTCCAGGGCCGGTGGCCCTGGCTGGGCGAATGGATGGCCCTTCGGGCCGGAAGATCCGACCACCAAATAACGACTGCACCCTTCAACTTTTCATCGGTTTCTGGCCATTGCACAACCTGTCAATGAAAACTGGACCGCCCTTTGAAGGGCGGTCCAGCGGATGAGGTTGATGGTTGTCGAGCGATTCGTGTTTGGCGAACCGCGAGCGGTGCGGGCGGTCAGTTCGCGTCGGAGTAAACCTTGGTGACCTCTTCGCGGACGACCGGCTCGGTCAGGCCGCCGCCCGTCATGCGGACTTTCATCCGGTGGCTCCCTTCCTTCACGCCCTTGACATGAATCTTGAAGACCGCCTGGCCGCCGGGGGCCACCTGATCGAGCGACTTGAACAGGATCTGCCGGCCTTCGACGATCGCATCGACGGGAGCCTTGGCCGTGATCAGTTCCATTCCGGCCGGCAACTCGCAGGCGATCGACACGCCCGCCGCCGGCTTCGAGCCTTCGTTGCGGACGCGGACTTCGTACATCGTCTCGACACCCGTTTCGACGGGATCGTCGAGGTCCACCAGTTCCATCGTCAGCGACGCGACGCCATCGACCTTGGTGTCGATCTTGGCTTCGGCCCGGACGCCCGAGTCGGACAGCACGGCCACGGTGTGCGAGAAGTCGCCCAGCGCGGTCGCGTTCAGTTCACAGGTGACCTTGGCGTTCTGGCCCGGTTCCAGGCGGCCGACGAACCACTGCACGCTCTTGGTCGAGGCGTCGTACTTGCCGTTGCGGTCGGCCGAGACAAACTTGAAACCCTCCGAGACGACCTGCGAGACGCGAATGTTGTTGTTGGCGACGCTGCCGTCGTTGGTGACGGTCAGGGTGTACTTGGCATTACGGCCCTTGTATCGCAAACCGGGTCCATCGACGGCGATCTTCAGACTCGGTGCGATGACGTTCATCTGAGCCGAGGCCGTGCCGCCCGCGTCCGAGCTGGACGTGGCCGTCACGCTGATCGACTGCTGCCCCCCCTTGATGGCGGACAGGCCCAGTCGCACCGTGCGGGTTTCGCCCGGTCCGATCGAGCCGACTTCCATGATCAGCTTTTCGCCGCGCGAACCGTGCTCCAGGCCGTCGGACAGTTTGGCTTCAACCTTCACGTCGTGAGCGGTCCCCGTGCCGGGGTTCGACACCGTGATGAACTGCGACGCGGGATCGCCCAGCATCAGTTCATTCGGTCCCTTCAACACGACCTTGAGCATCGGCTCTTCGACTTTGAACGAGGTGGACGCCGCCCCGGTGAATCTCACCTGAGCCGTCGCTCCGAGATCGCCGCGGCGGCTGGGGATCAGCTTCACGGTGATCTTGCGTTCGGCACCCGGAGCGATGCTGTCAAAGGACCAGGTCAACTTGTCGGCCGAGGCGACCGGCTTCGGCTCGGCGTTCGTCAGTCGAACGGTCGTGGGGAAGATGGCATCGACGGCGACCTGACTGGCCATCACGGAACCGCCGTTCTTCACCCGCAGTTCGACCTGGCATTCCTGTCCGACGTTGATGTCGCCCTTCTTCGCCCACTCGATCGTGACCTGCGGTGTCGCCGGCCCCGTCTCGGCCGACGCACGACTCGCCGATGGCGTTCCGCCGGTCTTGGCGGATGGAGTCGCAGGAGCATCGGTCAGGTGATCGATGTCTGGCATCGGGGGAGCCGAACCGCGTGACGGCTTGGCCTCGGTGCGGACTTGTTGAATGTGCTTCTTTTCGGTCGACCCGGCGGCCTTGTCGTAGGACGCTTGAATGACGCGCGGTCCGGCGACCGGCTTGTCGCTCGATGCCGCCACGGGAGGAACCTTGCCGGCGCTGGCCGCCGATCCCTTCGACGCAGACGCACTGGTTTTCGCGGCGGTCGATGGCGCGGCAGTTATCGGTGCGGGCTTGCGGGCCGCCGGCGATTGCGGCGCGGGTTCATCGCTCCAGTCACCCGGCGCAGAACCGGGGGCGGCCGGAGCCGCTTCGCCCTCGGTGAACAAATCGTTGTAGTAATTCTTCGATCCCGGCGCACTGGCCGGCAACTGGCGCGAGTAGCGCGTCGGCAGTCCGCCACCGGCTGGGGCCACCGCGATGCGACCGTTTCGCGACGGGAATCCACTGGCGGCTTCCCCCAGAGAAGTCCGCCCGGCGGTCCCGGTCGAAGGTTCAGCCGCGAAACTGGCACCGTTGACCAGGGCCATCATCCCAGAGATAGCGAGCAACCAAGTCCCGCGACGCATGTTCGGCTCCTTCCGGCAATTCGAGGCCGCCTGGCCTGTGAGATCGAGACGAAGTGACCCTTCGACCGTGTTTCGATGTGAGCATCCGCCCCGACATTTGGGGGCTCTTCAATCGTATCGGTCGCATCGATCACAACGATGCAATCAATCTGACGGACCCTGACGGTTTTTCACCTCGCAGCGATTGTTCCGGTCGCCAATGACTCCGGAGGAGAGGCGCCTGGGTCCCTGATCGGACGGCATCGGCACAAGTGGCCGCTCAGCGGCAAGCGGGATGCCGTCGGGTAGTGGGTCACTTTGACGAAGGACCAAGTGTGGCACGCCCAGAGTCAGCGAAAGGCGGGGCGGTATGGGGGCATTAGTTGCACGC
>JANODP010000211.1:0-35537 GCA_031412755.1 Schlesneria sp. | reverse complement strand
AACCCTCTCCCCCGAAGACGGAGGAGAGGGGACCGGAAGAGGACCACCAAATAACGGCTGCACCCGCCGGGGGCCATCGCTTGGTTGAGATTGTGGACCACGGTCTCGGAGAGTGACCTTCGGAACGGCCAGCTCTTCGCGGCTCAATACAAGTTGTTCTTGTAGGCCCCGTCGAGCAGCGTCTGCATCTTGACGGCGTCGTATTCCGGCAGTTGCACCTGGTCGCTGAGCATCTCGCCGGCGCAGGGAAGGCTTTGCAACGCCGGCCTGTCGTGCGGCTCCCACAGTTTGGATCGCAACAGGGCCTTCGCGCATTGCAGGTAGCACTCTTCGACCTCGACGGCCAACGCGAGCTGCGGCCGTTTGCCCTGCGCGCTGAGCGGCGTCAGCCACGCTTCGTCGCGAATGATCGCCGCGCGGCCGTTGACGCGCAGCGTCTCACCGAAGCCGGGAACCAGGAACAGCAACCCGATGCGACCGGTCTCCAAGATGTTGCGAAAGCTGTCCACCCGCCGATTCCCCGGCCGATCGGGAATCAGCAGCGTCCGATCATCCACCACATGCACAAACCCCGCCGCATCGCCACGGGGCGAGGCGTCGCAGCGTCCATCCACCCCATGCGTGCTGATCACCACAAACGGCGCATGAGCAATGAATCGCCGCATGTGCTCGTCGAGCGACTTCAACTCCTTCTTGATCGCAATGGCCGACGGCGTGCCGACAATCGAGGCGAGTTCCTCGCCTGATGTGACCCGCTCCTCAAATCGATTGAGCGACATGAGTCTTCTCCGTTGAATCATCACCTTATGGAGAGCATTGCCCATCCACAGTACCGAAACGTCTGTCACCTCGCCGCCGACAGCGTTCAAAACGTGGGCAACGGTGACAACGACGTCTGCATCGGCAAGATCGGGATGTCGTTCGTCTACTGATCGCTTCGACTCGTCATCGAGTCACGCACCCCCTCAACCTTGGATGGGCGCGGCTGCGAAAGAGCATCGTTGCCGCATCGAAGATCACGCCCTTCACAGAGGTTCACGGCGTGCCACCCCGCCATCCGGTCTCGCGAAACAGGGCCATCACGTTTGAGTGATGGCACACATGATGCGACACATCGATCTTCCGTGTGACGAGTTGTCGTTGTTCGCCAGCTTAAGGATGCACATGTTTCAAAGTTTTCTGAGGTAAAGAAAAAATGGATTTTCGCAAAGTGTTGGTAATTCCGTTGTGTGGAGCTTCGCTGCTCGGTGTCGCCTTCGTGGCGGCACAGGAAAAGCCAAGGCAGCCCACACAGCCACAGGCCGCCCAAGGTCAGCAACAGGGACGACCGGCACAGGCCGGTGAACGATCACAGGGGCAGAATGCAGACCAGATGCTGGCCTCTTGTGTGGCAATCGACTCTGCAGAGGAAGTCGCGTTGACCAAGTTTGCCCACGACAAGCTGCAGCATGAGGACGTGAAGGCGTTCGCCAAGAAGATGATGGAGGAACATCAGGCGTGCCTGATGAAACTTCAGAAGTTCGCACCGGAAGCGACTCGCGAAGGCTATCTCATGGAGAAGAGTCGCACGGCGCGCGCGGAAACAACCGCCACGCCTTCCACAAAATCAGGTGTGGAGCAGGCCAAGGCCACGAATAACGCCGGTCAGCCCGGCATCCAGCAGACGAGCGACACGCAACAGGCCAGAACAGGCCAGCCAGTTGATGCCCTGCAACTCCACAAGGAAATCGCGCAGGAATGTCTGAGCTGGTCGAAGCAGGAACTTGGCAAGAAGACGGGCGCTGAGATGGATCAGTGCTTCATCGGATTCCAAATTGCCAAGCACGCCGCGATGAAAACGAAGCTCACCGTCTTCGAACGTCACGCGTCCGCCGAACTGGCCCCGCACTTCGCGCAAGCCGCTGAAGCCTGCGGTGAGCACATGAAGGAGGCCGAAGCGATCATGAAGAAGCTCGATACTTCCGAATCGAAGCCACGCCGCGAAGAGCGTCGTGACAACAAGAACTAAATGACTGTCACAGACAGCCGCCGGAAGGCGTTATTAATTTTGCGATAGAACGATGGCGGCAGGGACGCCGTCATCTTTTTCCACCCACTGCGCCCGTTGGGCATCGCTGGTGGAGTAATGTTTCACGGTCAACTTGCTCTCGTGAGTCGGTTGACCCCGTTTGCCATGATGTGCCGGACACATTTGCAGTGAGTTTGCGAAGTTGAAAGCAGTTCGCCGTATGTCGGCGTCCGTAATTCTCTCGATCAGAAGGATGAATGATGATTGATACCATGAACAAACCCAGAATCAGCATGGACACGCGCGAGGCTCACGATCACTCCGAAGGGATCGTGGCACGCACCATTGAAGAGCAAACGGCCAAGCTGCCCTCGGATGTCTGGCTGTGGGCGGCCCTGGGCTCGATGGGTGTCGCCTTGTTTCTGCGGATGAATGACCGAAAAGACGAGAGTCTCTTTGTGGGACAGTGGGCGGCCCCGTTCCTGCTGGTCGGCGTTTACAACAAGCTGATTAAAATCGGCGGCTCCGACCGCGTGAATCAGTAAGGTCGCGGGTGATTCGTAAATTCACAGACCTCGCTGTGACCGCGCTGCGGTTGGGCGAGGTTTTTCTTTTGATTTGGTGCGAGACGGTGAACCACGCCGAGGGCGGGGTCCGTTGAGCAAGAAAGGCGGAACCGTGAAGACTTCCTCATCCGAAGTGATCGAACATCTCGCGCGGCTAATCCGAGGAATCAAGGTCGCCATGCTCACGACGGTCTGCGAAGACGGGTCGCTTCGCAGCAGACCGATGTCCGCACAAGCAGGCGAATTCGATGGCACCGTCTGGTTCTTGACTCGAGCTGACACGTCTAAAGTCGATGAGGTGCAACAGGAGGAACAGGTCAACGTCAGCTATGCCGATGCGGACGACCAACGCTTCATTTCGATCTCGGGCCGAGCGTCACTGGTCCGAGACCGTGAAAAGATCAAAGAACTGTGGAACTCCATTTCCACGGCGTGGTTCCAGAATGACCCCGATGATCCACGGCTCGCCCTGCTGCGAGTGGAGGCGGATCGAGCGGAATACTGGGATGATCAAACGGGCGCAATGGTGCAGATCGTCGGTTCCGACAGAACTCAAACTGAGAAACAAATTCATCCACCGAGCTAGCATGAACGCCCTGGAACATGGAACAATTGAATGCGGTGAACTCGCGGAGTGATTTGGAACAGCCGCTTGTTTTCTGCAAACAACCCACCAGGAGACCTCTCATGCTCACATCACTCCCACGTCGTGACTTCCTCAAATCCAGTCTGGCCGCATCGGCGGCGGCGGTGCTGCCGATCAATCTCGCCCTGGCCGATGAAGCCAAAAAACCGAAGCTGCGGATCGCGGTCAAGTACGGGATGATCAAGCACGACGGCTCGGTTGAGGACAAGTTCAACCTCATCAAGAAGCTCGGCCTGCAAGGGGTCGAGGTGGACAGTCCCAGCGGGTTGAACAAGGCCGAGGCCAAGGCGGCCGCCGCGAAGACCGGGATCGTGATTCACGGCGTCATCGACAGCGTCCACTGGCGCGACACGCTGTCGAGTTCCGACGAAGCCGTCCGAGCCAAAGGGCTGGCCGCTCTGAACGGGGCGATCGAGGACGCCGCGTTCTTCGGCTGCGACACCGTGCTGCTCGTCCCCGGCGTCGTGAAGGACGACGTCACCTTCGAGCAGTGCTACGAACGCTCGCAGGCCGAAATCAAAAAGGCGCTGCCGCTGGCCGAGAAGCACAAAGTCAAAATCTGCATCGAGACCGTCTGGAACAATTTCATTACGAAGCCGGAGCATTTGATCTCGTTCGTGGACGATCTGAAGAGTCCGTGGGCCGGCGCGTACTTCGATTGCAGCAACATGCTCAAGTACGGCGTGTCATCCGCCGAGTGGATTCGGAAGCTCGGCAAGCGGCTGGTGAAGTTCGACTTCAAGGGCTACAGCCACAAAAACAGTTGGTGCAAAATCGGCGAGGGGGACGAAGACTGGCCCGAGGTTCTGAAAGCTCTCGGTGAGATTGGTTACGACGGCTGGGCCACCAGCGAAGTCGGCGGCGGCGGTGAGGAGGTATTGGCCGACATCACGGCGCGGATGAAGAAGGTGCTGGGACTGGCGTAATCGGGGGAGCGAGGGATTCCGCAACTCGGAAGATTCTGGTTCCGACGGCCTCGAATCTGGATCACTGTTCCGGCGATACTGAGGTGGCGATCGCCCCCGAACTTGAACTGGATGATCATGATTTCGTGAAAGGACCTGACCATGCCGAAACTGCTGGTGCTTTACTATTCGATGTACGGGCATGTGGAGACGATGACTCAGGCGGTGGCCGAGGGGGCTCGGACCGTGGCGGGAGTTGAAGTGACGATCAAGCGGGTGCCCGAACTGCTGAGCGATGACAAGCTCAAGCAGGTGGGTGGGAAGCTCAATCAGGTCGCTCCGGTGGCCGACCCGAAGGAACTGGCGGACTACGACGCGATCATCTTCGGCACGCCGACGCGGTTTGGAAACATGGCGGCTCAGATGCGCAACTTCTGGGACCAGACCGGTGGCTTGTGGGTGAAGGGTGCCCTGGTGGGCAAGGTGGCCAGCGTCTTCACCAGCACGGGGACCGGCGGCGGCAACGAAAGCACGATCATCAGTTTTCTGCCGACACTCATTCATCACGGGATGATCTTCGTGGGGCTGCCGTATTCGTGTCCGGAACTGGCGGACATCAGCGAGGTGAAGGGTGGTTCGCCGTGGGGCGCGGCGACCATCGCCGCCGCCGACGGCTCGCGGCAACCGAGTGAGAAGGAACTCGCCCAGGCCCGTTTCCAGGGACGGCACGTTGCGGAGATCACAGCGAAGCTGAAGAGTTAACCCGTTTCCAGATGGGGGAATTCCCATTCGTCGTCTCCTTCAATTCGTCGAATCCCCAGTCTTTCTCGAATGGAAGAGGTTCGACGAATTGAAGGAGACGACGAATGAAACCGGTCGCAATCATAGAAACGGTCGCCGCATCGATGGTTAGCAGGGCCGTCAGCAAACGACTTCTCTACTTTTGGTCCGGATGCGCCCCGCAAGAGTGTGGAGTTGCGAAGCTTTGATGAACCCGTCTTGGCGAGAGTTGTCGCCCAACTTTGACGGGTTATGATCGCTCCACATTTCGCGCTCGTGGTCGCCAACGCCCATTCACTGAGGAGGTGCATCCATGAAGAGGATCTTGTGCTCGTGTCTCGGACTGAGTCTGCTGGCCTGGTCCATCTGGGCCGTGGCGGTTGCTCAAGAACCGGTCAAATCGTCCAAGAAGGATGCCGGCTCGCCCAAGAAAGATGCCGGCTCGTCCAAGAAGGTTGCTGACTCGTCTAAGAAAGATGCCGACGCCGAACCGAACACGCAGCCGAAATAGCCGTCGCCCAGCTTTATGAGCCGAGCCTCATCGCAGCCGCGCGCCCTTCAGAATTAAAGAAGCTGGATCGCGTCGCAACATTTATCAATCCCGTTCTCACTCCATCAAATTAAAACAGCTCGGCTCGATGAGCCAAACTAGGGAACCGGAGACATTCCGATGAAGACACGATTTTGGATCACAATGGTGGCGGCCATGGTCGCCGTGGCGATCGGTTCGACCGACTTTGCCTATGGACGCGGTGGTGGTGGCGGCGGACGCGGCGGCGGCGGGTTTGGTGGCGGCGGCGGTCGTAGTTTTGGTGGCGGTGGTGCGCGACCGAGTGGCGGGTTCTTTGGTGGGGATGCGCGACCGGGCGGTGGGTTCTCTGGTGGGGGTGCGCGGCCGGGTGGCGGACCGTCATTCGGAAGTTCGCCGTCGTTCAGTCGTCCGAGTGGCGGTGGTGCAAGACCTTCGATGCCGAGTACTCGGCCAAGCACAGGTGTTGGTTCGAGGCCGAATGTTGGCGGTGGAAACATCGGCGCGGGAACTCGGCCGAGCATCGGTGGTGGAGCGGGATCGCGTCCCTCGACGTTGCCGGGAAGCTGCTCGCGCAGTTGGTCGCCATGACAACTCCGCCGGATGAATCGGCCCAGCCGGAGACACCTCCCGCCCCGCAGGACGTGCCGGCCGAGAAAGTGCTCAGCGCCGAGAAGTTGGTGGGGAGTTGGAAGGCGTCCAGCCAGGGGGCCGAGTTCCAACTCGATCTCGCGAAGGACGGCAGTTTTGTCTGGGCCTACACGCGCGGCAAAGACAAGCAGTCGGTGAAGGGGGTCTTCGCCGTGGACCAAAACAACCTGGCTCTCGAACCCGACACCGGGGGCACGATGCTGTCCGAAGTCGATCTCGCCAATCCTTCCCAGTTCCTCTTCAAAATGATCGGCGGCGACGCGAAGGATCCCGGCTTGCAGTTCAAGAAGAGTTAGTCCGGATTATTCATGGTCGCATTGAAGCCTGACGCGCAAGCGAAGGTGCGGCTGTGACATCCCTTCGTTTGCGAGTCAGGTTTCAATGCCGCCGACGCTGGCCGCGTCGGCCACGCCGGGCGTGTGAAATCGCGGGGTGAGAAAAACTCCCGACCCCGTTCACCGATTTTTGTCGGTTTCGTACCGCATCCATCACCCGAGAAAGATCATCATGAAAAGTGTCTCCCGTCTTGTGTTCGCGTTCGCCGTGCTCGCGGCGAGTCACGGTGCCCCGGCCCGGTCGGATGAACTGCTGCGGCGCGTGCCCGCCTCGGCCAATGCGTTGATGGTGATTGACGTGAAAGCCCTGGCTGTCACGCCGCTGGCCGTGCAACAGGGGTGGCAGCGAAAGCTGGAAGAGACCAATGCGGATCGTCCGCTGATGCTGCCGCCCGAAGCCGATCGCATTCTGGTTGCCGCGCACCTGGACTCGCATCGTGAAATGAGTGTTCTGTGGGAGCTGGCGGTGATGCAGTTGACCGAGCCGATGGCCATGCGCTCGGTCGCGCGGGCCGAGGGGGGCTATCTGGACAAGATCAACGGCCTCGAGTGCGTGTGGACTCCCAGCGATGCGTACTTCGTCTCGCTGAAACCGAAGCTGCTGGGCGTGATGTTTCCCGCCAACCGGCAACTGGTCTCGCGCTGGGCACAGCTCGGCTAGGTGAACGCCTCTCTCGGCGTCTCCAAGTACCTCGCCGACGCCGAGAAGACCGTGGACGCCAAGCATCCCATCGTGCTCGCGATGGACCTGGCCGACTCACCGCAGCCACATCGCCTGCGCGAGAACCTGAAGCAATCGGATGTGCTAGCGAAGGGGACGCTGACCGTCGATTTCCGCGACAGCCCGCAGGTGCTGGGGACGCTGGCCAAACCGATGCTGTTGGAAACGCTCGACAAATTCGGAGCGCATCTGCCGGACCTCGATGCCTGGGCGTTCAAGTTTCACCTTCATCGTCTCCGGCGGCGGCATCGAGTTCATGCGTCCGTGGACCGAGAAGGTTTATGGCATCCCGCCCGAGCAGGTGGTGGGGAGCAGCGTGAAGACGAAGTTTGAGCTGCGCGACGGCAAACCGGTGCTCGTGCGTCTGCCCGAGTTGAACTTCATCGACGACAAGGAGGGCAAACCCGTCGGCATCAATCTGCACATCGGCCGCAGCCCGATCGCCGCCTTCGGCAACTCCGACGGCGACTTCGAGATGCTCGAATGGACCACCTCCGGCAAAGGCCCGCGCTTCGGCCTGATCGTCCACCACACCGACGCCGACCGCGAATGGGCCTACGACCGCGACTCGCGCACCGGCCGGCTGAGCAAGGCGCTCGACGAGGCCCCGAAACGAGGCTGGACCGTCGTGGATATGAAGCGGGACTGGAAGCAAATCTTCGCGACTGAAAAATAATCACGCTTGGCGTGTTGCCAGTTCATGCTTCACGGTTGTGGGATGCGTCCGCGACGGGTGGCCGGGTCAGAGCGGAGCGATGGCCCGGAATTGGTCACTCACCGGCGAAGCGGGCGAGCGTCGAACGATTGGGTGACGACGGCGCGCGAGGTTGATTGCCAGCGGGATCGTCTGAACTGTAGCCTCTTGTCGCAGTGCGTCCCGGACGCTCCAAGTTGCCTCCGGACCATCCCGTCGCCAAAGACTCGCACGGTTGTTGCCGAGCGTGTGCCTGGTTGGCTCGCCGAGCGTTTCGGTGTTGAAACAGACGAAAGCGTGACAGACATGGATTTCGGGCGGTTGATCAATGCCTTGCCCTTGTGGTTGCTGTTCGTCTTCACGATGGCGATCTCGTTGCTGGCGGTGTGGGCGGGAACGCGGTTGGCGATCGTTTCGTCGCGTCACGCCGAGAAAGAACCGGAGGCTCCGCTGGGATCGCTGGTCGCGGCCGTGCTCGCGCTGCTGGCGTTCATCCTGGCGTTCACGTTTGGGATGACGGCCGCCCGGTTCGATGCGCGCAAACAACTGGTGCTGCAAGAATCGAATGCCGTCGGGACCACGTATCTGCGAGCCGGTCTGCTGCCACAAACCCAGCGGTTGGAAGTCCGGCGATTGCTGCGCGAATACGTGGAGGTTCGCCTGAAGGGGAAGTTCGCCGCCGTTTCCGAGACGTTGTCGCGGTCCGAGGAATTCCACGGCCGCCTGTGGGCGCAGGCCGAATCACTGGTCGCGGAAGAGATGGACTCCCAGTTGCGCAGTCTGTTCATCGCCTCGTTGAATGACGTCATCGACCTGCATCAGAGCCGCAAGACGATCGGGCTGCTCTATCAGATTCCCGGAGCGATCTGGATGTCGGTCTATCTGCTGTCGATCCTGACGATGCTGGCCATCGGATATCAGGTCGGCATGGCCGGTTCTCGGCGGCTGCGCGGGATGCCGGTGCTGGCGGCGGCGTTCTCGCTGGTGATCGTGATGATCGCCGACATCGACCGTCCGGGTGAGGGGCACATTCAAGTGAGCCAGCAGCCGCTCGCGGACGTGCAGCAGATGATGCTTCAGGATGCGCCGTGAATGGGCGATTCTCTCAATTGCCCGAGTGTGGCAGTCACGAAGGGCCGGCTGACCTGATGAACACCAAGTTGCTGCTGATCGTGACCGCCGTTGTTGAACTGGCAACGGGTGCTGCGCTGCTGACCGCGCCGTCGTTGACGGCCGAGCTGATGCTGGGTGCGGGACTCGGCTCGCCCGTCGCGGTCATGATGGGGCGGGTCGCAGGCGCCGCACTGGTGTCGATCGGCCTGAGCTGTTGGTTGGAGAGCGACCGCGCCGGTCACGACTCGCGACAGGGACTGGTCATCGGGTTGTTGGCTTACAACATTTCGATTCCGGCACTCCTCGCGTATGCGGCCTTCGTCGAAAACGTCTCCGGAATCGCGTTCTGGCCGGGCATCGGCCTGCATTCGGTCCTCTCGATCTGGTGCGTCGCGTCCATTCGATCCGGCGATCCGAAAGACCAAACATCCAGTCCGACAACAGACAATCGCTGAACACTCGATCCGTCCCAAGCCCTCGCTCGCGCGTCGGGCTAGTTTTAAATGCGCTCTACAAGCGATCTCGCCTGAAGTTGTTTGCATCAGCCGCGCGGCGTAACGTGACGCCCCACGTCCGATCCTCCAGACACATCCCCCCATCTCGAAGGGAAACATCGTCATGCAGCAACATTTCAAACTTCTGCTCCCCATATTGGCGTTGGCAGCCGGCCTTGCTGTGTCCGTCGCACAGGCTCAGCCACAGGCGGCTGCCGACAAACTCGATCGCACGGTGCTGCCGATTCCGGAACCGAAACGCGCGCCGATCACAGAACTCGACGTTCGAAGTGCCAAGGCACCCCCACGATTTGAGGTCAAGGCTCCTGCCGGTGCGCCGAACGTGCTCATCGTGCTGATCGATGACATGGGCTTTGGACAGTCCAGCGCCTTCGGTGGGCCGATTCACATGCCGACGCTGGAACGATTGGCGAAGGGTGGGCTGAAGTTCAACAAGTTCCACACCACCGCGCTCTGCTCGCCGACGCGGGCGGCCCTGCTCAGCGGTCGCAACCATCACGTGGGCAACATGGGCTCGATCACTGAGACTGCGACGGCGTTTCCCGGCCAAACGGGGAAGCGTCCGGACAGCGTGGCACCGCTGGCCGAGATGCTGCGTCTCAACGGCTACAGCACGGCCGCGTTCGGCAAGTCGCACGAGACGGCCGCGTGGGAAGTCAGCCCTTCTGGCCCGACCGATCGCTGGCCGACTCGATCCGGCTTCGACAAGTTCTATGGCTTCATCGGAGGCGAGGCGAACCAATGGGCACCGGGTCTGTACGAAGACATGACTCGGATCGAACCGCCCAAAGATCCGAAGTACCACTTGATGACCGACTTGGCGAACCAGGCAATCAAATGGACAGGCTTCCAGAAATCGCTCACGCCGGACAAGCCGTTCTTCACCTACTTTGCTCCGGGGGCGACTCACGCGCCGCACCATGTGCCGAAAGAATGGATCGCCAAGTACAAGGGCCAGTTCGATCAGGGCTGGGACAAGCTGCGCGAAGAGACGCTGGCTCGGCAGAAGAAACTGGGTGTCGTGCCGCAGGACACGAAGCTCGCCACCAAGCCCGAAGCGATCAAGGATTGGGACACGCTGAGCGCCGATGAGAAGCGGCTGTTTGCGCGCCAGATGGAAGTCTTCGCCGGGTTCGGTGAATACGCCGACTACGAAGTCGGCCGGCTCGTGCAGGCGATGGAAGACTTGGGCCAGTTGGACAACACGCTCGTCTTCTACATCGTGGGTGACAACGGCGCGAGTGCCGAAGGGACGATGAACGGCCTGCTCAACGAGATGACCTACTTCAATGGCGTGATCGAATCCGTTCCGGACATTTTGAAACGTATCGATGATCTGGGCGGACCGAATTCCTACGGCCACTACGCGGCGGGATGGGCCGTGGCGGGGGACACCCCGTTCGCTTGGACGAAGCAAGTTGCCGGCAGTTACGGCGGCACTCGCAACGGCATGGCCATCCACTGGCCGAACGGGATCAAGGCCAAGGGCGAAGTGCGGTCGCAGTGGCATCACGTCATCGACATCGCGCCGACGATCCTCGAAGCGGCCGGGCTCCCCGAACCCAAGTCGGTCAACGGAACGCCGCAGACGCCCATTCAAGGAGTCAGCATGGTCTACACGTTCGCGGACGCCAAAGCCAAGGACCGGCACAAGACGCAGTACTTCGAGATCTTCGGCAACCGAGGCCTCTATCACGACGGCTGGCTGGCTCACACCGTTCACCGAGCGGCCTGGGAGTTTCAGCCGCGCCGGCCGCTGCTCGAAGACAAATGGGAGCTGTATCACGTCGAAGACGACTTCAGCTCGGCCAACGATCTGGCCACGAAGAATCCGGAGAAGCTCAAGGAGTTGCAGGCGTTGTTCTTGAAGGAAGCGGCCAGCAACCAGGTGCTGCCGATTGATGATCGGGGCCTCGAGCGTGTGAACGCCGCTCTCGCCGGACGTCCCGACTTGATGGCCGGTCGCACGTCGCTGACGATTTTCGAAGGGATGACCGGAATGTCGGAGAACGTCTTCATCAACACCAAGAACCGGTCGCACACCATCACCGCCGAAGTGCAGATTCCCGAGGGCGGAGCCAACGGCGTCATCCTGGCCCAGGCCGGCCGCTTCGGTGGCTGGGCCTTGTATCTGAAAGACGGCCAGCCGACGTACACCTACAACTTCCTCGGTCTCAATGCCTACAAGGTCACAGCCGCCAAGGCCCTGCCCGCCGGCAAGGCGACCATCCGATACGAGTTCACCTATGACGGCGGCGGCCCCGGAAAAGGCGGCCAGGGCACGATCCTTGTCAACGGCGAGAAGGTCGCCGAAGGCCGGATTGATCGCACTCAATTCGCCGCCTTCTCGGCCGACGAAGGCGTGGATGTCGGACAGGATGGCGAGACGAACGTGACCGACGACTACAAGGAGGGGGACAACAAGTTCACCGGCAAGATTCACAAGGTGACGGTCGAACTGAACTGACCGCGTGTGGTGTTGTGATGAGATGAGTTCCGTTTCGAGTGGCCGCATTGCGACGACGCGTGGCCGGGTCAGAGCGGAGCGATGGCCCGGAATGGGTCGCTCCGGGGCCTTCCCGTTGGTCAGACCCCGCCACCCCGCCGGGTGATCCTATCTGTCAGCCACCCGTCGCAAATCGTCACCGCCACCAATTCCCAACGACTACGCGCGACGATGCTACGACACAAAGTTTGAAAAGGGTTAACGGCGTTGGGTGCCACTGGCGAGGGGCTTCGCTCGCCAGTGCTCCTCAAAGCCACTGGCGGCTCAAAGCTGCCGCCAGTGGCACCCGGCGCCGGGACCTCATCTCCCAAAACGACGTCCGACGAGAACCGATTGTGTCGACAACGCCGGTTGGTGCGAGGCCGCTCGCCACGGGAACTTTGTCCCGGTACGCGGCGTCTTTGGTCTCGAACTCTCTGCGCCGCTGGGGCTTCGCTATACTTGGCCCACGGTTCGGATGGCCGACATTTCTCTTCGCTCAAGGAACGGGTTCGCATCATGCGGAAGTTGACTCTGTTGATCAGTGCCGTGTCGCTGTGCGTCGCCTCGTGGTGGTTGGTGGCCGAGGAAGCGGGGAAGCCGGTGAATCGAAACACCCTCCAGAAACAATTCCAGGCGGGCAACTTCAAGGACGCCTACGAAGGCTCGCGCAAGTTGGCCCTCGATCCGAAGACCGAGCCCGGCAAAGTTTCGGACGATCTGACGCGGGCGGTGCAGTCGCTGCAACAACTCGGTCGCAACGAGGAAATCGATGAGCTGATCGAAGCGTCGGTGAAGGCTCACGACAAAAACTGGCGGCTGCTGCGCACGGCGGCTGGGCAGTACGGGCAGTTGATCGAGCATTGGGGCTTTGTCGTCGCGGGCAAGTTCCAGCGCGGATCGCATCGCGGCGGCGGGCAGTACGTCTCGTCGGCCGATCGCGACCGGGTCCGCTCGATGCAGCTTCTGCAGCAGGCGATCCCCTTCGCAGCGAAAGACGGCACGAAGTCCGAGGTCGCCCGGTTCTTCTTCGCGTACGCACAACAACTCGGTTCGATTGAAGCGTGGAGACTGCAAGCGCTGACCGATCTGGCGACGTTGCCCGACTACGAGGAAGGGAATCAATGGGGCTGGCGCGGTCGCGGGTTTGGCGGGATGCACGGCGGAGGCGACTCGAAGGGCGCGCCCGTCGATGCGGACGGCAATCCCGTTTTTCATCACATTCCGAAATCGTGGGACGATGCGAAGTCCGACGGTGAGCGTTGGCGATGGATGCTGACGCAGGCCGTGGAGTTCGACAACAAGCTCCGCAACGAAGTCGATTTCACGTTCGCCAACTTCCTGCACCAGCAGTTTGGTGTGCAGACGATGGCCTGGTTGCGGGGCGGCTCGGGCAGCGACGACGACAAAGATGAAAGCGGCCCGTTCGCCGTGCAGACTCTGAAAGACGATGAGACCATCGCCAAACTCGCCACCGGCGTGAAGCGAATCAAACTGCCCGACGAGTTCAACTCGTTGAAGCTGTACCAGCAACTCTTCGAGCGATCGAAGGACGATCACTCCAAGGCGGCGGGTGATGCGGTTGCTCAGACGTATGAGGACCGCCGCCAGTACGTGAAGGCGGCTGGCGCCTGGAAGGCCGCCCTCGCGAAGTTTGGCAACGAAGATCATCGCCAGGCGCGGCTCGATCAAATCGTGAAGAACTGGGGCCGCTTCGAGAACCTGCAAGTCGCTCCCGCCGGCAAGGGAGCCACCGTCGACTTCCGCTTCCGCAACGCGAAGCAGGTCTCGTTCGAGGCGCGGGCGATCAAGATCGACAAGCTGCTCGACGACGTGAAGGCGTATCTCAAATCGTCTCCCGCGCAGCTCGACTGGCAGCGGTTCAACATCCAGGACGTCGGCTATCGCCTCGTCACCGAGAACCAGACGCAGTACGTCGGTGAATCGGTCGCCTCGTGGAAGCTGGACCTCACGCCGAAGGCCGAACATTTTGACAGCGTGGTCAAGGTCGCGACGCCGCTGCAAAAGGCGGGGGCGTATCTGCTGACGGGCAAGCTGGCCGATGGCAACCTCAGCCGCGTGGTCGTCTGGCTGGCGGACGCGGCTCTGGTGCGGAAGCCTCTCGACGGACAGTCACTTCATTTCGTGGCCGACGCCGTGACGGGGCAGCCGATCGCGAAGGCGAATGTCGAGTTCTTCGGTTGGCGGCAGGACCAAGTCGCACCGAACAAGCAGCAATGGAAAATCACGACCACCAACTTCGCCGAGTTCACCGACGCGAACGGCCTCATCACGCTGCCGGCGGCCAAGGTGCCTCACGACTATCAGTGGCTGATCGTCGCGAAGACCGAGGCCGGGCGGTTGGCCTACACGGGGTTCACTCATGCCTGGTGGGGGCAGCGACACGATCAGGACTACAGCGCCACGCGCGTCTTCACGATCACCGACCGGCCCGTCTATCGCCCCGAACAGACCGTGAAGTTCAAGTTCTGGATTCAGACCAGCAAGTACGACCAGCCCGACAAGACCGAGTTCGCCAATCAGGACTTCACCGTCCAGATCAACAACCCGCAGGGTGAGAAGGTGCTGGAGAAGGTCTTCAAGACGGACAAGTTTGGCGGCATCGAAGGGGAGTTCCCGCTCGCCAAGGGAGCGATGCTCGGGACGTACCAGCTTCTGATCATGAACAACCTGCACCAGGGTGGTTCGTTCCGCGTCGAAGAATACAAAAAGCCCGAGTTTGAAGTGACGGTCGATGCTCCGACCGAACCGGTGGCCCTCGGTGAGAAGGTCACCGCGAAGATCAAAGCCAAGTACTTCTTCGGTGCTCCCGTGACGAAGGGGAAGGTGAAGTACAAGGTGCTGCGGACGGCTCACGACAGCCACTGGCATCCGGTGGCGCGGTGGGACTGGTTCTACGGGCGAGGCTACTGGTGGTTCGCGTCCGATTACTCGTGGTACCCCGGCTTCGGCCGCTGGGGCTGCTTCCGTCCGGTCGCGTGGTGGATCGGTCACAACCCCGGCCCGCCCGAGGTGATCGCCGAGCAAGAGGTCGAGCTCGGTCCCGAGGGCGAAGTCTCTGTCGTCATTGATACGCTTGCCGCGAAGGAGATTCACGGCGACGAAGACCATTCGTACTCGATCACGGCCGAGGTCGTGGACGAATCGCGCCGCACGATCGTCGGCACGGGCAGCGTCCTCGTCGCGCGGCAGCCCTTCCGAGTTTTCGCGTGGGTCAATCGGGGCCACTACAAAGTCGGCGACACGGTCCTCGCAAACTTCGACGCGCACACCATCGACAACAAGCCGGTGAAGGGGACGGGCGAGCTGACTCTGTTCAAGGTCACTTACGACGCGAAGCAACAGCCGGTCGAAGAGGCTGTCCAAACATGGAAGCTCAACACCGATGAGGCCGGTCACGCGCAGCAGCAACTCGCCGCGAGCAAGGCCGGACAGTATCGGCTCTCGTACAAGGTGACCGATGCCAGGGAGCACACGATCGAGGGTGGCTATGTCTTCGTCGTGCGGGGCGACGGATTCGACGGACGCGAGTTCCGCTTCAACGATCTGGAACTGATCACCGACAAGCAGGAGTACGCTCCGGGTGAGACGGTCAAACTGATGGTGACGACCAACAAACCGGACGGCTGCGTCGTGCTGTTCATCCGTCCGTCGAACGGCGTCTACCTGCCACCGAAGGTGATCCGTTTGAAGGGGAAGAACACCGTTGAGGATGTCGTCGTCGTGCAAAAGGACATGCCGAACTTCTTCCTCGAAGCCTTCACGATCGCCGACGGCAAGTATCACCAGGAGACGCGCGAAGTCGTCGTCCCGCCCGAGAAGCGGGTCATCAACGTCGAGGTCCTGCCGTCTCAGACCGAATACAAACCGGGCGCCGACGCGAAGGTCCAAATCAAACTGACCGACCACACGGGCGAGCCGTTCATCGGTTCGACGGTCCTCTCCGTCTACGACAAGAGCGTTGAATACATTTCGGGCGGCAGCAACGTCCCCGAGATCAAAGAATTCTTCTGGAAGTGGCGTCGGCACCATCACCCGCAGCGCGACTGCACGCTCGACCGCTGGTTCAGCAACCTGCTGAAGAACGGTGAGATCGCGATGAACGACCTCGGCGTGTTCGGCGGGATGATGGGCGAGGAGATGGCCGGTGCCGGGTTTGGCGGTGGCGGAGGCATGGGCGGCGGGCCAATGACGCGCGGCCGCGCCGGTGGAGCGAATCGCCGCATGATGGCAGTGACCGCCGCACCGGGTGGTCCTCCCATGCCGATGGCCGCCGCGATGGAAGGAGCCACCTCCGATGCCGCTCCGATGGCCAAGGGCATGGCGGCCGACAAGGCGGGTGGCGGCGCAGAGGCCGGTGCGATGCAGCGGCCGACGATCCGCTCAAACTTCGCCGACACCGCCTACTGGGCAGGCGCGATCACAACCGACAAGACGGGCTTGGTTGAGGTCAGCTTCAAGATGCCCGAGAGCCTGACCGGGTGGAAGGTCAAGACGTGGGCGATGGGTCTCGGCACCAAGGTTGGGCAGGGTGAGACCGAAGTCACCACCAAGAAGAATCTGCTCGTGCGGCTGCAAGCCCCGAGGTTCTTCGTCGATAAGGACGAAGTCGTCATCTCGGCCAACGTCCACAGCTACCTCAAGACCGAGAAGCAGGTTGAAGTCGCGTTGGAGATCGACGGCAAATTGCTCTCGATCCTCGCACCCGGAGACGCGCCCCCTTGGGTGAAAGAAGTCACGCAAACGATCATGCTCGCGGCGGGCGGCGAACAGCGCGTTGATTGGCGCGTCAAAGTGGCCGATCAGGGAACGACAAGCATCACCGTGAAAGCCATCTCCGACGAGGAGTCGGATGCGATGCAGATGACCTTCCCGGTCTACGTCCACGGGATGCTGAAGACCGAATCGTTCAGCGGGGCCATCCGTCCCGCCGATGCCTCGGGCAAGGTGACGTTCGACGTCCCCGAGGCCCGGCGTCCGAACGAGTCGCGGCTCGAAGCCCGCTTCTCACCGACGCTGGCGGGTGCGATGGTCGATGCCCTGCCGTACATGGTTGATTACCCGTATGGCTGCACCGAGCAGACGCTGAACCGGTTCCTGCCGACGGTCATCACCCAGAAGGTGCTGCTGAATATGCAGCTCAACCTCAAGGACATTCAGGCCAAGCGCACGAACCTCAACGCGCAGGAGATCGGTGACGATGTCGAACGAGCCAAGCGCTGGAAACGGTTCGACCGCAATCCGGTCTTCGACGAAGACGAAGTCCGCACGATGGTCAAGGACGGTTTGGAACGGCTGACGTCGATGCAGGTCTCGGACGGCGGCTGGGGCTGGTTCAGCGGCTACGGCGAACATTCGTGGCCTCACACCACGGCGGTCGTCGTCCACGGCCTGCAGGTCGCCAAGGCCAACGACGTCGCCATCGTGCCGGGTGTCCTCGAACGGGGCATCGAGTGGCTCAAACGCTATCAGGACGAGCAGGTGCAGTGGATCAAGAACTGGGGCAAGAAGGACGTCCGCCAGAAGCAGCACGCCGACGCGCTCGATGCTCTCGTCTACATGATCCTTGTCGATGCCGACATCTCGAACAACGAGATGAACGAGTTCCTCTACCGAGATCGCGTGCAACTGCCGGTCTACGCGAAGGCTCTCTACGGCCTCGCCCTGCACAAGCAGCAGCAGGCCGACAAACTCAAAATGATCCTGGAGAACATCGAACAGTTCGTGGTGCAGGACGACGAGAACCAGACCGCCTACCTGAAGCTGCCCGACGGCGGCTGGTGGTACTGGTACGGCAGCGACATCGAGGCGAACGCCTACTACCTGAAGCTGCTGTCAAAAACGAACCCGCAGGACGCGCGGGCGTCTCGGCTGGTGAAGTACATCCTCAACAACCGCAAGCACGCGACGTACTGGAACAGCACGCGCGACACCGCCCTCTGCATCGAGGCTCTCGCCGACTACATGAAGGCGAGCGGCGAGGACAAACCGAACCTCACCGTGGAAGTCTGGCTCGACGGGAAGAAGCAGAAAGAGGTCAAAGTCGATTCGTCAAACCTGTTCACGTTCGACAACAAGTTCATCCTCGAAGGTGATGCCGTCACGACCGGCAAGCACACGCTGGAACTGAAGAAGCAGGGAACCGGCCCGCTCTACTTCAACGTCTACCAGACCAACTTCACGCTGGAGGATTTCATTACCAAGGCGGGTCTGGAAGTGAAGGTGAACCGCAAGTTCTACAAGCTGACCCGCGTGGACAAGGCCGTCGATGCACAAGGCTCTCGCGGTCAGGCCGTCAAACAAAAGGTCGAAAAGTACGAACGGACGGAGCTTCCCAACCTGAGCCAGCTCAAGAGCGGCGACCTCGTCGAAATCGAACTGGAGATCGACAGCAAAAACGACTACGAGTACCTCCTCTTCGAGGACATGAAGGCCGCCGGTTTCGAGCCGGTCGAAGTCCGCAGCGGCTACAACGGCAACTCAATGGGCGCGTTCGTCGAGTTCCGCGACGAACGAGTCGCCTTCTTCGTCAGACAACTGATGCGCGGCAAGCACAGCCTCAGCTACCGCCTCCGCGCCGAAATCCCCGGCCAGTTCAGCGCCCTCCCCACCAAAGCCAGCGCGATGTACGCCCCGGAACTCAAAGCCAACAGCGACGAGATGAAGGTGAAGATCACGGACTAATTTGCTGTACGCCAGCGATAATCTGAAGGGTGGAATTGCCGCTGGCCGCCAGCTCGGACTACGATGGCAAACGAACCGCATGCAATCTCGATGAGGAGTCTCTTCATGCCTGCTCTGACCATTACAATCCCGCCCGATCGCGCCGAGTTTGTCGCGCGCCGTGCTACGGAACTCGGATTGGCGTCGCCGGATGAACTGGTGTGTCGGCTGTTGGATGCGGAAGACCGCCGCCTCGCAAACCGACAGCGGATCGAATCGCTGGTAGCCGAGGGTCTGGCCGCGGAACCCGGTGAACTGGTGACGGACGAGTGGTGGGCGACATTGGAAACCGAAGTGTTCGGCCAGCCATTGCCCGAGACGATGCGATGACGATCCGAGTGCGCGTCGTCACTCCGGCGCGACGCGACGTGGTCGAGATCGCCAAGTACTTGTTCGACCGCGATCCCCGACTCGCGGCTCGATTCTGGCGGGCAGTCAAGGCCACGCTCGACCGTCTTGGCAAATCGCCGGACCTCGGTGAACTTTGGGAGTCGCCGGATGAACACTATTCAGGACTACGAGTCTGGGCGGTTCGAGGATTCCCGCATTATTTGGTGTTCCATCGGTACGCGAATGGGGAGGTCGCCGTGCTGAGGATTCTGCATTCCTCGCAGGACGCCACCGAGTATTTCGGTTCGCCGGATGACGGTGATCAGTCATGAAATCCAATACCGTCCTTCAACGACTCTCCGAACACATGCCGCAGTTTCGGCAGAGGTTCGACGTTCGGGACTTGGCGATTTTTGGTTCGGTGGCGCGGAACGAGGCCCAACCCGGCAGCGATCTCGATCTGCTCGTCGAGTTCGTCGGCCGTCCCACCTTCGACAACTACATGGGCCTGACGCTGTATCTCGAAGAGTTGTTCGGCACGGGAGTCGATTTGACCATCCCGGCCGACCTTCGTCCCGCGCTCCGTCCCCGGATCGAACAGGAAGCCGTCCATGTCTCGTGATTGGCATCGGGTGGCCGGGGTTGGAGCGTCTTTGCGAAGCCCCATGGTTTCGACCAAAGCGGCTCCAACCCCGGTCCCCAGCCGGTAGAGGTGACTTGACGGAAGCCGCGTGTCTGATCGGCTGCTTGTGTCCTTGGCGCACCGTTCGCCGAAACGGCCCCACCCTCAGAGAGAAGCATTCGACCACGGTCGCACTTCCCGCTATCTTCTTGAGAAGATGTCTCGGGAGGTCCAATTTCAAACACGGCGCAGATCGAAGGAAGTCGTCATGTCCCAGGTGATGGTCGAGCATATCGTCAAGACTCCCGGCGTCTGCGGGGGGCGAGCCTGTATTGCCGGGCATCGCATTCGAGTCATGGACATCGTCGCCTGGCACGAGCGACGGGGATTGTCGGCGGAAGAGATCGTCTATCAGTTTCCCGGCCTCACGCTGGCTGACGTCCATGCGGCCCTGGCTTACTACTTCGACAACCGTCAGGAGATCGAAGCGGAGTTTCTCCAGGATGAGCAGTGGGCGGATTGGCTGAAGGCCAACGTCCCGTCCAAGCTGCGGGAGAAACTCGGTGCGTGAGCCGATCCGTTTCTACTTCGATCAGCACGTGCCAGCGGTCGTCGCGGCCGGCCTGCGGCACCGTGGAGTCGATGTGCTGACCGCTCAGGAAGCCGACCGGTGCGGACTGTCCGGTGCGGACTGTCCGATGCGGACCAACTCGAATTTGCCACTGCGGAAGAACGGGTGGTGGTGACGTTTGACACCGACTACCTGGAATTGCACCGTTCCGGGGTCGAACATGCGGGTATCGTCTGGTCTCCCGCAACAAAGCACGCCATCGGACCATTCATCCAGTTGTGATTGCTGGTGCATGGTCTATTGGACCGAGACTCGATGCGCAGCCATGTTGAATACCTCTGACGACAACATCTGCCTGTGACGAACAAACAGTCGGTCGTCTGCCGGGATCGCGGTTTTCGTTCAGTGTCGGAAAGACGATAAGGTGAATGCGATGGAGATGGTGAAGCACTGGGCTGTGATTCTCGTCTGGCTGTTGGTTTGTGGTGGCGTTGTTTCTGCTCAGGAGGTGGATGCCGCCAAGAGCAAGGTTGAGCTGGGTTCGAGGACGGCCAAGGGGGGCTTTCAGAACGAGGACGAGATTCGGGACAAGTTCAACAACTGGAAGTCTGACACGGACGCCCGCGCCTGGCTGGAGGCGATGAAACATTCGGTGGCCGATGTGAGCAGCGTCTCGGCGACGAAGCCGCATGGAGAAAAGGCGGATGTGGAAGTAACCGTCAAATCGAAGTCCGGCGAACGAGTCGAACGGATTTCGATCAAGCTGGTCAGCAGTCCGAATGGCTTCAATCAGATCGACAAACGCTGGCTGAAGACTTACGCGATCATGTGGAAGATGCCGCCCGATGTTGTCGAGACGTTGAAGTTGTTCGTCGGTGAAACGCCTCCGCGTGAGTCCAGCCGCGACAGGCGGCGGATGTATCTGGATGAGCTGGATCAGAAATCGCAAACGGCCGTCGTCGGTTTCTTCACCGCGAACAAGGCCGAGATTGTTTCCGACCTGCTGGCTGGCGATGGCCTTCACGCCTCGGACTGGATGATGGTGACCTACAAGGGGGGCGACAAACCGAAGTGGGTGATCCGGTCCTCGGCCGACGCGATCAAGTTCTACAGCGATGGCCCGGTGGAACTCACCCGATCGGGGAACCTGAAAATCGGTCGCATCACCATGCAGCGCAAAGGGGGCGACAATGGCCGGGAGACCGCCAAGATGCTCCAGTTCAAAATCAATCCGGTTCAACTTTTTGAGGCCAAGTAGGCGTGAGCCGTTGATGGGGAACAGAGTCGGACTGCCGATCAGCCCCCTCACCCTAACCCTCTCCCCCGAAGACGGGGGCGAGGGGACAAGGCTGCTTCACCGCATTTCCTATCTGTGCCATCAGTGACATCTGTGGTTGTTACTTGTCGCTCGCATCTGACAGATCCGGAACGTAACTTGGAGCGATGTCGCAACAGGTTGCTTTCGGATGAACAGGACTGACTCAATGCAGTATCGAACTCTGGGATCGAGCGGACTCAGGCTGAGTGTGGTTGGGTTGGGGACGTGGGCCATTGGTGGAGGCGATTGGAAGTTTGGTTGGGGCGATCAGGATGAGACTTCCGCCGTGAAGGCCATCGTTCGGGCGGTAGAACTGGGGATCAACTGGATCGACACGGCTGCTGTTTATGGCGAAGGCCGGAGCGAGGAACATGTTGCGAAAGCAATGGCGTTGATTCCCGCAGCCGAACGGCCGCTTATCGCGACCAAATGTGGACGAGTGCCGAAGGGAAACGGTGAGATTGGATGTTGCCTGCGGCGGGAAAGCGTGATCGCCGAGTGCGAAGCCAGCCTCAGGCGACTCAACACGGACTGTATCGATCTCTACCAGATGCACTGGCCGGAACCCGACAACGAGATTGAAGAGGGCTGGCAGACTTTGGTGGACCTCAAGCAACAGGGAAAGGTCCGGCACATCGGTGTCTCGAATCATTCCGTCAGCCAGTTGAAGCGACTGCAGGTCATTCACCCGGTTACGTCCAATCAGCCACCGTACAGCATGATCGCCCGTGACGCCGAGGCCGAGATCATCCCGTTCTGTGGTCGAGAAAACATCGGTGTCGTCTGCTACAGCCCGATGGGAAAAGGGTTGCTCACGGGGACGTTCACGGCGGAGCGAGTGGCATCGCTTTCGTCCAAAGATCATCGGACGCGAGACCCCCGGTTTCAGCCGCCCCAGTTGGAGATCAATCTGGCGTTTGTGGGATCACTCTCGGCTGTGGCGAAGAAGCTGGGATGGACCATGTCCGACGTGGCCATCGCGTGGACTCTGAGAAGACCCGAAGTCACGTCCGCCATCGTCGGCGCCCGCAGTCCCGAGCAGATCGAGCAAACCGTCTCCGCCGGAGATCGCGTACTCGATGACGCCAGCATTCAGACCATCACCGAAATCATCTCCGAACGAGACCGCCAACTCGCGGCCATCGGCGGAGCTGCAAAGCCTCGCGTGTGACGGAATTGTCGAGGGTTGCCACCTGCTTCCGGGGCCTTCCCGTTGGTCAGACCCCGCCACACAGCCGTAGAAGAAGTTTCCGTCCGGGAACTTTTCTGCAAGGCCGTTCGTCCAGTGAGCGGCTTCTTGGACAAACGGCTTTGGGCTTCGGGGGAGAACCGGCCATGAAACGCTTGCTCGGCTTGATGGTGGCGTTGTTGTTCTGTCTGGCGCCGGTCGCGGCGCAGGCTCAGGGGTTGCTGGTGGTGATTGATCCACAGCAGAAGGTGGCGCTCCCCCGGCCGATTGTCTCCCCCTCGGCTGTGCCGCAGGAGGGTTACAAGATCAGGGAGTTGGCCGTTCAGGCGCGGATCAGCGATCAGATCGCGCGGGTCAACGTGTCGCAGTCGTTCGTCAATTCGGGCAGCCGGCCGCTGGAGGTCAGCTTCCTCTTTCCGCTTCCTTATGACGGGGCGATCGACCGGCTGACGCTGATGGTCGATGGGAAAGAAGTGCCCGCCAAGCTGCTGTCCGCCGTCGAGGCCCGGCGCGTGTACGAGTCGATTGTCCGCAAGAACCAGGATCCCGCGCTGCTCGAATGGATCGGGACCGGGATGTTTCAGACCAGCGTCTTTCCCGTGCCGCCCGGTGCCGAACGGAAGGTGACGCTCGGCTACAGCCAGGTTCTGCGGAAGGCGCAGGGGCTGACCGACTTCCTGTTCCCGCTGAGCACCGCCAAGTACACGTCGCACCCCGTCGAGAAGATCGACTTCCAGATCGCCCTCGAAAGCGGCATCGAGATCAAGAACGTCTACAGTCCGACGCATGCGATTTCGATCAAACGCCCGGATGCCCATCACGCGACGGTGAGTTTCACCAGCCAGGGCGAGATTCCGGCGGGCGACTTCCGCCTCTTCTTTGACGTCGACAAGGGGAAGGTCGGGACAAGCGTCATCAGCTACCGGCCGTCGGACAAGGACGACGGGTTCTTCCTGCTGCTGGCCTCGCCGCAGTTCAAAGCCGCGAACGCCGAACGGCCGAAGAAGACCGTTGTGTTCGTCGTGGACCGGTCGGGGAGCATGTCCGACGAGAAGATGGACCAGGCCCGCGCGGCCCTCAAGTTCGTGCTCGAAAACCTCCGCGACGGCGACTTGTTCAACATCATCGCCTTCGACAGCGTGGTCGAATCGTTCCGGCCTCAGCTTCAGACCTACAGCGATGAGACCCGCAAGGCGGCGCTCGGCTTCATTGCCGGTCTGGCCGCCAGCGGCGCGACGAACATCGACGGAGCACTCGGCACGGCGCTGTCGCAACTCAAGGACTCGCCGCATCCCAACTATCTGATCTTCATGACCGACGGCCAGCCGACCGTCGGGGAACTGAACGAAGCCAAGATCGTGGCGGCGACGAAGCAGCGGAACAGCGTGCGCGCCCGCATCATCACGTTCGGCGTGGGCTATGACGTCAACAGCCGATTGCTGGATAAACTCGCGCGTGAAAACTTCGGGCAGAGCGAATACGTCCGCCCGGACGAAGACATCGAAGTCATCGTCAGCCGCCTCTACGCGCGGATCAGTTCGCCCGTGCTGACCGATGTCACCGCGAAGTTCGAGTTCGACGCAGTGCGCGTCGAGGACGGACCGCCGATCAGCCGCATGTTTCCCAAGCAGATCAACGACCTGTTCGAGGGAGACCAACTCGTGATCGTCGGCCGCTACAAGAAGACCGGCCGCGCGAAGGTGACGATCGCCGGCTCCGTGGGGACGAAAATCGAGTCGCTCAGCTTCCCCGCCGATCTCGTGGCCAAGAGCGGCGACGAGTCGTTCGCGTTCGTCGAAAAATTGTGGGCGATGCGGCGGATCGGCGAAATCATCGACGAACTCGATCTGGTGGGAAAGAACGATGAACTCATCAAGGAACTGGTCGCCCTCTCCACGAAGCACGGCATCCTGACGCCGTACACGTCGTTCCTCGCGAACGAAGCCGATCGCCCCGCGACCCTTGCCTTGGATGCGGGAGCGGATCGCACCAAAGCGGCGCTCAGCCGTCTCGAAGAGGCCGATGGTCAGGCTGGTTTTGTGCAGCGATCCGAGAAGAAGAACTTTCAGGAAGCCAGGCAGGCCGCCCCCTCCTCCAGCCCCGGTGGGCTGGGCGGTGGAGGCGGAGCGAGGTTCCGCGACATCGACGATGACAAGGAGGCCTACGCCACCGGTCTCCGCAACGCCGGCAACGAAGCCCTGTACTGCCGCGGCAAGCTGTGGGTCACGCCGCAAACGGCGAAGCTCGATCTCAAGAAGGACGCGGCCAAGATCAAGACCATCGAACGCTTCAGCGACGACTACTTCAAACTGGTCGCCGCCAACACGTCGTCGGAAAACCAGGTTCTGTGCAGCCAGCGCCACGACGAGGAACTGCTGGTCGAACTGCGTGGTCAGGCGTACCTCGTGAAGTGAGCGATTCCGTGCGCGACTGATGGGACCAATGGGAGTCATGGGACTGATGAGTCATCGCTAGCCTGAAGTCCCATTACTCCCATGAGTCCTATCAGTCCCATTCTTGTCCCATCAATTGCGTGCCCGGCACAAGTACCTTCGGCAAGCGAACCATCCCAGCGACCAAGGACCATCTCATGCCTATTCGTCACGCCTTCACCACGGCCCTCTGTCTGATCCTGTTGGCCGCGCGGTTGCCCGCCGCCGACGTGCCTGCGACACCGAAACCCGCCGACCGCGCGAAGGTGCTCGTCACGGCGCGGGACCAGGGGCTGGACTGGCTGACGAAACATCAGGCGGCGGACGGATCGTGGGGGCAGACGTACACGGTCGCGGTCACGAGTTTCGCCTGCCTGTCGTCGCTGTCGGCGTCGGATGAACCGTTTACCGGCGAGCGCGGACAGACACTCGTTAAGGGACTGAAATATCTGCTCGGCCAGCAGACGGATGGCACCTTCCCGCCGCAGGGCCATTCGTGGATTCATGGTCAAGGCTTCGCCACGCTCGCCCTGTCGGAGGCGTATGGCCGGTCGCTGTTCGTCAAAACCAAACCGGACATCGACACCGAGAAGCTGAAGAGTGTCGTGGCGCAGGCGGTGAAAGTCATCGCTGCGAATCAATCGACGTCGGGCGGCTGGTGGTACACCCCCGGTGCGCCCGCGCAGCACGAGGGCTCGACCACCGTCTGCGCGGTCCAGGCGCTGGTGTCGGCCGGCAACTACGGCATCGAGATCGACAAGAAGGTGCTCGCGAAGGGGTTTGAATATCTGAAGAAGTGCCAGAACGAAGACGGCGGCTTCGACTATCAACTGGGCGACGCGCACAGCATGAAGGAAGGGACCGCCGCCGGCGTCTCGACGCTGGGGCTGATGAAGAAGTTCGACTATCAGGTGATGATCAACGGCTATAAGTTTCTGTTGAAGCTGACTCCCACCGGCATCAGCCGCGAACGGTTCCCGTATTACGGGCACTTCTACGGCTGCATGGGGATGCAGTTGCTGGGGCAGGAGTTCAAGAGTGACGCCGAATTTCGCGATCAGACCGGTGCCTACATCGCCGCCGCGCACGACGACGTGTTGTCGTGGCAGACGCCGGACGGTTCGTGGCCCGTCAAAGGCTGGATGGCCGACGGTGGCGGAGAAACCCAGCCCTACGCCACCGCCTTCGCCACGCTGGTCCTGTCCGTCCCCGAGGGCCGCCTGAGCATCTACAACCGCACGCCCCCCAAGCTCCCGAAATAAATGAGCGACCTGCGACGAACGTGGTCACTCACCCCCTCATCCTGAGACTTGGTTCGTCCGCGGGCTTCTGCCATGATCTGCCGCGCTGAGTGGCCTGATCGTTCCGAGGCCTCTTCAAGTTGGATTTGGAGAGATTCGGAGGGAGCGTCACGGTTCGTTTGGGGGGATCGCGGGAGATGAAGTACCTCGTCACGGGGGCAGCCGGGTTTATTGGGATGCACGTCAGTACGGCGCTGCTCGATCGGGGGGATGAGGTTGTCGGGTTGGACAATCTCAATTCGTACTACACCGTCCAGTTGAAGCGCGATCGCCTCGCACAGCTCACCGGGCGGAGCGGCTTCCGGTTTGAGGAGGCCGACCTGGCGGATCGCGGGCGGCTGCCGAAGCTGTGCGACGCGGAGCGGTTTGACGTCGTCATCAACCTCGGTGCGCAGGCGGGGGTGCGGTACTCGCTGACCAACCCGCACGTCTATGTCGACAGCAACCTCGTCGGGTTCGTGAATGTTCTGGAGGCGTGCCGGCACTCGGGGGTGAAGCATCTGGTGTTTGCCTCGTCGAGTTCGGTCTACGGGGCCAACACGACGATGCCGTTCTCGATCCATCACAACGTCGATCATCCGCTCAGCCTGTACGCCGCGACGAAGAAGGCCAACGAGTTGATGGCGCACACCTACAGCCATCTCTACCAACTGCCGGCGACCGGGTTGAGGTTCTTCACGGTCTACGGACCGTGGGGCCGGCCCGACATGGCGCTGTGGCTGTTCACGCAGGCGATCCTCGAAGGCCGGCCGATCGAGGTCTTCAACAACGGCCTGATGCGGCGCGACTTCACGTACATCGACGACATCGTGCAGGGCGTCGTCCGCGTTGCCGACCGCATCCCGACCGGCAACGCCGAATGGTCCGGCGAGCATCCCGACCCGGCGACCAGTCGCGCGCCGTACCGCCTCTACAACATCGGCAATAACTCGCCGGTCGAGTTGCTGCACCTGATCGAGACGCTGGAGCGGGCCCTTGGCAAGCAGGCGGTCAAAAACTTTCTGCCGCTCCAACCGGGAGACGTCCTCGCGACGTATGCCGACGTGGACGATCTGGCGCGCGACGTCGGATTCAAACCGGGCACGCCGATTGAAGTCGGAGTCGGGCGATTCGTGGACTGGTATCGAAACTATCACAAGGTCTAAGTCATGCGTTCCATCCTGGTGACTGGCGGGTCGGGGTTTCTCGGCAGCCATTTGTGTGAGCGGTTGCTCGAACGGGGTGACAACGTGGTCTGCCTCGACAATTTCTTCACGGGTCGCAAGGAGAACATCCTGCACCTGATGGGGAACCCGCGTTTTGAACTGATCCGCCACGACATCGTCGAGCCGATCACGCTGGAGGTGGACCAGATCTACAACCTTGCGTGTCCCGCCTCGCCCGTGGCCTACCAGTACAACCCGATCAAGACGATCAAGACGTCCACGGTGGGCGTCGTCAACGTGCTGGGACTGGCCAAGCGCTGCAAGGCCCGCCTGTTGCACGCGTCCACGTCGGAAGTCTACGGTGACCCGACGGTTCATCCGCAGCGTGAGGACTACTGGGGGAACGTCAACCCGATCGGACCTCGAAGCTGCTACGACGAGGGAAAGCGCGTCGCCGAATCGCTCTGCGTGAACTATCACCAGGAGCACAAGCTGGAGGTGCGGATCATCCGCATCTTTAACACGTACGGCCCGCGGATGGACCCGAACGACGGCCGCGTGATCTCGAACTTCATCACCCAGGCCCTGCGCGACCAGCCGATCACCATTTACGGAGACGGGACGCAGACGCGATCGTTCTGCTACGCCGACGATTTGATTCGCGGCATGATGCTGATGATGGACCAGGATCGGGAGATCGGGCCGGTCAACATCGGCAATCCGGGCGAGTACACGATGCTGCAACTGGCCCAGGAGGTGCTGCAGGCGATCCCGGAATCGAAGTCGACGATTCAGCATGTCCCTCTGCCACAAGATGACCCGAAGCAGCGGTGCCCCGACATCACGAAGGCCAGGTCGCTGCTCGGCTGGTCGCCGGAGATCGACCTGCGGACCGGACTGGTCAAAACCGTGGCGTACTATCGCGACGAGTTGGCTCGCCAGTAACAGGATGTAGGATGGGCACTCCTGCCCGTCCGGTCTTGGTGTTGAAGAGGGGACTGGCAGGAGTGCCCATCCTACATGCTGGGAAAGTGCAGACATGACAACGCGCAGGGGAATCCTTCTCGTCGGCGGCTCGGGGACGCGGTTGCATCCCGTGACGAAGGTCATGAGCAAGCAACTGATGCCGGTCTATGACAAGCCGATGGCCTACTATCCGCTCTCGACGATCATGCTGGCCGGGATTCGAGACATTCTGGTCATCAGCACACCGCACGACCTGCCGCTCTATCGACAACTGTTCGGCGATGGTTCCGAGTGGGGCCTGCGATTCGAGTACGCCGAGCAGCCCGCACCGAAGGGGATTGCCCAGGCCTTGATCATCGGTGAGTCGTTTCTGGCGGGGGAGCCGGTCTGCCTGATCCTCGGTGACAACATCTTCTACGGCCACGGCCTGGCGGAATCGATGCAAGCCATCTCGGCGAGGAAGACCGGCGCCACCGTCTTCGCCTATCACGTGCGCGATCCCGAGCGTTACGGCGTCGTCGTCCTCGACGAGACCGGCCGGCCGACCGATATCGAAGAGAAGCCCCGGCAGCCACGATCCCCCTTCGCCGTGACGGGCCTCTATTTCTACGATGGCGCGGCAGCCGAGATCGCTCGCAACGTGGCGCCGTCCGCACGCGGAGAACTCGAAATCACGGACGTCAACCGCGAGTACCTGCGTCGCGGATTGCTGAGCGTTGAGGTGCTCGGTCGCGGGACGGCATGGCTCGACACGGGCACGCACGATTCGCTGCTGGAAGCCGCCACGTTCGTCAGCGTGCTCGAAGCCCGGCAGGGGTTGAAGGTCGCCTGCCCCGAAGAGATCGCCTGGCGGATGGGCTACATCAGCGCCGAACAACTGCGCCGTCTGGCCGACCCGCTCAAGAACAACAGTTACGGCAAGTACCTGCTCGAACTGGTCGATTCGCCGCGTTGAATTTCGTGAGCGGATGCGCGACCCAGACAAATTGTCGTTGACACTTGCCAGCGCCGCACAATTTGCTCAACATCACGCCCACTTCACCGTTGCGGCAGTGTGCGCGGTTCACTTCTCCCACGAAGGTCTATGTCATGTTCAAACGAATCCGGCCATTCCTGTTCCCGCTGCTGTGCGGCCTGATCATGACCGGTTGCGGTCAGAGTAATCCGGCTCCGGTCGCGAAGCCCTCCAATCCCGCCACGCCGACGCCGACGCCAACGCCGACGTTGACGCCGACTCCCGAGAAAGACGCGGCGGGAACCACAGCCCAGGGAGCGCCGGACAAAACTGCTGCGATGACGGATGATCCTCCCATCGCGAAGGCCAAGCCGCTGAGTGAGACGAAGCCGAAGGCTGCGGTCCCCGTCAATGACCAAACGTTTCCCGAGGCGGCGTTCCTGGGCGACGACGTCGTCGGTCTGGTGGTCGGTCATCCGAAACGAGTCACCGCCTGGCCCGTCTATCTGATGATGAAGGAGGCGGGACTGCTGAATGACTTCGAGCGGGAATTGCAGAAGTTCAACCTCAAGCCCGAGTCGATCGAGCGGGTGACCGTGGTCATCGACCAAACGTCGATCAACAAGACCGCCAAAGCGGCCGGGTTGGAAGCGCCCAGCGTGGAAGCGGGCGGCGATGAAAAGCCCGCCCCGGCGATCGGACAAAACCAACTCATGAACAACCTCAAGCAGACCGCCCTGGCCTTCCACAATTACCACGACACGTTCATGCGGCTTCCGCGTGCCAACGGCAACGGAGAAGGGAACCAGACGGGACTCAGTTGGCGAGTGCATCTGTTGCCGTTCATCGAGCAGGCCGACCTCTATAATCAGTTCCATCTCGACGAAGCCTGGGACAGCGACCACAACAAGACGCTGATCGGGAACATGCCGGCCATCTTTCAGTCACCGGGAGTCAAGGACGAAGGCAAGACCTCGATGCACGTCTTCACCGGCAAGGACACTCCGTTTGATGGCGAGCAGGGAAAATCGTTTCGCGACTTCACCGACGGCACCTCCAACACCATCCTCGCCGTTCTGGCGGGGGCCGACACCGCCGAGGTCTGGACGAAACCGGGTGGACTGAAGTTTGACCCGGCCGCGTGCAAGAAGGCACTCGGTGAGATCAAAGACAAGACGTTTCTGGCGATGATCGCGGATGGCTCGGTCCGCTCCATCGCGCTCGACATCGAAGACGCCTCGCTGGCGAACCTGATTCAATTGAACGACGGCAACCCCGTCGATTTTGGTTCCGCTGGCGAAGCCGGTCCGCCACCGCCGCCGCTCGCGGCGATTCTCACGCTCGACACCGAGGCCAACCGACCGGAGATCGTGAAGTCCGTCCTGCGTGAGGCGACCGAGGAGACTCATGAGGGACAGACGCTCTTCCAGAACGAGACCTCGGCGGTCTGGTTCGCGGATGACAAGACGGTCGTCTGCGGACCGATCGACACGGTCAAGAAGATGGTCGTCACGAAGCAGTCCGGAAAGCCGGGCACGCCGAAGATTCTGTCGCAACTGCAACTCGGGGCCGACTTCACGTTCGCCTTCGATGTGGCGTCGCAGACGGCGCTGATGGAACAGGCCGCACAGCTCAATCCGATGCTGGCGTTGGTTCTCCAAGTGAAGTCGCTGGCCCTTCAAATCACGGTCACGGGAGTCACGGACGACAAGCTGCTGGAATTGGTGGTCACCACCAACGACGAACAGGCCGCCTCCCTGATCTCCCAGATCGCCACCGGAAATCTGGCGCAAGCCAAGCTCGGCTTGGGACAGTTTCCGTTCCCCGACGAGACCGACGAAGACAAGGCGATCAGAAAGCTGATCGAAAAACTGGTGAAGTCCGCGGACATCAAACAAAACGGAGACCGGATCGAATTCCTTGTTCCCGTTCCGGAAGGCTTCGACAAGCTGCCAGACTTGATGAAACCCGCGCTGTTGAAGGCCCGCGCGGAGGCGGAAGCCAGGACGAAGATGAACGGCTTGAAGCAGATCGGCCTCGCGTTTCACAACTATCACGACGTGAACTCAAAATTTCCGGGCGCCGGTCGTTCGGCGGACGGCAAGGCGGGGTTGAGCTGGCGGGTCCATCTGTTGCCGTATCTCGACCAGGGTGCGCTGTACAACCAGTTCAAACTCGATGAGGCGTGGGACAGCGATCACAACAAGACGCTGATCGAGAAGATGCCCGCCCTCTTCCACGTGGACGGAGTCACCGAAGCCGGGAAGACCTCGCTGCACGTCTTCACGGGAGCCGGTGCCCCGTTTGCCGACGATGCGATTCCGGGCATCCAGTCCTTCACCGATGGCACATCGAACACGTTTCTCGTCGTGCAGGCCGGTCCCGACACAGCCGACATCTGGACCAAACCCGGCGGCCTCGACTTCGACCCCGAGAACCCGATCAAGGCGCTGGGAAAGCTCACCGAGGATTTATTCCTGGTCCTGATCACGGACGGATCGGTGCGCCGGATGAGCACGGACACTCCGGCGCAGACTCTTCGCCGTCTGATCGAGCATCAGGATGGCGAGCCCCTCGGAAACTTCTAACCCGTCGCGGAATACCGCCATCCCGGTCGGTTCGCTGACCGGGATGGTCCTCCTCTTGAGCGGAAATCTCCGTCCATGATCAGAGCCGGTCGCCCATTGATTATCGCGCTGATGATCGGCTTCGTCGCGCTGGCTTGTGCTTCGAAGAGCTTCGCCGAGGATCGGGCGGACATCCGGATCAAGGACGACTCCGACAGCGTCTTCGGGCTGACGCGCGTCTGGAAGATTCATCTGCATGTCTCGGCCGAGAACTGGAAGGCGATGCAGCCGACGACGGGAGGCTTTCCCGGATTCGGGCCGCCTCCACCCGGTGGCGGCGTTCCGGGTGGTCCACCGCCGGGCGCCCCTCCCGCGCCAGGGGCCGCGCCGCCTCAGCCGAATCGTGGCGGCCCCGGCGGCCCCGGCCCGGGAGGACCCGGCCCCGGCGGACCCGGCCCGGGAGGGCCCGGCCCGGGCTTTCGGCCCGGCAGCTTCGGGTACGAGTTTGACTATGTGAAGGCCGACATCGAACTCGACGGCGAGGTCGTCAAAGAGGTTGGTCTGCGCTTCAAAGGGAACGGCACCTACATGCTGTCGGGTGCGAGTCGCAAGCGGCCGTTCAAGGTCGATTTCAACCGCTACGTCGGCGATCAACGCTTTCACGGCATGCAGCAGCTCAACCTGCACAACAACGTGATGGACCCGACTCATGTACGGCAGTCGCTGTCGTATCCGGTCTTTCAGGCGGCCGGAGTCCCGTCACCGCGAACGGCCTTCGCCGAAGTCACGCTCACGATCGATGGCGAACTTGAGCGCGAGTCACTCGGGCTCTACACGCTCGTCGAAGAGGTCGACAAGGCGTTCCTGCGGCATCACTTTCAAACGGACAAGGGGATGCTGCTCAAGCCCGAAGGGACGCAGGGGCTGGAGTACAAGGGCGAGGACTGGGCCGACTATGCGTGGTTCGAGGCGAAATCGAAACCGAAGAAGGGCGAGTCGCGCCGGTTGATCGAAGCGCTGCGGCTGATCCACAAGGCCGACGACGAAAAGTTTCGGCGCGAAATCGGCGAGTACCTCGACCTCGACGAATTTGCGGGGTTCCTCGCCGCCAACGCGCTGCTCGCCAACATGGACAGCTTTCTGACGCACGTTCACAACTATTACGTCTACCTGTCTCCCGCGACGAACAAGTTTGTCCTGCTGCCGTGGGACATGGATCTGTCGATGGGCGCCTTCTTCATGGCCGGGTCCGCCGAGCAGTTGCAGGAACTGAGCATCACTCACCCGCACATGGGCAACAACAAACTGATCGACCGCCTGCTGGCTTGGAACGATTTTCTCAAGACGTATCGCAATCAATTGCGCAAGCTGACCGAGACGTGCTTCGGTGACGAGGGCCTGACGACGAAGAGCCTGCCCGTCGTTCAAGCGGCACTCAAAGAGCCGATTGCTCGGGATGCGAAGCGTGCCGCCGCCGAACAGGCCGCGCGAGGTCCGGGCGGTTTCGGCCCCGGCCGGTTTGGGCCAGGCGGAGGCGGCCCGGGCATGTTTGGTTCCGCGACCTCATTGGAAACGTTTCTCGTCAAACGCCGCGAGTCCGTCCTGGCACAACTGGCCGGCACCTCGAAAGGGAGAGCGCCCGGCATGAGCTTCGGTCCCGGTGGCCCCGGCGGATTTGGTCCGGGCGGAGGCGGCCCCGGTGGCGGCGGGTTTGGACCGGGGAACTTCCACGGCCCGCAACTGCTCTCGGCGGCAGACGCCAACAAAGATCAAAAACTTTCGAAACAAGAGTTCCTCGACTTGTCGGCGAAGTGGCTGCGCGAGTGGGACAAAGACAAGAACGATTCGCTGAACGGTGAAGAGATCACCGCCGGTCTCAACGAGGCCCTCGGCCCGCCGCCCAATGCGGCCCCCGGCGGTTTCAAACCCCCGGCCGGGTTCGGTCCCGGCATGTTTCTCGGCCCACCACTGCTCAAGGCGGCCGATGCGGACAAGGACAGCCAGACCTCGAAGGACGAGTGGGCCGCGCACTTCGGTAACTGGTTCCATCGGTGGGACACGAAGAGCGACGACAGCCTCGACAACGCGGAACTGGTCGCCGGCCTGAACAAAGCCTTCGGACCACCGCCGGGCTTCGGCGGACCACCCGGAGCTGGGCCAGTACCACCCCGCGCCAGCGAGACCAAGCCGCAGTAGCAGTCCGGCGTTCCGTTCCCAAAGTAGCCTTCATCGCTCCGCGTGAAGACAGCCGAAGGTGAGGAATGCGCCGTAGGACTGATAGAAAGCGAAACAGCACACGGCTGTCTTCACGCGGAGCGATGAAGGCTACTTTAAGACTGGATTTCGCAGCGTCCCGATGCTTTCAATCCAAGCCTCCATCACGTCGCCCGCTTTCAAGTACTTGCCCTTGGAGTGTCCCACACCCGAGGTCGTGCCGGTGGAAATAATGTCGCCCGGCACGAGCGTCACGAAGTTGGAAATGAACTCGATGATGGCGGCGACCGGGAAGATCATCTCGGAGGTTGAGCCGTCCTGCTCGATCTGACCGTTGACCTTCAATGTCATGCGCAACGTCTGCGGGTTGGGCTGTTCGTCGGCGGGCAGGATGCACGGACCCATCGGACAGAAGGTGTCGTGCCACTTGCCATGCTGCCAGTCGAAGAAACTGTCCTTCTCGCGCTGGGTGCGAGTCGAGTTCGGTCGGAACTTGCGGTCGGAGATGTCGTTCACGACCGTGTAACCGGCGACGTAGTCGAGTGCTTCGGCCTCCTTCACGTTCTGGCATTTGCGGCCGATGATGACGCCGAGCTCCAATTCCCAGTCGATGTGGTCGGGCGAGACCTCCGGAATGCGGACCGGATCTCCGGGGTTGGTCAGCGTCGTGAGCGGCGGCTTCATGAAGACGTACGGAAACGTCTGGGCCCGTTCGGTCGCCTTGCCGCCCCCCTCTTCAATGTGTTTGGAGTAATTGCCCGCCAGCAGCAACAGCTTGGAGGGTGCGGGCACGGGGACCAGCAACCGGACCGACTCCACCGGCACCCGCAGCGCGGCCAGGTCGCTCGCCGGCAACTGGCCGAGTCGCTGCTGAATGTCGCGCACGACCTGCCGTTGATTTCCGCCGGGCAATGCCGCCAACACGTCATTGCTCGCGGCAAAGGCAACACCGAGCTTGGCAGCGGCCGCGTTCAAGGGAATCACGGTCGCATCGTCGAAGAACCCGAGCTGCTCGGATTGCTTTGTTTCAAAACGGCAGAGTCGCATGGCAATTTCCTCGGGTGACAAAGTTCGCACATTCGTTTATCGAATCGGTGATACTGCGGTCCGCACGCTGGGGTCAGGCACTCCAAACTCCAAAAGGCGGCGAATGGGTGCTGATTTGTTAGGCCGCGCATGTATAGCCGCCGGTTGGAGTTTGGTGTGCCAGACCCCCTTTACTGCCGCTCGCCATT